>CAYVGO010000015.1:27174-29878 GCA_964450725.1 uncultured Muribaculaceae bacterium
GTCTTATTCAGTTTGGAAAGTAAGAATAAGCAGTGGCTTTTAGTCTTGTTCAGTTTGGAAAGTACGAAAAAACAGTGGCTTTTAGTCCCCTGTTCGGCGGAATATGTGTAGAATAATTAGCAGAGAGTGTTAAGCGGCATTTGCAATGCCGCTTGGAACATCATCAAATTTTAATTCGATACAGCAAAATGTAGTTGAGTTGCAAATTCAACCATAAAAAAAAGCGGCATTGCAAATGCCGCTTAACACTCTTCGATATATTCCGCCGAACAGAGGTGGAGGTGAGGAGAGGCTTTTCTGTCCGGATACATCAAGATTTGAGAATAGAAAACTCTACATTATACATTCTTATTACGAAAAGTATAATGTAGAGTTCAATGTATTTTACAACGGTCTAAAATTATTTTTGATTGAGTTGTAGTGCACTTCCTGCTTTAAACCATGCTATCTGTTGGTCGTTGTAGGTATGTTGTACTTCAAAACGTTCGGTTTTGCCCGATGTGTGCAACAGTTCTATGGTCAATGGTTTGTTGGGGCTGAATTCCGTCAATCCCAATATAGAGATTTTATCCCCCTCCAACACCTTGTCATAGTCCTCTTTATTGATAAATGTAAGGGCTAACATTCCCTGTTTTTTCAGATTCGTTTCATGAATACGGGCAAACGATTTGACTAATATTGCGCATACGTTTAAAAATCGAGGCTCCATTGCGGCATGTTCTCGAGATGACCCTTCTCCGTAATTTTCCTCTGCTACCACCACAGAAAATAATCCTGCGGACTTATATTTTTTAGCCGTAGCAGAAACACTGTCAATACTGTTGTCTATTACATTTCTGACTTTATTGATTTCTCCGGTAAACGCATTTTCGGCACCCATCAATAAGTTGTCTGAAATGTTTTCAAGATGTCCTCTGTATTTTAACCAAGGCCCGGCCATAGAAATATGGTCTGTGGTACATTTACCCTTTACTTTAATCAGTAGTGGCATATCTGTTAAATTCTTGCCTGTCCATGCCGGAAATTTTGCTAACCGTTGTAACCTGTCAGATGCAGGGCTAATCACGACCTCAGCATCGGTCATTGCAGGTGCAATATATCCGTTGTTTTCAACCGTAAAGCCATTGTTCGGCAATTCATGACCTTGCGGAGGAGTTAGTTTTATCGGCTTACCTTCACGATTCATGATGGTGTCGGTGAGAGGATTAAAATAAATAGTTCCGGCTAAAGTCATTGCCATGACCAAATCAGGTGAGGCTACAAAGGCGTGAGTATTGGGATTGCCGTCATTGCGTTTGGCAAAGTTACGGTTAAAGGAGGTAACAATAGAGTTGGCTTTTTGAGGGTCTTCCATCGTACGTTTCCACTGACCGATACAAGGGCCGCAGGCATTTGCCATGATGACGCCGCCAATGGTTTTAAACTTATCTAAAATTCCTGCCTTTTCTGCTGTATAGCGTACTTGTTCTGAACCCGGATTAATGATAAGTTGAGCATTGATATTAATTTTTTTATCAATGGCTTGTTGTGCTATGGAAGCGGCACGTTCCAAGTCTTCATAAGAAGAGTTTGTACAAGAACCAATTAGTCCTACTTCCATTTTCTCTGGAAATCCTTTTTCCTTAGCAATCTTTACAAACTCAGAAACAGGATAAGCAGCATCTGGCGTAAAGGGGCCATTGATGTAAGGTTCTAAGGATGAAAGGTCAATTTCTATGATTTGGTCATAATATTTTTCAGGTTCAAGAAGTACTTCGTTGTCGGCCACCAATTCATCGGCACATTGATTAATCCAAGTAACCAATTCTTGTCTTCCTGTAGCGATTAAGTATCTCTCTGCCGCCTTGTCGTAGGGGAAGATGGAGGTTGTAGCACCAACTTCTGCACCCATATTGCAAATGGTCGCTTTACCCGTTGCAGAAAGTGTTTCGCAGCCTTCTCCAAAATATTCGATAATGGCATTTGTTCCTCCCTTGACGGTCAAAATTCCTGCCAATTTTAGAATGACGTCCTTGGCAGATGTCCACCCGTTGAATTGACCCGATAACTTTACTCCAATAAGTTTAGGCATTTTTAGTTCCCAAGGTAATTCCGCCATTACATCTACCGCATCTGCACCTCCGACACCAATAGCAATCATTCCTAACCCTCCGGCATTGGGAGTATGAGAATCGGTACCCACCATCATTCCTCCGGGAAATGCGTAATTTTCTAACACTACCTGATGAATAATTCCTGCTCCGGGTTGCCAGAAACCAATGTTGTATTTATTGGATACACTGCGTAAAAAATCATAGACTTCCTGGTTGGTTTTGTTGGCCGTTGCAAGGTCTTGCTCTGCGTTGTGTTGTGCCTGTATCAGGTGGTCGCAATGGACAGTAGAAGGTACGGCTGTGGTTTTTCTTCCGGCATTCATAAATTGCAGCAATGCCATTTGTGCCGTAGCGTCTTGCATCGCTACACGGTCAGGGGAGAAATTAACATAGTCGGTTAAACGACGATAAGGTTGTAACTTTTGTTCTTTATGCAGGTGGGCATAAAGAATTTTTTCGGTTAATGTTAATGGTCGCTTTAGTATCTGCTTGGCTATGCCTACACGTTTGGTGTAGTGCATATAAAATGTTTGTAAAAAAGATTTGTCGTACATAGCAATATTTAGTTATGAATTATGAATTATGAATTATGAATTATGAATTATGAATTA
>CAYVGO010000015.1:29978-42135 GCA_964450725.1 uncultured Muribaculaceae bacterium
GAAATACATTCAACCAAGATTGTTACCCGGTGATTCAGCAGAGCCTCGTCCCCTGAGCGAAATCCCGTCCCCTGAGCGAAGTCGAAGGGCGGGTTTCATTTTACTCACCCTCCACACTTGTAAATTGTCAATCGTTTTTGCCTTACCGGTAAGTAAATTCTCTGGTGTAAAAATATTTAGGAATAATTTCTTTGGTCTGAATATTCTTTTGAGTAACCTTTTGGGTTATCCAGTTATTTTTTGAATCGTAAGTATATTCGCAATATTCTTCATATTTAAAAACATAAGAACCGTCATATATTTGGGTCGTGATAATATCTCCTTTGTCGTTATATTTGTAAAGTTCTCGTGCTATCAATTTGTCTTTCCCCGAATATTGATTCATTTCAATTTTTGGACCTATGGGATTGTAGACCCACGTGTAACGTTCATAGATATTTTTACCTCCATCGCTAACCATCATTTCAACACACTGGTTCTTTTTGTTATAAACGTAATGATTGATAGTTTCTATCTTATTTTCTTCATTAAAGTTTTTTACTTCCTTAGGAACTTTTCCGCTATAACTGTAAACTTCTCTCCAGCGCATAGTGCCATCCGGATTTTTCCACACTATTTCCTTGGGTAGTCCTGATGATGTTAAATTGTATGTTGCAACAGATAAGACTTCTCCATCTGTATCTATGCGTTTTTTTTGTGTGGTGTTTTTTTTACTTCCTGTCATCAATACTTCTGCCGTATAATCTTTTTCTGATGTAAATACTTTAGCCTCTTCCAAAACGCCGTCAGATTTCATGGTGAATGAATAGGTTTCTTCCGTTGCATAAATTACATCACCCTTAGTAAACTTTCCATTGTTACTTACCAAATCATATTTGGTTTGCTTTAATGTTTTTATACTTCCACGTAATCCATCCAGTCGATATTCTTTGGTTTGAGCCAAAAGTATTCCTGTCGACAAGAGCATCATCAATAATAGAGTTGTTGTTTTCATAAGTAAATATTATTAGTTTAAATTCTTCTTTAATGAGTATTGTAGAATAAATTATGATTAAAGTTTCAAAGGTACATCTTTTTCAATACCTATTAAATTCTTGAAATAATTAACCCAATGCTACATCTAAAATCATCATCACTATAAAGCCCACCAAAACCCCAATGGTAGAAAAGTGTGTTTCTTGACCCAGTTGTGCTTCGGGAATCAATTCTTCTACCACCACAAAAATCATAGCGCCGGCAGCAAATGCCAATGCATAAGGTAAAATTGGAGTCATGGACAACACCAAGTAAGCACCCAACACTCCCGCAATAGGTTCTACAATTCCAGACATTTGTCCGTACCAAAATGCTTTTCTCCTCGACAAACCTTCTCTACGTAAAGGTACAGAAACGGCGGCACCTTCCGGGAAATTCTGTATTCCTATGCCTATAGCCAGTGTTACTGCTCCCGCAAGCATACCCATGTCGGGATTATTCATCAAAGCTCCAAATGCAATTCCTACAGCAAGTCCTTCCGGAATATTGTGAAGGGTTATGGCTAATACCAATAAAACACTGCGATGCCAAGAGGTTTTTATTCCTTCGGCTTTATCGGTCGAGAAACCTAAATGAAGGTGTGGCAATATTCTATCAATGCCTAATAAAAATAAACCGCCGGATAAAAAGCCGATGGTTGCAGGAATCCAGCCAATCATTCCTTGTTCTTCTGCCATAGTTATAGCCGGTTGAAGTAATGACCAGAAACTTGCCGCAATCATTACTCCGGCAGCAAAACCCAGCATAGCATTCAATACTTTTTTATGTATGGACTTAAAGAAAAATACCATAGAAGCCCCTAAGGCCGTGAGAAGCCATGTAAATAACGTAGCACAAAGTGCCAATACTACAGGATGATAATCTAAGAGAAATTCAAGATTCATAACAATGTGAGAAGATGTCTATTGTTTGTAAATATACATAATTATCCAAAGTGGTCTTGCTTGTTGTGGTTTCGAAAAGAACGTTTGGCGCAAACGTTACTTTTTTGCAAACTTACAAAAATACCCTAATAACAACAACTATCGACGTGTCATGTTTCCGTCAGTGGAAATCAATAATGGAGACTGTGGGAAATCTATGGTAGAAAGTTCGATAATTTCAGTTGTTACGCGGTGTTGCGGATCAATATGTACAGGTTCTCCTTTGATTTGGTACGTAGGAATGATTTTTCCGTCAACAAATTTACCCTCTTTGGTAATCCGTAAAACAAACAACGGTGCAATACCATTAATTCCATTCACATTGACACGACTGTAAGTCGCAAAATTCCCCATGCTGTATGTTATAAATTTATCTTTGTAAAGTTCTACGGCTCTTGTAACATGAGGGCCGTGTCCTAATAGAAGATCGGCACCGGCATCAATCATTTTGTGTGCAAAAAGATGTACATCTCCACGATTCTCCCCCAAATACTGCTCGGTTCTCTTAGGAACTCTACGATGTTTGGCTCCCTCTGCTCCGCCGTGAAAAGAGACAATGACCAATTGACAGGTTTTCTTTAGTGTTTTTACAATCTCTGTGGCTTTTTCAATATTGCGAATGTCGTTCACCTGCGTGTTGGCAGAAAATGCCGTAAAGCCAATTTTAATTCCTTTGACTGTAAAAGTGTCGTAAGGAGCAAGTAACAACCCGGCGTGATGAATTTTTTGTTCTTTTAAAATGCGCAATGTGGTTTTGCGCCCTCTGTCTCCAAAATCTCCAACATGATTGTTGGCTACACTTAATAAATTGAATCCTGCATTCTTAAGGCATGCTCCATATTTTGTGGGCATGGCAAAAGCATAACAAACATTAGGGTTTTTACATGTTTTTACGTTGGTTAAAGTGTCAGTCAACACACCCTCTAAATTTCCGAATGCAATATCGGCATTTTTGAAATAAGCAGATACCTCTTTTAACAGTGGTGTACAATCATTGTTTGGAGGAAGAAAGTCTTTGGAAGGGTAGGCTGTACCCAGCATAATATCCCCAACGGCAGCAATGGTAACGACCTCTGTAAGAGATTGAGAAAATAAGCCTTGAGAAAAAATAAGCAATAGAATAAAAAAAGTTGATTTCATATATTTATAATTGAAAGGCTTGTAAAATATTGTTTAACTAATACTGATATTAAATATATTGTTGGATGCTTTCGGAGTTTTCCAAAATACTCAGCGTTAAAACTGTGTTACGCAGTCTACGTTTCATTTCTATTTGCATTACAACTTAAACTCAATTTCTTTATTGGCGAAAAACAACGTTTGTGTTTCGGTCTCCAGTGTCAGAATACCTTGTGTACTAACATTAGTAATTTTACCTTCAATATCTTCATTGTTTTCCACAATTCTGTATTTATTGAGAGTGTTAAAACCAAATAACTTGTCCATATACTCACTCATGATAGGTTCTATATTGTCTTCATCAACATATTTTTGAAGTTGTTGATAACGATAAAATAATTGTCGGTGAAATTGCTGAAAGGCTGAAATTCTGTCATGTTTTTCTCCGGTCTCTAAAGCCAAAGATGTGGCTTTAACATTCATTCCACTAAAATTTTTCTGATTTAGATTTAATCCGATGCCTATAATTGAATAGTCCAATCCATTTCCGGTAAAGGATTGCTCTATTAAAATCCCACAGATTTTTTGCTTTTTTACAAGAATGTCGTTTGGCCATTTTATGTTAGCGTCAACTTTATGTAGTTGTAAAAAATCTATGACCGCCAAAGCTGTAATTTGAGATAATAGAAAAAAATGTTTGACGGGTAAAAAATGAGGATAGAAAATGACGGAAAATAGAATGTTTTCACCCTCAACGCTTTCCCACGAATTTCCTTGCTGCCCTCGTCCTTTAGTTTGATAATCGGCAATAATGGCTGTGCCTTCTTCAATTCCTTCGGCAGCATATTGCATGGCAATGTCGTTAGTAGAGGTGGTTGTCTGAAGATGGATATAGGGAAGATTCATTAATGTCAATAAGATAGGTGGTAAATTAATTAGTCATTTGTTGATACTCTAAAACCGTAGAATTGTATTGATAAAGGGTTTCTAAATAACTGCGCCTTATTTCAAGAACTGCATTAATGTTTTGGATGAATTCTGTTACGCCAATTATTTTTTGTTCTAACTGAAATTGTGTTGTACGCAACAGTTCTTCTGCTTCCGGTAAGGCTGAACTCATGTAATATTCATAACGCTGCTTATAATTTTGAAGAGTAATTCCTAATTGAGAAAGCCCCGCATTGAATTGGTATAATGAGTGGTCGGCTTCATTACGGGCAATGGATGCCGCTAATTTTGCTTGTTGAATACGACCTTTCTGCGGAAAAAAGAGAACGGGAAAAGCCACACCAACCGTAAAAGCATGTAGATTTCTATCTGGTGTGATTGTTCTGTTGGTATATCCGATGGATAATTCCGGGAAAAATCGACTTTTTTCAATATTCACTAATGCCTTGTTTTGTTCCACCGTACTTTCAAGGTAGTTAACATAGAGTTTAGATAATGTATCTTGAAAACTTACGGCAAGAGGTGATAACAATGTGTCTATAGGAGTAATGACAGTATCAGAATAACAGACTAACTGTAGTTGAGATGTTGATAATCGGAGTTGTTGTAAGGCTTCAAAATAACGGTTTTTCATGGTGGCTGCCAATGTGTTTGCCATAGTAAGTTCTAAACGGGTAATGTCTCCCGATTGGTGACGTGCAGTGGTTATTTTTTGAAATTGAGCCGCTAAACTGTCTTGACCTTCGTATAACTTAAAGATATTGAATGAATACAAATAGTTATTCCATGCTTTTTTTACTTCTGTAGTAATTTCACGAACAACAATTTCTTGATAATATGTTTTTGATGTTACTGTTTTTTTAAGTGCCGTATTTTTATAGAAAGGTGTCAGCAAAGAACCTACGGCTTGAGAAACGGAAATGTCTTGATCTTTCCACTCTAAACCGTTGATTTGTCCTTTAGAGTAAGTAAATTCCATAGGGGAAAATTCCCATAACTCATTTTTTGTAGCACGTGTTTGTTCAATAGATAACTTTGCCGATTTTAATCGTGGGTTTTTTTCTAAGGCCCTTTCTAATGCTTGTTCAAGGGTAATTTTTTCTTGTCCTGTGGCAGATGTAAGTGGCAGTAAACTTAATCCGATAATTGTTAAAAACGGAAACATTTTTTTTATCCATTGTTGACGAAGCAATATTGGAAAATTATTTACCAATCGATAAAAAACAGGGATAATTAATAGTGTCAGGATGGTAGAAATAATCAATCCTCCAATTACTACCGTGGCTAAAGGTCGTTGTACTTCTGCTCCTGCCGTAGTTGATATGGCCATAGGTACAAATCCTAAAGAGGCTACCAAACCCGTTAAAAACACAGGTCGTAAGAGGTGAGGCGTCCCATGTTTAATAATACGGTTAACGGTTAATCCGTAGGTTGTAGATTTTTTTAAAGCATTAAAGTGGTTAATCATTAAGATGCCGTTGAGCACAGCTACTCCGAATAACGCAATAAAACCTACTCCTGCAGAGATACTAAAAGGTAATCCCCGTATCCATAATGCTACAATGCCTCCGATGAGTGATAAAGGTACTGTACTGAAAACTACTAAGGCATAGGTGAGATTTTTGAAGGCGAAAAAGAGAATAAGCATGATTAAACCTAAAGAAATCGGGATAACAATCAAAAGAGTATTGATGGCGTTCTGTAGGTTCTCAAATTGTCCGCCGTACTCAAAATAATACCCCGGTTTTAGTTGTATATTTGCTTCTAATGTTTTATGGATAGCATTAACAGTTTGTTGAATATCGGCATCTCTGACATTTACACCGATAACAATACGTCGTTTTGTTGCATCACGGTTGATTTGCATAGGGCCATTTACCAATTCAATAGAGGCAAACTCGCCGACGGGAATGTAAACATCTTCCGGAGTTCGGATAAATAAATTATTTAAATTCAAATCTTTCACTTTTTCGTTGTCTAACCTTACGACTAAATCAAATCTACGTTCATTTTCAAAAACCGTACCGGCAGTTTCTCCGGCATAAGCCGTGCGGACAATAGTGTTTAACTCCTCAATATTTACTCCGTATTGAGCAATTTTTTTACGGTCATATTGAATAACCAATAGGGGTAATCCCATGGCTTGCTCTACTAATACATCCGATGCTCCCGGGATTTTTTTAACATAAGTAGCCACTTCTTTGGCCTTGTTATATAGTTCTGCCATATCTTCTCCATAGAGTTTTATGGCAATATCAGCTTTAGAACCGGTCATCAATTCATTAAATCTTAATTGGATAGGTTGACTGAAGTTAAATTCTGCTCCCTTCACATGCTCAAGTGCTTCTTTCATTTTGTCAACCATTTCTGCACGCGATTTTGCACTTACCCATTCTTTGAAAGGCTTCATTACAATCATTATATCAGCATCTTCAATGGCCATAGGGTCTGTGGGGACTTCTGCCGTACCGATTTTGGCAACAACATGTTTAATTTCCGGAAATTTATCAAGCAATACTTTTTCGGCAGCGCTAGATATTTCAATACTTTGTGTTAATGAACTTCCGGCAGGTAAGGTCATTTGCATGGCAAAATCTCCTTCGTCAAGCGTAGGAATAAACTCAGCACCAAGCCGAGTAAAAATGACTAAACTGATTGCAAAAAGTCCGAAGGCAGTTCCTATGGTTGTCCACTTAAAGCGTAAGCAAAGTTTAAGTATTTTTTGGTATTGGATATTTAACCGGCCAAAGAATTTGTCGGCAAAAGTTTTACGTACGGCTATCTTCCTTTTCAAAAAAAGCGATGCCATCATGGGCACATAAGTAATAGATAAAAGCAGTGCTCCTAAAATAGCAAAGACTAATGTTTTTGCCATAGGCGTAAAATATTTACCTTCAATACCAGTCAGTGTAAGTATTGGGAAAAAGACAATAAGGATAATCAATACGGCAAAGGTTGCAGATTGCATTACTCCTTTTGTTCCTTTTAGGATTTCATTATCCATCTGTTCTGCTGTTAATGTTTTGCCTTGAAAAGATTTACTGAAAAGATGAGCCAAAATTCCTTCTACAATGACGATTGAGCCGTCCACAACAATTCCAAAGTCAATGGCTCCCAAACTCATCAAATTGGCAGATACACCAAACAGTCGCATCAGAATGAATGCAAATAACATTGATAGAGGAATAACGGAGGCGACAATTAATCCTGCACGTAAATTGCCAAGAAAAATAATTAATACTAAAAATACAATGATTGCTCCTTCAATAAGATTGAAAATTACCGTAGAAATATTACGACTGACTAATTCAGACCGATTTAAGTAAGGAACAATTTTTACTCCTTCAGGTAAACTTTTTTGGGCTTTGGCAACGCGTGACTCCAATTCTGCCGTTACAACGTTTGCATTGGCTCCTTTTAACATCATGGCAATACCACCAACACACTCACCTGTTCCATCTTTGGTCATAGCTCCGAAACGTTTGGGAAACCCAAATTTCACAGTACCAATATCCCCAATGTGAATTGGAATACCTCCTCGGTTTACAATCACGATTCTTTCTATATCTTCAGGAGAAGAAATCATTCCTTCAGATCGGATGTAGTATGCTTTTTTTTGTTTTTCGATATAACTTCCTCCCGTATTTTGATTATTACGACTGAGTGCATCAAAAACATCAGAAAGTGTAATATTCACTGAATATAGTGCATCAGGGTCAACGGCAACCTCATATTGTTTAAGAAAACCGCCGAAACTATTAATCTCTACAATTCCAGGAATGCCCGACAGATGACGTTTAACAATCCAATCTTGGATAGTTCTGAGTTCCATCGCATCATATTTATTTTGATACTGAGGGTCAACTTCTAAAACGTACTGATAAATTTCTCCTAAACCTGTAGTGATGGGCATCATTTCAGGTGTACCTAATGACGGAGGAATTTCTGCACTGACAGATTGGATTTTTTCATTAATTAATTGTCGGGCATCCAAAATCGGAACACTCTCTTTAAAAACAACCGTTACTACAGATAATCCAAAGCGTGATACAGAACGTATTTCTTCAACGTTCATAATATTACTCATCGAAATTTCTATAGGAAAGGTAATCAGTTGTTCTACTTCTTGGGGTGCTAACGTTGGAGATACGGTAACAATTTGTACCTGATTATTGGTAATGTCAGGTACTGCATCAATCGGTAAAGTAAACATGGCATAAAACCCGCCAATTAACAAAAAGAGAGTTGTAATACCTATAAATAGTTTTTTTCTGATGGCAAAACGTACAATTGTATCAAGCATAATAACAAAAATAGGGTTGATAATCGACAACAAATGTAATAAATTAAAAAGAGAATCAATTTTATTCGAGATAAAACCTTTACTATTTATGATTTCTTATAACCTCTGTCAATATCTTAATCCTGTCAAAATATGACTTCATATTAAACTTTTTCATCATTCACTTATCTAAGACTGTAATTATGTTTCATTTAAAATCTTAAAAGTTATGAAGTACATTTTCTTAAGTTTATTTATCTCTTTATCAGTTTTTTCATTGGCACAAACGCCTCTGGATACAACTGCCTCTACGTCCCACCAAAAAAGAATGCGCATGGAAAAGCGCAGTGAAAAATCTCCGAAAGACAAAGACATGGTGATGCCTCACAGTAAAATATTTGGATTAAAAGAACTCAATCTTAATTCGGAGCAGGAAAAAACAATTAACGAGCATCAAATGGTAATGCAAAAGCAAATTAGCCAATTGATGGCAGAATTGAAAATTAAAAGGTCTGAGTTGAATTTATTGGAAATGAATGATAAACCCGACAATAAAAAAATTGATAAAAAAATTGATGAAATTGGGGGATTAATGAGTAAAATGATGAAAGAACAATCTGCCTTTAAATTAAAAATACGTTCTATTCTTACACCGGAACAACGTATAACATTTGACAATAGACAAGAAAATTTCAATCGTCGTCGAGGCAGAATGTGAAATTATGCTGTTTGTCGGAGTTTTCAAATAAAAGTCGTACCTTTGTACTTTAATTTTTAAACAAAGAAATCAATGAATTATTTAGTACTTTTAGATGCTGCCGCACCAGCAGCAGATGGTGGTTTTTTAGGAGGTAACGGCAGTTTTTTAATTATGATGTTGCTAATTTTTGCAGTGATGTATTTTTTGATGATACGTCCGCAACAAAAAAAACAAAAAGAGCAACGTAAATTTAGAGATAATTTACAGAAGGGAGATAAAGTAGTTACCGTAGGTGGAATTTATGGAAAAATCGAAGAGGTTGTTGACAATGTTGTAAAGGTCAAAATAGCTGAAAATACTGTTGTAAAGTTTGATAAATCCTGTATTCTTCCAGATTATACAGATATGAGCAAAGAAACTCCCGCAAAATAATATTTTACATCTTATTTGTTCAAATTAAAAAGTCCATTACAAAAGCAATGGACTTTTTTCTATGAAAGAAGTATCTCTTATAACCAACTATTGCTTAGCATTGGTGTGTGATTTTTTCTTTGATCGATATTCATTAATAATAATAATGACCATACCAACAAATGAGGCTATGGCTAACCCTAAAAATAAATAAATTGTTTCCATATTATTTTGATTTTTTGATAAGAAATAATCCTCCTACGGCACAAAATATACTTGTACTTATTCCTAAGATGATAATAAGAGTAATGTTTGGTTCTTGTTTCATGATACTTGAAATAATAACACCACCAAAAATTAGTTTTGATACATCTAATAAATATTTTCCAAGATTTTCTTTTCCAACGTTGTTCATATCTAAATAATTTTAGAGTAAACTTAAACTTTACTGATACAAATGTAGTTGATTTTTAGTGTAACGCAAAATAGCATAGAACTTTCTCAATTTCCTTTTCCTTTCATTTTTATCCCTTTTCTCAGTTATGAGTTTTGTTTTAAAATCTTCCTATACACCTTTTGGAGATCAGCCTTCGGCAATTGCTGCTTTGACCGAAGGTATTCGGAATGCTGAACTGTATCAAACTTTACTGGGGGTTACCGGTTCTGGAAAAACATTCACGATTGCTAATGTTATACAAGAAATTGGAAGACCGGCTTTAATCCTCAGTCATAATAAAACATTGGCAGCACAATTGTATTCTGAATTTAGAAACTTTTTCCCGGATAATGCGGTTGAATATTTTGTGTCGTACTATGATTACTATCAGCCTGAGGCCTATTTGCCTACAACTGACACCTACATCGAAAAAGATTTACAGATTAATGATGAACTGGAAAAACTTCGATTACGTACAACATCGGCTCTTTTGTCCGGACGAAAGGACGTAATTGTTGTTTCATCTGTATCTTGCTTGTATGGTATTGGAAATCCCGAAGATTTTCATGCCAATACAATATCACTGGCCGTAGGGCAAAGAATTTCCAGAAATAAATTGTTGTATGATTTAGTCTCCTCTTTATATGAACGTACGGAGTTAGAACTGAGACGAGGAATGTTCAGAGTCAATGGAGAAACTATAGATATTTACGTTGCTTATGCCGATTTTGCTTATCGAATTGAATTCTGGGATGAAGAGATAGAACGGATTACATGTATTGACCCCAATAGCGGAAAAAGAATAGAGATTTGTGATAAGATTATTATTTTTCCGGCAACAATTTTTATTACTACACAAGCCAGACGTAATGCTGCCATTCGCCAGATTCAGGATGATATGGTCAAACAATGCGATTATTTTTCAAGTATTGGCAGATCAATGGAGGCGAAGCGGATTAAAGAACGGGTGGAGTATGATATCGAAATGATTAAAGAATTGGGATATTGTCCCGGTATAGAAAATTATTCTCGCTATTTTGACGGGAGAATGCCCGGTACACGTCCGTTTTGTTTATTAGACTTTTTCCCTAAAGATTTCTTGATGATTATTGATGAAAGCCATGTTACTTTACCTCAGATTCATGCCATGTATGGCGGTGACAGATCCAGAAAAGAAAATTTGGTGGAGTATGGGTTTAGACTACCTGCGGCGTTAGACAATCGTCCCTTAAAATTTGAGGAATTTGAAGAATTAACGGCTACGACGATTTATGTAAGTGCTACGCCTGCAAATTATGAACTGGAAAAGTCAGGAGGAAAAATCGTAGAACAAATCGTAAGACCCACCGGATTGTTAGACCCGCCCATAGATGTAAGACCAACACAATTTCAGATTGATGATTTGTTGGAAGAGATAAGGTTGCGCATTAAAGATAAAGAGAGGGTTTTAGTGACAACGATTACCAAAAAATTGGCCGAAGAGTTGCAATCATTTTTTGCCGATATTGGAATCTTGTGCAGTTATATCCATTCAGGTGTAGATACGTTGGAACGCATTCAAATTTTAGATATGTTGCGACAGGGTAAAATTGATGTCCTTATAGGTGTAAATCTTTTAAGAGAGGGATTAGATTTACCTGAAGTATCATTGGTAGCGATTTTAGATGCGGACAAAGAGGGATTTTTACGCAATACACGATCTTTGACCCAGACTGCCGGACGTGCTGCCCGACATTTGAATGGGAAAGTAATTATGTATGCCGATAAAATTACCGAATCTATGCAGCAAACTATTGATGAAACGAATCGGCGCAGAGAAAAGCAAATGGCTTATAATACTTTACATAACATAACCCCAAAAGCCGTTGTCAAACAAAGTTTATCTTTACTGACAGAACAAAACGAAATTGACAAGCAAAAATATTATACAGAACCTGAGTCTGTCAATTATGCTGCTGACCCTGTGATACAATATATGTCTAAAGATGAACTGCAAAAAGCGGCGGAAACTGCCAAGAAGAATATGGAAGAGGCTGCCCGCAAGTTAGACTTTACACAAGCTGCTGCTTTCAGAGATGAAATGTATGCATTGCAAAAACTAATATCTGAATAGATTGCTCTGATTGTCTTAAGACAAATCTTTCCTTGGCTATTGTTTTACTCTTTTCTTTGCTTTTTTAAGATAACCATTTTATCTTGAAAAAAAGTAATTCTTCATTTTTACCCCGATAACCTCCACTTTTATCCCAATCGGCTATCTTTTGAGTGAAATCTCCTATCTTTTAGGTAGGACATCCTCCTTC
>CAYVGO010000016.1:0-17090 GCA_964450725.1 uncultured Muribaculaceae bacterium
ATCATAAGTATGAGTTGAATTCGTTGTTGTACCTGTGGCTGCGCTGTTGTTCTTATTATATACTACTGTATAAGTATTTGCAGTCCATCTGGCATATAATGTAATATTGTCAACCACCGTTCTGTTCTCAAAGTTCCATAATGTAGTATATGTATCATCTTCATACCATCCTGCAAAAGTATATCCGGTCTTTGTCGGGTCAGTTTCAGGTTTGGTAACTTTTTCGCCTTGAGTTACTTTTTTCTGAGGTACATCGCTGCCGCCAGAAGTATTAAATGTAACGGTTTTTATCGGAGTCCATTTGGCATAAAGTGAAATATTTTGAGTAACTGTTCTGGTATCAAAGTTCCATAAGGTAGTACGTGCTGCATCTTCATACCAATTCTCAAATACAAATCCCTCTTTTGTCGGGTTGGCTTCCGGTCTTGTAACTTTTTCGCCATTCTTTACAGTTACTGAAGTTACCGGACTGCCTCCGTCTGTCATAAAAGTAATTGTATGTAAAGCAATCCATTTGGCATAAAGTGTCATATCAGAGGTAACTTTATCTTCTGCAGTCCAAAGTATGGTAGCCGCCTGATCTTTACACCAGCCGACAAACTCATGGTTTGCTCTTGTAGGTGTAGTTCCTTCGGGCATGGAATTAGGATCTTGTGTTCCGTTGTGTGCTACTAATATAGAGGTTGTTTGTCCACGATCTCCACCGTTAGGGTCAAGTGTAACAGTGTAAGAGTTAATATCCCACTTGGCATAAAGTGTCATACTTTGTGTTCCTACAACATCTTGGTCAAAATTCCACAATGTAAGCAATGCAACTTCTTTATACCATCCGACAAAGGCATAGCCCGGTTTTGTGGGGTCCTTCGGTTTGCTCACTTTTTCATTGGGTTTGATGATTTGGTTCTTTTCGGCAGGAGTACCACCATTCAACTCAAATGTTACGATTTGAGAAACCGTAAAATTAACTGTTACCGTTTTGTTTCCGGTCATTGTTACAATGGCTAATGTTTTTGTATCATCTATCGGATTTCCGTCAATACCAGTCCACCCTTCCACTACAGCATTGGCATCAGGTGTTGCCTTTAAATAAAGTTTCATTCCCTTATCAATGGCCGATAGGTTATTGAAGGCTTTCGTACGCTCCTCATTTGAAAAGGCTTGTACTACACCTCCGTTACCGGCAGTGAGAGTCAGTTTAAATCGTTCAGGTTTATCTTTCTCACAAGAAGTGAAAGAAAATGCTGCTGTCAAAAATAAGATGACTACAACAGGAATAAAAAATTTCTTTTTCATACTTTTTAATTTTAGTTTTAACATAAAAAATGAATAATTGCGGCAAAGGTATAACGCATATTTAATACGACTTTCTTACGCTGCATAGTAATTAACACTTTAAGTAGTCGTTAACGATTCTGAGTAATTGAAAATCCTTGATTTACGATATACTTTTGATGAATATTACTCTGGTTTATATATCCTTGCATCAAAAGAAAATAGTAATAACTCAAAAAAATGCAATTTTCGTCTTTTCTTTCAAATTCTCAATATTCAAAATAGCCATACATCAAACTTTGATGTTAATTGTTCTTTTATTGCTGTTCAATAAAATGAATAAGGCAAACGTAGCATGGAAAATTAAAGTATAAAAACTTCTCAGTTCAAGAAACAATGTATATAGCACTATTGTTTATTAAACTGAGAATATAAAAATCCCCCGAAAATGCCACTTACTTTCGGGGGAATACAGTAAAGTCAATTCTTATTTTTACAATTTTCTTGCTCCTTCGTTGATAGATACAGGATAAACTTTCGGTGCTTTGCCGAATTTTGCTTCAAATTCTTTTACCGCAGTGGCTAAAAAAGCATCGTATTTATTGTCTGGCACTAAATTGATTGTGCAGCCTCCAAATCCACCACCCATGACCCGTGACCCTGTAACGCCGCATTTTTTCGCAATGTCATTCAAAAAGTCTAACTCATCACAACTTACTTCGTACAATTTGCTCATTCCGTGATGAGTTCCATACATTTTTTCGCCTACCGTTTCATAATCACCTTTTTTTAACGCTTCACAAGCACTTAACAATCGGGATACTTCTTCAATAACATATTCGGCACGCATATAATCTTCGGTACTCACTTTATTTTTTACTTCTTGCAACATATCCATGTTTGCATCGCGTAAAAATTCTACTTTCGGGTGATTTTTACGAATTTCTGCTGCAACACGTTCACAACTTTCTCTGCGCTTGTTGTATGCAGATGACGCTAACTCATGCTTTACACAAGAGTCAATCAATACCAATTTGTAACCTTTAGGATCAAAAGGAACGTACTCATATTCCAAAGACCGACAATCTAATCGAATTAAATGTCCGCTTTTTCCGAAAAGTGAAGCAAATTGATCCATAATTCCACATTTTACACCAACATAGTTATGCTCTGTGGCTTGTCCTATTTTTGCTAATTCAAATTTTTCAAATTGTAATTTAAATATATCATTTAATGCAAAACCGAATACACTTTCCAAAGCCGCCGATGACGACAATCCGGCTCCCAAAGGAACATTACCCGCAAATACGGCATTAAATCCTTGTGGTGTTTTTCCACGTTTTATCATTTCTCTGACAACACCAAACACATATTTCGCCCAGCCTTCAGTCGGTTTATCTTCTTCGTTCATGCCAAAAGTCGCAGAGGCATTATAATCCATTGAAAATAAATTTATTTTTGCAGAGTTGTTCGGAGTAATGGCAACCATCATTCCTTTGTCAATGGCTCCGGGTAAAACAAATCCGCCGTTATAATCGGTATGTTCTCCGATAAGATTGATACGACCGGGTGAAAAGTAAACAGAAAATTGATTTCCATAAAGTTCAGTAAACTTTTTTTCTATTGCAGACTTCATAAATTTGATATTAAAATAAGTATTGAGATAATTAAAGAGTTATAGTGTTTTTAGTTTGATATTTTTCCAAAGAACTCTAATTCCGCCACCGTCGTGAATTTGTAATGCTATACGACCTTGTCCTTTTCCTATTTTTTCGTCAGTGAAACTAACCATTTCATTGCCGTTTAGCCAAGAAGTTAACTTATTGCCAACAACTCTGATTTTCATAGTATTCCAATCATTTTCTTTTAACAGTTCTTCCTTTTCTTTAGGAATTTGTATCAGCCACCCTCTTCCATAAGACTCGTAAACTCCACCCGTTCCATGTCCTTTGGGTGCAACTTCGACTTGCCAACCATTAATTTTCACACCTTCTTCAATGAAAGACCGAATAAAAACTCCGGAGTTACCATCTGCTTCCTGTTTAAATTCTAAAGTCAACTCATAGTCATCATAATACTGACGCGTGGCTAAATAACCATATTCTTTTTTCTCACCACTTTCACACACCAATAACCCATCTTCAACATACCATTTTTCATTGCCGTATATTTCCCAACCGTTCAAATCTTTACCGTTAAATAAAACGAATTCGCTCTTTTTACGAGGTAATGTTTTTACTTTTAAATTTCTGAATTGAGTTTTATCTCCATGATCTTGTAAACAAAAAACTCCTTTAGTACCCAAACCATATTCCGGAGCGGAAGTCCATTTGCCACTATTTTTTTTAGCAAACCAATCTTCATTCCAAGCAGTAAAGGAAAGAATTTTTTCTCCGTTTAACCAATGTTCTACTTGACCATTGTCGAAGACAATTTTAGAAGTATTCCATTCACCGTAGGGTTTTAACTTTAATTTTTTAGGATCAGCAACGTACATGGCATAATCAGCACCACATTGTTGCCACTCCTCTAACTTACCTGGAAAGTTTTCATTGTCAATCATTTGATACTCCGGACCGGTTACATAAGGAACTTTAAATTGTGGACGCTCTATCACATGGTAAAGAAATCCGCTGTTTCCGCCTTTGGATACTTTCCAATCCCATGAAACAATGAAATTTTCGTAAATTTTGTCCGTTACAATGTAGCCACTGGCATCACTTCCGCCGCCTTGAGCATAAATTGTACCTTCATTTACTACCCAGTTGGGTGATAACTCACCCTTTTTGTTGTAATCGTGCCAACCATTCATGGTTTTGCCATCAAAAAGTAATTGCCAACCTTCAGCAATCTCTTTTTTTGATAGTACATTATGTTTTTGTGCAAATAGGTCATTTAGACTACCCAAAAGAACAAATGCTAAAAAAGATAGAAAGATATTTTTCATGAAATATTAAATATTAGTTAATGATACAATTCGACAAAGTTACGATTTTTATACTAAAAAGCAAAACGAAAACTGTGAATAAAATTACTTACTCAATGAATAATAAAGACTACAAACCAATAAAAAAAGCTAAATCACCTACTATACTGAATTTAAAAAGAAGAGGTTGTTGTGTATGTAAAAAAAAAGGATTACCTTTGCCGCCCAATTCGTAGCACTAAAGATTTATATCATATTATTTAATATTTATGCCAACTATTCAACAGTTAGTAAGGAAAGGACGAGAAAAAATGGAGAAAAAAAGCAAATCAATTGCTTTAGAAGCTTGTCCTCAAAGACGTGGAGTATGTGTACGTGTATATACAACTACTCCAAAGAAACCAAACTCGGCAATGCGTAAAGTTGCCCGTGTACGATTGACCAACACAAAAGAAGTGAATGCTTATATACCGGGTGAAGGACATAACTTACAAGAACACTCAATTGTACTTGTTCGGGGTGGTCGTGTAAAAGATTTGCCGGGAGTGAGATACCACCTTATACGTGGAGCCTTGGATACAGCTGGAGTAGAAAACAGAAAGCAAGGAAGGTCACTTTATGGAACTAAGAGACCGAAACCCGGTGCAGTTGCTGCTCCTGCAAAGAAAAAATAGTTAAGAATTTAATTTTTACATAAAAGTTCAATGAGAAAAGCAAAACCACAAAAAAGAATTCTACTTCCTGACCCCAAATTTGGAGACATTTTAGTTACCAGATTTGTGAATAATTTAATGTATCAGGGAAAGAAGAGTATTGCCTACGGTATTTTTTATGAGTCATTAGACATTGTAGGTGAGAAGATGAAAGACAGTGAGTTAAAACCGTTGGAGATTTTTAAAAGAGCCTTAGAGAACATTACCCCTCAAATTGAGGTGAAAAGCCGTCGTATTGGAGGTGCAAACTTTCAAGTTCCTACGATGATTGCTGCTGATCGTAAAATTTCCTTGAGTGTGAAAAATATTATTAAATATGCTCGATTACGCAATGGTAAAACGATGGCTGAAAAATTAGCATCAGAATTTTTATCAGCGTATAATAATGAAGGCGGTGCTTTTAAACGTAAGGAAGATATGCACAAAATGGCAGAAGCGAATAAAGCTTTTGCCTATTTTAAATTTTAAGAAAATACTGAATGGGACGCGATTTAAGATTTACACGTAATATTGGTATCATGGCTCACATTGATGCCGGAAAAACAACAACCAGTGAACGTATTCTTTTTTATACGGGAAAAACACATAAAATCGGAGAGGTACATGAAGGTGCTGCGACAATGGATTGGATGGTACAAGAGCAAGAAAGAGGAATTACCATTACATCTGCCGCTACAACTACTTTTTGGAACTACGAAGATAAAACTTATCAAATTAATTTAATTGATACTCCCGGGCACGTTGATTTTACTGTTGAAGTAGAACGTTCTTTAAGGGTGTTAGATGGAACGGTTGCTACTTTTTGTGCAGTAGGAGGAGTAGAACCTCAATCGGAAACTGTTTGGCGTCAATCAGAGAAATATAGTGTTCCGAAGATTGCTTATGTAAACAAAATGGATAGAACCGGCGCTGATTACTTTAACGTAGTTAATGAGGTACGTGAGAAATTAGGTGCAAATCCTGTCCCAATTGTTTTACCAATTGGAGCCGAAGACAAATTTGATGGTATTATTGATTTAGTAACCAATAAAGCCTATTACTTTGATCCAAACAGTAAAGAAGTTATTAATTATACTATCAAAGATGTTCCTGAGGATATGAAAGAGATGGCCGATGAATGGAGAGGGAAATTGATAGAGGCAATTGCCGAATATAATGATGATTTATTAGAAAAGTTTTTTGATAATCCTGATTCTATTACAGAGCAAGAAATTATAGATACTATACGTAAAGCCACCATTGGTATGTCTATCGTCCCAATGACTTGCGGAGCTTCTTTTAAAAATAAAGGAGTACAGTATTTATTAGACGCTGTGATTCGATATTTACCAAGTCCTTTAGATAAAGGTAATGTTATTGGAACACATCCTGAAACAGGAGAAGAAATAGAACGTAAGCCGTTAGATAGTGAGCCGTTTTGTGGATTGGCTTTTAAGATTGCTACTGATCCTTATGTGGGTAGATTAGCTTTTGTACGTGCTTATTCCGGACGTTTAGATGCTAACTCTTATGTCTATAATTCTCGTTCCGGAAAAAAAGAACGTATTTCAAGATTATATCAAATGCACTCTAATAAACAAAATCCTATTGAATATTTAGAAGCTGGAGATATTGGGGCATGTGTGGGATTTAAAGATTTGAGAACCGGAGATACTATTTGTTTGGAAAATAAACCCATCCTTTTGGAGTCAATGTCTTTTCCTGATCCTGTGATTGGATTAGCCATTGAGCCTAAAAGTCAAAAAGATTTGGATAAATTAGGGATAGCATTGGGTAAATTATCTGAGGAAGACCCTACTTTTAGTGTAAGAGGAGATGAGGAAACCGGACAAACTGTAATTAGTGGAATGGGTGAATTGCATCTTGAAATTATCGTAGATAGATTGAAGCGAGAATTTGGAGTAGAAATTAGCCAGGGAGCACCTCAAGTAAATTATAAAGAATCTATTAAGTCTTTTGTTGAACATAGAGAAGTATTTAAGAAACAAACAGGAGGTAGAGGTAAATTTGCCGACATTATTTTTGAGATAGGCCCTGCTGATGAAGGAGTTACAGGATTACAATTTGTAGATGTTGTAAAAGGTGGAAATATACCTCGAGAATACATTCCTTCTGTTGAAAAGGGTTTTAAAGCCGCTATGGCAAATGGAGTTTTAGCGGGATATGAAGTTCCGAACATGAAGGTAACTTTAAAAGATGGTTCGTTCCACCCGGTGGACTCAGATTCACTTTCATTTGAAATTTGTGCCCGTGCCGCATTTAGACACGCTTGTCCTAAAGCTTCGCCGGTATTGATGGAGCCGATTATGTCTTTGGAAGTTGTTACTCCTGAGGAATACATGGGAGATATTATTGGAGACTTGAATAAACGTAGAGGACAAATTCAAAATATGGACAGCCGAGGTAATGCACGTGTGATTAAGGCTAAAGTCCCACTTTCAGAGCAGTTTGGATACATTACAGTGTTGAGAACATTAAGTTCTGGACGTGCTACGTCAACTATGGAATTTTCACATTATTCAGAAGTTCCGGCTGCTTTGGCTAAGGATATTATTGAAAAATCTTCAGGGAAAGTGAAGAAAATAATGGAACAAGAGTAGAATTACATAATAGTTAATTATAATTATGAATCAAAGAATACGTATAAAATTAAAATCGTATGACCACAATTTAGTGGATAAATCATCTGAAAAGATTGTTAAAACAGTAAAGGTTACCGGAGCGACAGTCAGTGGTCCGATACCTTTGCCTACCCGTAAACAAATTTTTACGGTGAATAGGGCTACTTTTGTCAACAAAAAATCGCGTGAACAATTTCAATTGTGTACTTACAAAAGGTTATTGGATATTTATGGGTCTTCAGCCAAAACAGTAGATGCACTTATGAAGTTAGAATTGCCAAGTGGGGTAGAAGTTGAAATTAAAGTCTAAGAATTATATCATTTTAAATATTTAATAATAGTAAACATGGCAGGAATTATTGGAAAAAAAGTTGGCATGACCTCTGTTTTTGATGCCGAAGGCAAGAATTTACCTTGTACGGTAATAGAGGCTGGACCATGTGTTGTTACGCAAGTTAAAACGTCCGAAAAAGATGGTTATTCGGCTCTGCAACTTGCCTATGACGATAAAAAAGAGAAAAGAACAGCAAAATCAATGTTAGTTCATTTCAAAAAAGCAAATTGCTCACCTAAAAGAAAATTAGTAGAATTTGAAACATTTCAAGGAACCGAAAATAAAGAGTTTTCGTTAGGAGATTTGGTAACAGTAGATCTTTTTCAAGAAGGTGAATTTGTTGATGTACAAGGAGTATCTAAAGGAAAAGGATTTCAAGGCCCTGTACGCAGACACAACTTCAGGGGAGTAGGTAGTGCTACTCACGGACAACACAATCGTTTGAGAGCACCCGGTTCTATGGGAGCATCATCTTATCCATCAAGAGTACTTAAAGGAAAAAAATTGGGTGGACGTATGGGATGTGATAAAGTAACAATGATTAACTTAAAGGTTATCAAATTAGTCCCCGAAAGTAATCTTATTATTGTAAAAGGTTCTGTACCCGGAGCCAAAGGTTCTTACTTAGTAATACAAAAATAACGTATGGAATTAACAGTTTATAATACAGCAGGAGAAGCCACCAGTAAAAAAGTCGTATTAGAAGATGCAGTATTTGCGATAAAACCTAACGACCATGCGGTATATTTAGAAATTAAGCAACTACTTGCGAATCGAAGACAGGGAACTCACAAATCCAAACAACGCGCAGAAGTGGCATATAGTACCAAAAAAATTAAAAGACAAAAAGGTACAGGAGGTGCACGTGCCGGAAGTATTAAATCACCGGTGTTTGTAGGAGGAGGTAGGGTTTTTGGACCAACGCCTCGAGATTACAGTCATAAGTTAAATAAAAAAATTAAACGTATTGCTCGATTAAGTGCATTAAGTTATAAACTCTCAGACCAAAAAATAATGGTTGTAGAAGATTTTAACTTTGAAACTCCTAAGACTAAAGATTTTATAAAAATCAATAAAAGTTTAGTGCCGGATGCAAAGAGAATATTATTCGTACTTCCGGAACTTAATAGAAATATATATTTATCATCACGAAATATACAAAAAACAATGGTAACCATTGCCAAAGATTTGAATACTTATGAGATTATGAAGGCATCAGATATGGTGATTACAGAATCGGCAGTTTCAGTTATCAATGAAATGTATAATTCTAAATAAAATTTGATAAAATGGCAAAAAATATTCTGATACAACCGATTGTTACGGAAAAAGTAAATATGCTGTCGGATAAATTTAATCGCTATGGTTTCATTGTTGACATGAACAGTAGTAAGATTGAAATTAAACGTACGGTAGAATTAATGTACGGTGTTAAAGTGATAGATGTAAACACCTCTATTTTGAGAGGGAAACCTAAAATGCGATATACCAAAGCAGGGATGCAAGTCGGTAGAAGCAATCATCGTAAAAAAGCCTTTGTAACACTTGCCAAAGGTGATGTGATAGATCATTATAAAAACCTCTAATGTAGAAAAATATGGCATTAAAGAAATTTAAACCGATTACTCCGGGTACACGACATAAAATAATAGGTACATTTGATGATATTACTTGTACTACACCTGAAAAATCACTCTTGGCTCCTTTGAAAAAATCTGGAGGACGTAATAATTCAGGTAAAATGACTATGCGTTATATTGGAGGTGGGCATAAACGCAGATATAGAATTATTGATTTTAAAAGAGATAAAGATGGTGTTGTCGGAACAGTAAAAACAATTGAATATGATCCTAATCGTAGCGCTAGGATTGCATTGGTTGCGTATGCTGATGGTGAAAAACGCTATATTGTGGCTCCACAATCTTTAACTGTAGGTCAAAAAATACAATCAGGTACAGGTATTGCTCCAGAGATTGGAAATACATTGTTTTTATCTGAAATACCTTTAGGAACAAATATTCACAATATTGAATTAGTACCGGGACAGGGAGCAAATATGGCACGTAGTGCGGGAACATTTGCGACATTGTTGGCAAGAGAAGGTAATCATGCTGTATTAAAGTTGCCATCAGGCGAGACACGTATGGTTTTGGTAAGTTGTAGGGCTACTGTGGGTGTAGTTTCTAATCCTGATCATGGCTTGGAAAAACATGGAAAAGCAGGACGTAAACGCTGGTTAGGAAGACGGCCGAGAGTGCGTGGTGTAGCGATGAACCCTGTAGATCACCCAATGGGAGGAGGCGAAGGAAAAGCTTCCGGAGGACATCCTCGCTCTCGTAAAGGATTATTAGCAAAAGGTTTAAAAACCCGAAATCCGAAAAAGAATACATCTTCAATGATTATTTCTAAAAAGCAAACGAAAAAAGTATAAATTCTAAGAGACAAATAATATGAGTCGTTCGTTAAAAAAAGGACCTTTTATAGAGCCGAAACTTGAGCGTAAAATTTTGGCTATGAATCAAAGTAATAAAAAAAATGTTGTGAAAACATGGTCAAGAGCAAGTATGATTTCTCCTGATTTTGTGGGGCATACTGTGGCTGTTCATAATGGAAACAAATTTATACCTGTTTATATTAGTGAAAATATGGTGGGACATAAATTAGGTGAGTTTGCACCTACCCGAATTTTCAAAGGTCATGCAGGTAATCGTAAATAAAAACGGATAATATCAAATGGGAAAGACTAAACAAAAAGAAGTTGCTATATGGCAACAAGAAGAAGCAAGAGCGATATTACGCGATTGTCCCAGTTCTCCTCGTAAAATGCGGTTGGTTGTTAATGCCATAAGAGGGATAGAAGTTCATAAAGCGTTAGGTATTTTGCGTTACACTAAAAATCATGCTTCTATAGCATTAGGTCGTTTATTGAAATCAGCAATTTCTAATTGGGAACAAAAAAACTTGTCAGACAAAAGTGCCTTAGACAAGGGATTGGTTCACATAAAAACCATCACTGTAGATGGCGGAAGAATGTTGAAGCGTTTATCTCCGGCTCCGCAAGGACGCGCTTACAGAATTAGAAAGCGTTCTAATCATGTAACAATAGTTTTAGATAAAAAAGAAATACAACAAACAGTAGCATAAAATATGGGACAAAAAGTAAATCCGATAAGTAATCGTATTGGTATCATTCGAGGCTGGGACTCTAATTGGTTTGGAGGACAAAGTTACGCAGAGAAAATCGTAGAAGATACTAAAATACGAAATTATTTGAATGTTCGTTTATCGAAAGCAAGTTTATCTAAAATTGTTATAGAACGTACTCACAAAATTATCACCGTAACCATTAGTACTGCACGGCCAGGGCTTATTATAGGAAAAGCAGGGCAAGAAGTTGATAAACTACGAGAAGAGTTAAAGAAAATTACTCAAAAAGAGGTACAAATCAATATTTTTGAAATAAAAAATCCTGAAGTTGATGCAGTGGTTGTAGCTAACAATATTGCTCGACAAATTGAAGGACGCATGCCTTACAGAAGAGTAATTAAAACTGCCATTACTTCAGCCATTCGTGCTGGAGCTGAAGGTATTAAAGTCCAAATTTCAGGTCGACTTGGTGGAGCTGAAATGGCTCGCGCCGAAATTTATAAAGAAGGAAGAATTCCTTTACACACTTTTAGAGCAGACATAGATTATGCTTTAGGAGAAGCTTTGACTAAAGTAGGTTTGTTAGGTATAAAAGTTTGGATTTGTAGAGGTATGGTATATGGAAAGCGTGATTTAAGTTTAAACTTTGGAACACAAAGTAACTTTTCGACTTCCCAGCAACAAAGAGGAAGTGAGAGAGATAATAACCGTTCAAGGGGGCCAAGAAAAGGTGTGGGGTCAAATAAACCACGAAATAATCGTTAACACAAACAAATTTTGAATTATGTTACAACCTAAGAAAACAAAATATAGAAGAGTTCAAAAAGGAAAAATGAAAGGTAATGCACAGCGTGGTCATGAGTTGTGCTTTGGAACCTTTGCAATAAAAACTTTAGAATCTTGTTGGATTACAGGTCGCCAAATAGAAGCTGCACGTCAGGCAATTGTACGTTACATGAAAAGGGAAGGTCAAATGTGGATACGTATTTTTCCGGATAAACCAATAACCAAAAAGCCGGCGGAGGTGCGTATGGGAAAAGGTAAGGGTGCACCGGAAGGTTTTGTAGCTCCGGTAACTCCGGGTAGAATTTTATTTGAAATAGAAGGAGTTTCTTTTGATATTGCAAAAGAAGCATTGCGGTTAGGGGCACAAAAACTACCTGTTTCTACGAAATTTATAGTTCGAAGAGATTTTGTAATGTCGTAATAATCAAAGAATTGGATAAAAGTATTTTTTTTCAATAAAAATGAATATCAAATAACTTTCATTTTTATTAAAAAAGTTGTACCTTTGCCGCTCGAAAAATCAAAAAAAGAAAAAACATTATGTTGAAAGCATCTGTTATAAGAGAAATGACTGATAAGGAGATTGCGGATAAAATATCTTTAGAGGAAGATAATTTGCAGCGTATGAGAATGGAACATGCAATATCTCCGTTAGATAATCCTTCTAAATTGAGGATTTTAAAGAAAGATATAGCGAGATTGAAAACGATATTACATCTAAGAAATATTAAAGCATAGAAAATAACGTTATGGAAACAAGAGGATTAAGGAAAGAGAGGATCGGGATAGTTGTTAGCAATAAAATGAACAAATCTATAGTGGTAGCCGTAAAACGCAAGGTAAAGCATCCTATTTATGGTAAATTTGTTCACCGTACATCAAAGTTTGTGGCTCATGATGAAACAAATCAATGTAGTATTGGGGATACGGTTTTAATTATGGAAACCAGACCACTTAGTAAGACGAAAAATTGGCGTTTAGTAGAAATTCTTGAAAAAGTAAAATAGTTATGATACAGCAAGAGTCAAGGTTATTGGTTGCCGATAATAGTGGAGCCAAAGAAGTTTTATGTATTCGAGTACTTGGAGGTACTCGCCGTCGATACGCTTCAGTAGGAGATAAGATTATTGTATCTATAAAATCTGTAACTCCAGGTGGAGATGCAAAAAAAGGTACAGTGTCTAAAGCTGTAGTGGTACGAACAACTAAACCGGTAAGAAGACCTGATGGTTCTTACATTCGTTTTGATGTAAATTCATGTGTGTTATTAAATAATCAAGGAGAAATACGTGGAACACGTATCTTTGGACCTGTACCTCGTGAACTTCGTGAAAACTATATGAAGATTGTGTCTTTAGCTCCGGAAGTATTATAAGTATTAGTAAAAGTTATGAGCAAGGTAAAGTTAAAAATCAAGAAAAACGATTTAGTGCAAATTATATCGGGAGATGATAAGGGACAGAAAGGTCGTGTATTGGAAGTGTTGGTGGATAAACAACGTATTATTGTAGAAGGTGTTGCTATGGTAAAAAAACATACAAAACCTAATGCGAAGAATACCCAAGGAGGTATTATTTCAAAAGAATCTTCTATCCATATTTCGAATGTGATGATTATTGACCCGAAGTTGAACAAGCCAACACGTATTGGACGCATGGTAGATTCTAACAATAAAATAGTTCGTTACGCTAAAAAATCAAAGGAGGTCATTAAATAATGGCAAAACAGGAAAAAAAAGTTGAAAGTAAAGCAACCCAAGTATCTTCAAAAGAAGTTCAAGGTTCGGGATATATTCCGAGTTTAAAGTTGCTATATAAGAACGAAATTATACCTACAATGATGAAGGAATTTGGGTATAAAAATATTATGCAGGTGCCGAAACTACAAAAAATTACTTTAAATCAAGGAATTGGTGGTGCAGTAGGAGATAAAAAACTTGCAGATACGGCACAAGCAGAATTAACTGCAATAAGTGGACAAAAAGCCATAGTGACACAATCTAAAAAAGATATTTCAAATTTTAAACTTCGAAAAGGTATGCCTATAGGAGTTAAAGTTACCTTAAGAGGGGATAGAATGTATGAGTTTTTAGAGAGGTTGATTAAAATATCATTACCACGTATTCGAGATTTTCAAGGTATAAGTAGTAAATTAGATGGTCGTGGTAATTATAGTTTAGGAGTAAAAGAACAAATTATATTTCCGGAAATTGATATTGATAAAATTACAAAAATTATGGGCTTGGAAATATCCTTTTCTACAACTGCCAATACAGATAATGAAGCCTATTCATTATTGAAATCATTTGGATTACCCTTTAAATCTCAATCATAAAATTTATGGCAAAAGAATCCATGAAAGCGCGTGAGGTAAAACGTGCAAAATTAGTAGCAAAATATGCCGCAAAAAGAAAACAATTAAAAGATGCGGGGGAATATGCTAAATTACATGAATTACCAAAAAATTCTTCGGCCGTTAGACTACATAATAGATGTATGTTAACTGGTCGTCCGAAAGGATATATGAGAATTTTTGGAATCAGTAGAATACAATTTCGGGAAATGGCGAGTAAAGGTCTAATTCCAGGAATAAGAAAAGCAAGTTGGTAAAATAATAATAGTAGATTTAAGTAATGAATACTGATCCAATAGCAGATTTTTTAACTCGTATTCGTAATGCGAGCAAAGCAGGACACAAGATTGTTGATATTCCTGCTTCTAAAATAAAAAAACATATCACCAAGATACTACATGAAAAAGGGTATATCTTGAGTTATAAATTTGTAGAAGAGGAACCTCAAGGTACTATTAAAATAGCGTTAAAATACAGCATAGAAACAAAAGCACCAGCGATAAAATCTATACGTAGAATTAGTCGTCCGGGATTGAGAAGTTATGCATCTGTAGAAACTATGCCTAAAGTTTTAAATGGTTTAGGAATCGCAATACTTTCTACTTCTAAGGGTATAATGACAGATAAGGAGGCACGTACTTTAGGTGTGGGCGGTGAAGTATTATGTTATGTTTATTAATTAAAATATCTCAGATAGAATTATGTCAAGAATAGGCAAATTACCTGTAGACCTACCACAAGGAGTAAAAGTTTCTGTGTTGCAAGGAAATGTGGTTGTGGTGAAAGGACCTTTAGGAGAGTTACAACAAAAAGTAGATTCTTCTATTGAAGTTAAAGTAAATGAAAGTCAAGTAACAGTGGAAAGGCCCACAGACTTACCTCATCATAGATCAAAACACGGGTTATACCGATCTTTGATTAATAATATGGTAATAGGGGTATCAAAAGGTTATACAACAGAGCAACTTTTGATTGGTGTTGGTTATAAAGTGGAAGTGAAAGGTCAAGTTTTAGAGTTTAGTTTGGGTTATTCTCATGAAATACATTTCCAGATTCCCAAAGAAGTTAAAGCAACTGCTGTTGTGGAAAAAAAAGGAGACCCACCAAAGTTAACCTTAACGAGTATAGATAAACAATTGTTAGGCCTTGTTGCTGCAAAAGTTCGCTCATTCCGTAAGCCCGAACCATATAAAGGAAAAGGTATTCGTTTCGTTAATGAAATTGTAAGACGTAAAGCAGGTAAATCTGCAGGTAAGAAATAAAATATAAGTAAATAGACACAATATGAAACTTACAAAAACAGCAAGAAGATTACGTATAAGACATAGGATTCGTCGAGTGATTAATGGTACGGCTGAGTGTCCAAGGCTTTCCGTTTTTCGTAGCAATGCCGAAATTTATGTGCAAGCCATTGACGATGTACAAGGAGTTACTTTGTCGAATGCAAACTCAAAAGATAAATCATTACTTTCTGAAAAAGTTGGAAAAACAAAAGTGGAAATGTCTGCAATGGTTGGAAAATTAATTGCGGAACGTCTCAAAGAAAAGGGAATTTCGAAAGTTGTCTTTGACAGAGGTGGATATTTGTATCATGGACGTATTAAGAGTTTGGCAGAAGGAGCACGTGAAGCAGGTTTAATATTTTAAAATTATTATTATGGCATTAAACATAAGAAAAGTAAAAACTACAGATATAGAATTGAAAGACCGGTTAGTCGCTGTGCGTCGTGTTACGAAAGTTACGAAAGGTGGTCGCCATTTCAGTTTTGCAGCAATTGTAGTAGTTGGTGATGAAAATGGAGTTATAGGTTATGGTTTAGGAAAAGCGAATGAAGTGCAAACGGCAATATCTAAAGGTATTGAAGATGCAAAGAAAAATTTGGTAAAAGTACCTATTTATAAAGGAACAATACCACATCAACAAGAAAGTAAATTTGGCGGTGCCAGAGTATTTTTAAAACCAGCAGCTCCGGGTACGGGAATTAAAGCAGGAGGTGCGATGCGTGCAGTTTTGGAGAGTGTAGGGGTGCATGATGTATTGGCTAAATCCAAAGGATCGTCCAATCCTCATAACTTAGTGAAGGCAACTGTACAAGCACTCTTAGAACTTCGTGATGCACACTTGATTAGTAGTGTACGAGGAATATCTTTGGATAAAGTATTTAATGGTTAAAACAATAAGTTGAATAACTTTATATCATTTAGATACATAAGTTTACTCAGCCTTTAGTAAAAAACATATATGAAACAGTTGAAAGTAACACAAGTAAAAGGGACAGTTCGTTGCACGGAAAAACAAAAAAGTACTTTGAAAATTTTGAAGTTAGGTAAAATAGGTCGAGCAGTTACTCTTAATAATACGTCAGAAATTTTAGGGCAAATTAAGGCCATTAGTCATCTTGTCAAAGTAGAAAACGCATAGTATTGACGATATAAAATAAAATAATTCAATATGAAACTACATACATTGCAACCTGCAAAAGGTGCTACACATAAAGAAAAAAGAATTGGAAGGGGAGAAGGTTCCGGCCATGGAGGTACTTCAACAAGAGGACATAAAGGTGCTCAGTCTCGTTCAGGTTATTCTCGGAAAAAAGGTTTTGAGGGAGGTCAAATGCCTTTACAGAGGCGCTTACCCAAATTTGGATTTAAAAATCCTACAAGAGTGGAATATAAGGCTATTAATTTGGATATTATAGAACAATTAGTGGTAAAGCACAACTTAACTTCTATTACTCCTGAAGTTTTGGTGCAATATGGGTTGGTGTCTCCAAAAGATTTAATAAAAGTTTTAGCAAAAGGGGTTTTAACAAAAAAGGTAGATGTTCACGTTCACGCATTTTCAGAGTCTGCGAAAAATGCGATTGAAAAATTGTCTGGGACCGCAGTTGTATTATAATTATAAAAGTAACAACTAAAATGAAGTTTATAGAAACCAT
>CAYVGO010000016.1:17190-18783 GCA_964450725.1 uncultured Muribaculaceae bacterium
GCAGTTGTATTATAATTATAAAAGTAACAACTAAAATGAAGTTTATAGAAACCATACGAAATATATTCAAAATAGAGGATTTGCGTAATCGTATTCTCTATACCATGGTGTTGTTATTGATTTATAGATTAGGAAGTCATGTTGTATTACCAGGTATAGATCCTGTTCATTTGGGTGGATTGGCAAAGCAAACATCAGGAGGAATTATGAGTCTTTTGGATATGTTTTCCGGAGGTGCTTTTAGTAATGCTTCTATTTTTGCATTAGGTGTGATGCCTTATATTTCTGCATCTATCATTATTCAGTTATTAGGAATGATGGTACCTTATTTTCAAAGACTACAAAGAGAAGGTGAAAGTGGTAGAAATAAAATGAATCAAATCACTCGTTATTTGACATTGATAGTTTTAATTTTACAAGGTACAGCATATTTTACGAACTTAAAATACCAATCAGGTGGGGCTTTTATGGTTGAAGGGCCAATGTTTTTTATTACTACATTAATTTGCTTGATGGCTGGTTCAATGTTTGTGATGTGGTTAGGTGAACGTATAACAGATAGAGGAATAGGGAATGGTATTTCTGTAATTATTATGATAGGAATTGTGGCTCGTCTTCCGTTTGCATTAATTGCAGAGTGGGGAGCGCGTACAGCGATGACGGCACAAGGTGGATTGGTTTTATTTATAGTAGAATTATTGCTTTTATTTTTGGTTTTTATCGTTACTATTGCATTAGTTCAAGCTGTAAGGAAAATTCCAGTACAGTATGCAAAAAGAATTGTTGGAAATCGACAATATGGTGGCGTGAGGCAATATATCCCATTGAAAATAAATGCTGCAGGTGTTATGCCGATTATTTTTGCACAGGTATTGATGATGCTTCCGATGCTTTTCAGGATGTTTGATTCTACAGCATTTATTGCTGATGTATTTTCTGATATTGCAGGGTTTTGGTACAATTTTGTATTTGCATTGTTAGTGGTAGCGTTTACTTATTTTTACACGGCGTTATCAATTAATCCAATGAATATGGCGGAGGAAATAAAACGTAATAACGGTTTTATTCCAGGAATTAAACCTGGTAAACATACGGCTCAATATTTAGATAAAATAATGTCATATATAACATTGCCAGGTTCTATTTTCTTAGCAATTATAGCAATATTACCGGCTTTTGTGATGCAAATCTCAAATATAAATCAGCAGTTTGCTCATTTCTTTGGAGGTACTTCACTCTTGATATTGGTAGGCGTTGTTTTAGATACTTTGCAACAAGTTGAGGCTCATTTACTATCTCGTCATTATGATGGACTAATGAAGACAGGAAGGTTGAAAGGTAGGAGTGGAATGTAATGGGATTGATAAAATCTGCAGAAGAAGTAGAACTATTAAGAGAAAATGCTATTATAGTTTCGAAGACTTTAGCAGTTGTTGGTCAGGAGATTCGTGTAGGGGTATCGACTCTATATTTAGATAAAATTGCAGAGGAATTTATACGTTCTCAGGGAGCTTTGCCAGGATTTAAAGGTTTATATAATTTTCCATATACTTTGTGTATTTCAGTTGGAGATGTTGTGATACACGGTTTGCC
>CAYVGO010000016.1:18883-39628 GCA_964450725.1 uncultured Muribaculaceae bacterium
ATTTTCCATATACTTTGTGTATTTCAGTTGGAGATGTTGTGATACACGGTTTGCCATCTAAGTATGAATTAAAGGAGGGAGATGTAGTTTCAATAGATTGTGGTACTAAATATAAAGGTTATTGTGGTGATTCTGCTTATACTTTTTCGGTAGGTAATGTTGATAGAGTGACAGAGGATTTATTAAGTACAACAAGACAAGTTTTAGATAGGGCTGCATTTTGTGCAGTTGAAGGTAATCAAATTGGAGATATAGGTGAAGTTATACAATCTACAGTAGAGAAGCGAGGTTATGGTGTTGTTAGAGAAATGGTAGGGCATGGTATAGGAATTAAAATGCATGAGAAGCCCGAAGTGCCTAACTATGGTAAAAGGGGGAGAGGAAAGCAATTAGAATCAGGAATGGTACTATGTATAGAACCTATGATTACATTGGGTTCACATTATGTTTACACCGATAAGGATAAGTGGAGTATTCGTACTGTGGATAAAAAAATAGCAGTTCATTTTGAATATATGGTAGTTGTGGGAAAGGAGCGGGCAGATGTACTAACTACGTTTGATTATATAGAAAATAAGATTAAATAACGATGGCAAAGCAAAATGCAATAGAACGTGATGGTACAATAATAGAAGCTTTATCCAATGCAATGTTTAGAGTGCAATTAGATAATGGTCATATTATTACCGCGCATATTTCAGGCAAAATGCGTATGCACTACATTAAAATATTGCCAGGCGATAAAGTTCGAGTAGAACTTACTATTTACGATTTAACCAAAGGAAGAATATCCTTTAGATATAAATAAAAATATCCAATATTATATAAGAATATATTATGAAAGTAAAAGCATCTATAAAAAAAAGAAGTGAGGATTGCAAAATCGTCAGAAGAAAAGGACGATTGTATGTTATTTGTAAGAAAAATCCTAAGTTTAAAATGCGACAAGGATAATATTTATCAATAAAATTATATAGACATTTATGGCTCGTATTTCAGGAGTAGATTTACCTAAAAACAAAAGAGGAGAAATAGGATTAACTTATATTTATGGTATAGGTCGTTCTTTATCTCAAAGAATATTAACTAAAGCAGGTGTGGATTTTAATATTCGTGTTAAAGATTGGAGTGATGAACAAGAGATGGCAATTCGTAATGTAATTGCTGAAGAAAATTTAAAATTGGAAGGAGAATTACGTTCTTCGATTCAATTAAATATCAAACGATTGATGGATATCGGTTGTTATCGAGGAATTCGTCATCGTATAGGTTTACCGGTGCGTGGACAGTCTACAAAAAATAATGCACGTACACGTAAAGGACGTAAGAAAACTGTGGCAAATAAGAAAAAAGCAACTAAATAGTTTTTAAGATAATGGCAAAAAAACAGACAGTTACAAAAAAGCGAGTAGTTAAAGTAGAACCTCAAGGCATGGTTTATGTAAGTTCTACATTTAATAATATCATTATATCACTAACCAATGCGAGCGGACAAGTGATTAGTTGGTCATCAGCCGGAAAAATGGGTTTTAGAGGTTCTAAAAAGAATACTCCCTATGCTGCTCAAATGGCAGCCGGAGATTGTGGAAAAATAGCTTACGATTTAGGGTTGAGAAAAGTAAAGGCTTATGTAAAAGGACCCGGAGCAGGAAGAGAGTCAGCAATTAGAACGATACACTCGTTAGGTATAGAAGTTACTGAAATTGTAGATGTAACTCCAATTCCTCATAACGGATGTCGTCCTAAAGGAAGACGTAGAGTTTAATTTTTATAGGATATTTAAATATAATTACAATGGCGAGATATACAGGTCCACAAACCAAAATAGCAAGAAAATTCGGAGAACCTATATTTGGTATTGATAAAAGTTTTGAAAAAAAGAAGTACCCTCCCGGACAGCATGGTTTAGCAAAAAAGAGGAAAAAGGTATCGGAGTATGGTGTTCAGTTGACAGAAAAACAAAAAGTAAAATATATTTACGGTCTTTTGGAGCGACAGTTTAGAAATTTGTTTGAAAAAGCATCTTTGATGAAAGGTCGTAAAGGTGAAAATTTATTACAATTGTTGGAAAGTAGATTGGATAATGTAGTATATCGATTGTCTATGGCTCCATCCCGTATGGCGGCTCGTCAAATGGTTACTCATTGTCATATATTATTGAATGGTTCTGTGTGTAATATTCCTTCAGTGATATTAAAACCCGGAGATGTTGTTGAAGTTAGAGAAAGATCTAAAACTTTGGAAATGGTTCAAAATTCATTATCAGGTATTTCAAAAAGTAGATATTCTTGGTTAGAGTTTGATTCTCAAGCAGTTTTGGGTAAGTTTTTACATCGTCCGGAACGTACAGATATACCGGAAAATATCAACGAACAGTTGATTGTCGAGTTATACTCAAAATCATAGTGTTGAGTGATACAGTTATCCTTTTTTGCTTAAGAAAAAGGATTTATTTTTTTACGTAATAATAAATAAAACAAATGGCAATATTAGATTTTCAGAAACCTGATAAAGTAGTCATGTTGGATTCAAATAGTACTGTGGGACGGTTTGAATTTCGACCCTTAGAACCCGGTTATGGGATGACAATTGGTAATTCTTTGCGTAGGGTTTTGTTATCGTCCTTGGAAGGATATGCAATTACTTCAATAAAGATTGAAGGGGTTGATCATGAGTTTTCTACAATATCTGGGGTGTTGGAAGATGTGATTGAGATAATTCTGAACATAAAACAGATTAGATTAAAGAGTAATGTTGAGGGTGCTGAAAATGAAACGGCTACGATTCAGGTATCCAATAGTAGAGTGTTGACAGCGCAAGATATATCCGACCAGTTGTCGGTTTTTAAAGTATTAAATCCTGAATTGGTGATTTGTCATTTAGAAGAAAATGTTAGTTTTCAAATGACAGTAAACATAAATAAAGGAAGAGGTTATGTTCCTGCTCAAGAGAATAAAACGACGGATGAATTAGGAGTAATACCTATTGATGCTATTTTTACTCCGATTAAAAATGTAAAGTATTCGGTAGAGCCTTTTCGTGTAGAGCAAATGACAGATTTTGAAAAGTTGAATATTGAAATCCATACAGATGGTTCTATTCAACCCAAAGATGCCCTACGTGAGTCTGCCAAGATTTTGATTCAACATTTTATGTTGTTTTCTGATGAAAAGATTATTGTAGAAGTTGAAGAAAAATTTACAACAGAAGATTTTGATGATGAAGTGATTCAGATGCGTCAACTATTGAAACAAAAGTTAACGGATATTGATTTGTCGGTAAGAGCATTGAATTGCTTAAAAACGGCAGATGTAGAAACTTTAGCTGAATTAGTACGTTACCAAAAGAATGATTTGTTGAAGTTTAGAAACTTTGGACGAAAGTCATTAATAGAAATAGAGGATAAATTAATATCTATGGGATTAAGTTTTGGTATGAATTTAGCCAAATATAAATTAGATAAAGAATAAAGTATAATCACAAGAGTATGAGACACGGAGATAAAATTAATAATTTAGGACGTAAGTCAGCACATAGAAAGTCAATGCTTGCTAACATGGCAGGATCGTTGATTCTATCGAAAAGAATAGAAACTACAGTGGCTAAAGCAAAGGCTTTGCGTGTATATGTAGAACCTCTATTGACAAAAGCCAAAGAAAATACAACCCATTCCAGACGTATGGCTTTTGCTTATTTGAAAAATAAAGAGGTTGTAAAAGAGTTATTCGGAATAGTGGCTGAAAAAATCTCTAATCGCCCGGGTGGATATACCCGTATTTTAAAAACAGGATTTCGTCATGGAGATGCAGCTGAGATGGCAATGATAGAATTGGTTGACTTTAACGATTTATATAGTGTTGCTAAAAAATCTGCTACTGCTAAGAAACGTACGACACGTCGTAGTAAGGGAAAGAAAGAAGATGTGATATTGCCGGTTGAGACTCAAGCATCTGATGTTTCACCACAACCAACATCTGAGGCAGAAGTTGCTGAAAATAAATAGTATCATTTTACAGATATGATAAAAAAAGAGAAGAACATGTTTGATATGTTTTTCTCTTTTTTTATTATATCACATAGTGTAAATCTTCAAAAATAAATTTTAATAATAATATTTTATCAGTAGTTATGGAAAAACATAAGGTTTCGATAGAGGTCGCAGATCCTACGCCGTTAGGATTATTTGGATTAGCAATGGTTACTCTTGTTGCATCTTCTCAGAAAATGGGAATCACCGATGGTTTGTCTTTGGTAGTTCCCTGGGCTATTTTTTTAGGAGGACTGGTACAGATTCTGGCTGCTGTTTTTGATTTTAAACATAATAATCTTTTTGGAGCTACGGCTTTCGGTGCCTATGGCTTTTTTTGGATGGCTGTAGCCATGAGTTGGCTGATAAAACTTGGAGTTATGGGAGAAACTTTTAGGGCAACTGCCGATACAAAACAATTAGGTTTTGCCTTTATAGGTTATTTGCTTCTATCTTTGATTTTGACGGTTTCTTCACTAAAAATGAGTAAAGTAATGTTTGTTTTGATGTCTCTAATATGTTTACTCTTTGTGGCTTTGGCTTGTGATGCTTTTCAATTTGGACATCTATGGCATGCCGTTGCTGCTTATGCAGAATTAGTGATATCTTTACTTACCTTTTATGCCCTTGCGGCTAAATATCTCAATACTTTTTTTGGAAAAGAGATAGTGAAGTGTGGTAAACCTTTGTTGAAATAATTTTGCAAGATAGTCAATATTTTGTGTTTCCAAAGAGTTATAGGCTTATCACAATAGACAATCTATTAATCTGCTCGTTACATTCTACATCAAATCTCACTACTTTTTAACTCTTTTATTACTACGAATTGATGATGGGGTATATATGCTAAGAGTATTACCATATATACCCTACATAGTATAAGGTATATATCCTACAATTTATAGGGTATATATGTTACGATAAAAATGTGCGGTATAATTCTTTAATATTAAAGCAGATTTTGGTTAATTGTAAAGCATCAGTCAGATTAGTTGTACTTGATCAATGTTGAACTCTTGCATAGATTGTTTGGTCTCATTGTAAAGGAGTAAAACTGTAGCAAAAAATATTGTTTTCAAATTTTGTTGTATAAATTCAATGAGATTATAAACTTTAGTGATGAATAAGAGATAGATGTTTGTTGATTTTACTCCAACATAATCTCATTTTTGATAGTCTATAACAAAAAATCCGCGATAGATTACTACCTTTGCACTTTATTTTTATGAATTTATTTCGTTTTTACTATGTTTGATAATCTTCAAGATAAATTAGAGCGTGCTTTTCGGTCGTTAAAAGGGCAAACACGTATTACAGAACTCAATATATCTGAAACTATTAAGGAAATTCGGAAAGCATTGTTGGATGCTGACGTACATTACAAAATAGCCAAAACATTTACGGACACTGTCAAGCAAAAAGCCATAGGACAAGAGGTTTTGAAGTCGGTAAAGCCCGGGCAAATGCTTACTAAGATTGTCCATGATGAGTTGAAAGTATTGATGGGTGGACAAGCCGCAGATATTAACATTAAAGGGAATCCGGCAGTGATATTGATTGCAGGCTTACAAGGTTCGGGTAAAACTACTTTTTCCGGAAAATTAGCCGCATTTTTAAAAGGTAAAGGAAAGTCAGTATTATTGACGGCATGCGATATTTATAGACCTGCTGCGATTGACCAGTTAAAGGTGTTGGGTGAAAAGGTAGAGGTTCCGGTTTATGCAGAACCGGAGAATAAGCAAGCCGTAAAAATTGCTCAAAATGCTATTGCAGAAGCTAAGCAGCGAGGGTATGACACAGTAATCATAGATACCGCAGGACGTTTAGCGATTGACCAACAAATGATGGCTGAAATTGCCGAAATTAAAAATAGCGTCAAACCTTCTGAAATACTTTTTGTGGTTGACTCCATGACAGGACAAGATGCTGTTAATACTGCGAAAGAGTTTAATGATATATTGAATTTTGATGGCGTAGTTTTAACTAAGTTAGATGGTGATACAAGAGGGGGTGCTGCACTATCGATTCGGAGTGTTGTGAATAAACCCATAAAGTTTATGAGTATGGGTGAAAAGATGGATGCACTGCAGATTTTTCACCCCGACCGTATGGCTGACCGTATTTTGGGAATGGGAGATGTTGTTTCTTTGGTTGAACGTGCACAAGCGAATGTAGATGAAGAAGAAGCAAAGCGCTTAGCTCGTAAGTTAGCCCGCAATGAATTTACGTTTAATGACTTTCTGTCACAAATTCAACAAATTAAGAAAATGGGTAATTTGAAAGATTTGTTGGGAATGATTCCCGGAGTAGGAAAGATGGTCAAAAATATAGATATTGATGATAATGCGTTTATAGATTATGAAGTGATTATAGGGTCAATGACTCCTTATGAACGTGAAAATCCAAAGATGATTAACGGTAGTCGCCGACATCGCATTGCAGACGGAAGCGGTAAGAAAATAGAGAAAGTAAATCAACTGCTCAAACAGTTTGACGAGATGCAAAAAATGGTCAAGGCAATGAAAGGAGGAAAGGGCAATCCTTTGATGGATAAAATTCTTAGAGGGTAAGGAAAAAGAAGGAAGGCTAAATCATAATTAATTGTACTTATTGATGAGAGATTTTTTCAGATTATTGTCTTATGGAAGACCGTTTAGTTGGTTTTGGATAAAATATATTCCCACAGTGATTTGTGCTACTGTTTTTGGAACATTAAACTTTACGTTGGTTATTCCGTTGCTGAAAATTCTTTTTGGCGTAGAACAAACTTTAATCAACCCTCACTTTCCGGAGTTCTCTTTAAATATCCAGTATTTCCTTGATTTATTTAATTACTTTTTTGGTCTGTTTCTCTCGCAATACGGAAAAATTGGTGCCTTGCAGTTCATTTGTGTTGTCATTGTCTTATCTGTATTGTTAGCCAACGTTGCACGTTTTTTGATGTCTCATACTATTAATGGTTTGCGAAGTCGTGTAATGCGAAACCTTCGCCGAGACTTATTCAAAAAACTTACGACGCTCCAAATGGATTTTTACAGAACCCATAAAAAGGGAGATATTATTTCTACGGCTTCCAATGATATAAACGAGGTTCAAAGTAGTGTAGTCGCTTCAATACAGGTCATATTTCAAGAACCAACACTATTGATTACTTACATTGTTATATTATTGTATATTTCCCCACAACTTACACTTTTTACGCTTTTGGTTTTACCTGTTGCCGGATTTATCATTATCAGATTAGCCAAGAAATTACGGAAAGATACTCAAGAATCGCAAATATTGTTAGGACGGCTTATTGGATTTATGGATGAAGTGATTGTAGGAGCAAGGATTGTCAAAGCATTTAATGCAATAAAATATGTCAACAATCTTTTTCAGAAAGACAATGATCGACAGAGCCGAACTTATAGGCGTATTAATAGTCGTATTGCAGCCGCCAGTCCTTTGTCTGAGTTTTTAGGTGTTTCTGCCGTCGGAGTTATTGTTTTATATGGCGGAAGTATGGTGCTCGACGGAGGGATGGATGCCAGTGTATTTCTTACTTATATCATTATTTTTTCTCAAATTCTCATACCTGCAAAAAATATATCTAATGCCGTAACCTCCATACAACGGGGTATGGTCTCAGGAGAAAGAGTATTTGCTATTTTAGATGAGCCGGTAACGATTAAAGATCATGATAAAGCGATAGACATTCAATTTCAACATGAAGTGAAATTGGAAAATGTAACTTTTTCTTATCAGGTTGATAAAATTGTAGAGAATATTTCACTGACCATTCCGAAAGGAAAAATGTATGCTTTTGTAGGACATTCGGGTTCAGGCAAAACAACGTTGATTAATCTTATACAACGATTTTACGAAGTAACAGATGGTGCTATTTACATAGATGGCGTAAATATTAAGGATATAAAATTAGAAAGTTTATATCAACAGATGGGAGTTGTTACGCAAGAAGCGATATTATTTAATGATACGGTATATAACAATATTGCGTTTGGTATGAATGTTTCAGAAGAGCAAGTGATTGAAGCTGCGAAAGTTGCCAATGCTCATCAATTTATAAAAGAAATGGAACAAGGCTATCAAACGAATGTCGGAGATGCAGGAGGAAGACTTTCGGGAGGACAAAAGCAACGTATTGCTATTGCACGTGCCGTACTCAAGAATCCACCCTTACTAATCTTAGATGAAGCCACTTCTGCTTTAGATACCGAGTCTGAAAAATTAGTACAGGAAGCGATTTACAAATTGATGCAAAACAGAACTTCTATAGTCATTGCTCATAGACTTTCCACCATTCAAAATGCCGATAAAATTATTGTTATTAATCAAGGTAAGATAGTGGAAACGGGAACACATGATGAGTTGTTACAAAATCAGGACGGTATTTATAATCACCTTTGTACTTTACAGCAGTTTAAATAAAATATAGAATATTCATGAGATAATCATGAAGTGGCTTTTGCGGTTGTTGATTTTACTCGACAACAAACTGATACTGTCAAGAAATTTCTCTTCACTGAGGAAAGGTTATCACAAAACAAGAAACGCAGGAGTTATTAGTATCCAATTCATTTGGCTGATACTGCCCGTTTGCAAGAATTGATTACTATTTCGGTGTTTTCTTATACAGGTAAATGGCAATTAAAATGTATAATACATTGGGAATCCAAACGGCAATAGAGGCAGGTAAAAGATTTGTGTTTACAAATGCATTACTGAATTGCTGAAAAAAGATATATCCAAAACTTAAGGCAATGCCGATTATTAAATACTTTGCCGTTCCTCCTCGAACTTTTCGAGAAGAAAGTGTAAGCCCAATCATGGTTAAAATAAGATTTGCCATAGGATAAGCAATTCTTTTATGTTTTTCAAGCAATGCTCCGTTAATATTTTTTGACCCTTGTAATAGCAATAAGTCAATATATTTTTCTAGCTCAAAGTAATTCATGGTTTCCATGTAAGTATTTACCTTGACCGAAAGATCTTTGCCGTTGAAAACTAAAACAGTATCTATCGTTGTTCCGACGGTAATGGTGTCCTTTTCTTGAAGAGGAACACGTGTTCTCACCCAATAATTATTCAACTTCCACCGATTGGTTGCGGAATCCCATGTCGCCGTTTCTGCGGTCAATTTAGATAGTAGCGTATCTCCAGAGAATGACTCTAAAGAAAACTTACTTCCAGTATAGGAGTATGGGTTAAAGGATTCCATGTAAGCAAAACTACCTTGCTTGATTTGTCGGTGAATATTTTGTTCTACATTAGCATAACGACTTTTTTGAAGATAAACTTCCGTAAACTCATAGCGGATTTTAGAACCCTCCGGCAATAAAAAATTATCTAAAGCCAAGTTTAAAAGGGTAATGACTGTAGCGGCAATCATATAGGAACGAACAATACGCAAAAAACTGATGCCGTTAGATAGCATCGCAATAAATTCGGTATGAGCGGCTAACTTCGAAGTGAAAAAAATGACAGCAATAAAAGTAAATAAAGAACTGAACTTAATCATTAAATAGGGGACGAATGTACAGTAATAATTGAAAATAATTTTACTGATCGGCACCTGATATTTCACAAAATCATCAATACGCTCACTAATATCAAAAATAATAATAATAACTCCTAATCCTAACAATGCAAAAAAGTAGGTTGAAAAGAATTTTTTAATGATATATTTATCCAGAATTGACACGTAGAATATTGATTAGTGGTTAACAGTTAACAATGATTAGTTAGTTTTTTGACCATTTCGGTTTTCCACTTTTTAAAGGTTCCGTTGTAGATATGTTGACGGGCTAAGGCTACAAGTTCTAAATAGAACCCTAAATTATGAATACTTGCAATTTGGCATCCCAACATTTCATCAGATACAAACAAATGTCTCAAATAAGCTTTAGTGTAAATTTCATCAACAAATGTTGTTCCTTGAGGATCTATCGGTGAAAAATCTTTTTGCCATTTTTTATTCCGAATATTGATAGTTCCTTGCGATGTAAATAACATGCCGTTTCTTCCATTTCTTGTAGGCATTACGCAGTCAAACATATCTACACCTAAATCAATTGCCTCCAAAATATTGACAGGAGTTCCTACTCCCATTAAATATCGGGGTTTGTTTAGAGGTAAAATATCATTGACAAGTGCTATCATTTCATACATTTTTTCTGCCGGTTCGCCGACAGCCAATCCCCCGATAGCGTTCCCGATACAGTCCAGATGTGCAATATTTTCGGCGGCTCTCCTTCGTAAGTCAGGATAAACGCAACCTTGTACTATAGGAAATAACATTTGCTGGTATCCGTATAAAGGCTCTGTAGAGTTAAATTGTTGGAAACATCGCTGCAACCATTTCTCGGTTAAATCTAAAGACTTTTCGGCATATTGATGGGTCGCCGTACCACTTGGGCATTCGTCAAATGCCATCATAATATCTGCCCCGATTATTCGTTGTGCATCAATGACATTTTCAGGAGTGAACAAATATTTTGTACCGTCAATATGAGAACGAAAGGTTACGCCGTCATCCGTAATTTTGCGTTGTTGAGCCAACGAAAATACCTGAAATCCGCCACTGTCGGTAAGTATGGGGAAATCCCATGAAGAAAATTTATGTAATCCGCCGGCTTTTCTGAGAATGTCAAGTCCTGGACGTAGAAAAAGGTGATAAGTGTTTCCTAAGATTATTTGAGATTTAATTTCTGCCCGTAAATCGCGATGTAAAATTCCTTTGACAGTTGCTACCGTACCTACAGGCATAAATATCGGGGTTTCAATCTCTCCATGAGCAGTTACTAATTTCCCGCAGCGAGCTTTGGTATCAACATTGGTAGCAAGAATTTTGTAACTCATATAAGGTCTTTAAAATAGAGAGTGCAGTGTTTATCAAGTATTTTCAAATGATTATAACTTTTGCAATCTCTTCTTGAGATAATCTTGAATGTTTAATAATAATTTCGTTGGTTGTATTTGTTCACTCAACCAAGTTTACGATTCCTTTGTTTCATGAACATAGGTTTTCGCTATAACTGGGAAGAAGCAGTAGAAGAACTTTATTATTCTCAGTTGTGAATTTGCTACTTAAAAACAAAAGGCAATGTTTTGATAATACCCTCAAATATTTTTTGAATTTCCGGGAATTCTACAACAGCCGGAATGCCATTATCTCCGCCTTCTCTGATAGATTGTATAATCGGAATTTGTCCGACCAAAGGTAATGCAAAACGTTTTGCCAATGTTTCCCCTCCTCCTTTTCCAAAAATATAGTATTTATTGCCGGGTAATTCTTGCGGTGTAAACCAAGACATATTTTCCACAATCCCCCAAACTGGAATGGCAATATCTTTTGTCTGAAACATATTGATACCTTTCACAGCATCAACAACTGCCACTGATTGCGGAGTTGTAACAATTATCGCACCGGAAAGTTTGGTCTGTTGGAAAATTGTGAGGTGTACATCTCCCGTACCCGGAGGCATATCTATCAATAGTACATCAAGTTTTCCCCACTGTGTTTGTTGAAGCAATTGCTTAATGGCAGAGGTTGCCATGGGGCCTCGCCAAATCAAAGGGTCATCTTTTCCGATAAAAAATCCTATTGACATTACTTTTACACCATAACAAGATTGTGGAATAAACATTTCGTTTCCTTTTTCTCCCACAACCTCAACTTGTGAATCATCCAGACCCAGCATTTTAGGAATTGAAGGTCCGTAAATGTCAGCATCTACTAAACCAACGGCATATCCTTGTAATGCCAATGCAATTGCTAAATTTGCAGTAACTGTAGATTTTCCAACTCCTCCTTTGCAAGATGAAATACCAACAATTTGTCGTACATTCAGTAATCCGTCTAATGTAGGATACAGATGTGTAGCATCTTCTGTAAAGTGATTATTCACTTCTATTTGAACACTATGAAACTCTTGATGTAGCAAGGCTTCAACTTTGGCTTTGATAGATTTGGCAAAAGGATCTTTAGATGAAGGATAGTGAATTACAATAGCAATTTTTTTAGGGTTACATTCAACTACATCTACCCATTTTAAATCAACGATTGATGTTTTTTTGTCAGGATGTCGAACTTCCTGAAGTAATTCCAACACTTTATTTTCCATATCTTTTCTATACTAATGTCGATTTTTATATACTTTTTCTCTATAATCGGGAGTCGGTACCCGTACAGCATATTCTTTACGGTCTTTGTTTTCCAGTTTTGCGTCTCTTATCCAAGGGTTAAACATTCTGAGTAAATGATAACTTACTTTTTGTTGTTTTGCAAAATCAATCCATGAAACGACTTTGTCTTTAACCATAACTTCGTCAAATTCAAATGGCGGATAATGCACCTGATTATCCATATAAAACCCGTATTTTTGAGGATTTTCAATAATTATTTTCAGACAAGCAATTCTATAAATATACCTTGTCGTTTCAGCATTAAGAAATAAATCGTAATAATTGTGAGAACATTGTTCTTCAACCTGCTTTTTTAATCCGGCTATTCCCATATTGTAAGCAGCTGCTGCCAAAGTCCAGTTTCCAAATAAGCGGTAGGCACGTTTCAAATAGCGACATGCTGTTCGAGTCGCTTTTTCCAAATGATAGCGTTCATCTATATTTTCATTGACCTCCAAATTATCTTCTCTTGCTGTAGCAGGTAAAATTTGCCAAAATCCGGCTGCTTTTTTAGGGGAAACAACATGCGACATTCCACTTTCTGCAACACACAAGTATTTGAAATCTAATGGAACCTCTTCTTCTGCTAATATTTTTTCAATAGTGGGGAAATAACGGGTAGTTTTCTTCAGTACCTGTAAAAGTTGAGAATGCCAATAACCGTTTATCGTTAATTCTAATCCTAATTTCTCATACACATCAAAATAGTGCAATGGCATTTCTTCTCCAGCAAAAGAAACTTTAAAAGGAATATAGGGGGATTTTGTTACAGATAAATATCCTTCTGACGGAGGAATACTGTCTATAAAAGCAGGTAAAACATCTGCTTTGGCGGGTAATGGGATAAAATAAGAAGCAAGATAGCCAAGTTGCAAAAGAATAATGGCGACAAAAACATAAATAGTAATTTTATTCTTCATCTAATTCTGTTTAAGTGAAAATACAAAGATAGGTAATATTTTAAAAAACAATATTTCTTTGTGGGTAATATGTTAATAACACATTAACGAAAAAGCGAACTAACAATTAAGTTAGTCCGCTTAAACTAAAAATTAAATAGCAAAACTAGGCTAATGAATTTACATGTAATGCTACTGCACTTTTCAAATTTGCTGCTTTGTTTTTATGAATAACGTTACGCTTTGCCAATTTATCCAACAAACTCGTAACCTTTGGTAGCAAAGTCAACGCAACAGTTTTATCTGTAGTATTCTTCAAAGCTTTTACAGCATTACGGGTTGTTTTACTTACATAACGATTACGTAACCGTCTTACGATATCTTTTCGTATCTTTTTTTGTGCTGATTTTTTATTTGCCATAACCTGTTTAATAATACAGTAATTTGTAGCCCGTAGGGGAATCGAACCCCTATTTCAAGAATGAAAATCTTGCGTCCTAACCGTTAGACGAACGGGCCTTATAACCTTAATTTAACTTGTGTTTCTGTAAGTTTATCTCTGGAAACGGCTGCAAAGGTACTCTTTTTTTTTTTACCAAGCAAGCGGTTTTCTTTTTTTTTCTTTTTTTAACTATCCTGATTAAAATATCGGCTTCCCGTCATAAAAGTCTAAAATCTTTGTACGAAACAAAAAATCATATTTTGACTGTACGCATTCTGACTGTGCTTTCACCAATCTGACTTTAACATCATTCAACTCAAAAATAGATGATTTTCCTTCGTCGTAACGTTTTTGAATGTATTTGTAAGAAAGGATGGTAGCGTCAACACTTTGTTCCAAAGCTTGATACTTTTCAGAAGCCGCAACTGCATTGTAATAGGCTTGATGTACCTCTTTTTGAACATTTTTTTTGGTAGAAATCAGTACTTGTTCTTGATTCTTTTGCGAAAATTCGGCAAGTTTTATTCTATGGTAAGTATCAAATCTACTAAAAATAGGAATATTAATGTTTATTCCGACTGATGTTCGGCTATTACTACGAACTTGGTCAGCCAAAGGTAAATTAGGCCAATTATCTTTAAAATAATAATAATATCCGTTACCGTAAGAGGCAGAAAGTCCAACCGTAGGATAGTGTTCAGCTTTACTAAGTTTTATGTCATAAGCAGAGCGTTGTAACTTATATTCGGCCGCTTTAACAACAGAACGATGAAGCAAAGCGTGCTCATAAATAGTGTCTAAGGGAGAGAGTGATAAAGTATCTAAAACTACCGTTGCTGTATCTCCGATAAATTCAATGTCGAAATTTTCTGAAGACGGTAATTCCAAGAGTTGAGACAAGTCAAGCAACGCCAGCATAACTTGTTGTTTTTGCTGTACTCCATTAGCAATATCATTGGCTAATAGTGCTTTATTTTGCACCAAATCACTTTCCGATATTTTTCCTGCAGCAAATTGAATTTGACTTTTTTCTACTTGTTGTTTAGATAATTCTATTTGTTGCTGTGCTATTTTATAGAGTTCTTTGGCAAACAGAACTTGTAGAAAAAAAGAGGTTACGTTTAACGCTAAATCTTCTTTAGCCTGTTCCAATTCTGCCATAGTTGCCTGTAAATCAAGAGCACTCGCTTTCTTTTGGTTTGTAATTTGGAACCCTGTAAAAAGCGGCATATTGGCAGATATTCCAAGAGAAGTAGAACTGGAACTATTTTGTTGATAAACACCAGAGGACGAAGGGGATTGTCCAAATCCGAAATTTTGTCCCAAGTTTCCGCTGAGGGTAGGTAACCAGGCATTTTTAGCCATTTTTAAACGTATTTCATCACTTTGCATGGCAATAATGCGCTGTTGAATAGTAACATTATGTTCGTACGCATGCTGAATACACTGTTCTAACGTCCAAACCGATTGAGAGTAAAGAGAAATTGGTAAGAAAATTACGAAAAAAATCAGTAACTTTTTTTGATGTAACATGGTGTCTATTTTATAAATTACTGTATTTTTACCATTCCTCTGACCTTTTCATCGGAAACCAAGCCTTCAACAACTTCAACATTGATTCCGTCAGACAATCCGAGTTTCACAGGCTTACGTTCAAACTCCTGCTTCGGAGTTTCTTTCTTTAGGATATAGACAAAGGTACTGTCATTACTAAATTCTACTGAATTTTCAGGTATGGATAGTACACTGTCCCGCTGATCTAAAACAATTTCGGCATTGGCACTGTAACCGGCTCTGATAAAAACTGTATCGGGAATTTTTACAGCTGCTTTAATTTCAAATAACACAGCGCCGCTTTCTTCTGTTCCTTTCGGAGCAATATACTCTAAAATAGCATCAAACTTTTTATCTTGAAGAGCTCCAACGGTTAATATCATCGGCATTTTTTCCTTGACCCTGCCTACTTCTGTTTCATCAATTTTACCTTTAAAAATCATATCGTTCATATTCGCAACAGACGCAATTGTTGTTCCATCATTAAAAGTATTGGATTGAATAACGGAGTTTCCCACTTTTATGGGTATATCCAAAATCATTCCGGTGATTGTTGACCGAATTTGAGTATTGCTATACTGTGAAAACTTTTTAGAAATCCCCAACTTTACAATTTCCAAATTGTCGGTAGCATTTTGTAATTCTTCTTTCGATCTTTGATATTCTACTTCTGTAGTTTCCATTTCAGAGGTAGAAATTACACCCGACTGGAAAAGTTTTTTCTGTCGGTCATATTCCTGCTGTTGTTTGTTCATGGTTAATTGTGCCAGATTGACTCGAGACTCTGCACTGTTAAGGTTTGCAACATCGGGCACTACTTTTACTTGAGCGATTACTTCTCCAACCATTACTTTTTCTCCGGTTTCTTTCAAAATAGCAGATATAATTCCTGAAATTTGAGGTTTTACTAATACTTCAAAACGTGGTTCTACCTTACCTGTAGCTACTGTTTTTTTATAAATATTCTTTTTTTCCGCAGTAACAATATCATAAATAATTTCTTTAGGTTGGGATTTATTCCATAAAAACCAAAATGTCAAAAATACAAAGAGTGAAAGTACAACAATAAGAATAATTTTAAAGACTTTTTTCATGCTTCAATCACAATATAATACATAATAAAATTTAAAGAAGAACAAAGGTAATTATTTTTTTGAATTTGTATTATTTCATCATTTCAACCTTCAAAATACTTTGTAGCATTTAATCATAGTTTTTGACATCTTATCGAAATAAAGTATTACTTTTGTGCCCACTATTCACTTAAATTAATATTTTTAGAACATGAAAAAAACATTTTTTATTTTTATGGCAATAGCCTTTGCCAACGTTTTATTATTTACCTCTTGTGAAAAAGACAAGTCGGATATTGTCGGTACTTGGGTAGCAGTCAAAGTGGGAGGATCTCGTACTGTCGTTCCTGCAGTTCCTGCGAATATTATCGAAGACTTAAGTGCCGTTGATGAATGGCACGCAAAGTATGCGACTAGCCTTCCTTTGGAGGTTAAAGATATTCCAACAGGAGGGGCCAAACAATAAGATTTGGAGATGATGGAAAAACCTATGATGTATCCGATACTAAAGAGGAACTTACTGGAACCTACACTTATAGTGATGGGGAATTAAGGATTTCTGAAACCGGGGACACCCAGGGAACAGCGTTTTCAGTAGTAATTGCAGGAAATTCATTGAAAATCACAGAAACAAATATAGAAACGCTGAAACAATATGTTGATGATGATGCTAACCTTAAAGCGATATTGGAAGGGAAGCCTTATTACACCACTGATTTAAGTAAGTATGTAATAACAAACAAAACTATCATGGAATTTACACGTAAATAAACTTTACCCAACACAATCTCAAAACCGCTCTCAAAGGCGGTTTTTTTTATATTCTTTCGGAAAATAAGTTTCAAAACAAAACCACAATATTTGTCGAACTCAGGAAAATGGAATAACTTTGAAGCGAAAAAGACCAATTATTTTAAACTTTAAATGAATGACTTATGAAAAAAATCTCACTACTTCTTGTTATTGCTTTTATAAATCTCACTCTCTTTGCTCAACTCAGATTACCCGCTATTTTTGGAGATAACATGGTTTTACAACGTAAAAATATTGTAACCATTTGGGGATGGGAAAGTGCCAGTGCCAAAATTCGACTTGTTGCCGGCTGGAATACCAAAGATACTATTCAAACAACTTGTAATGACATGGCAAAATGGAGTACGCAATTACAAACTCCGGATGCCGGAGGGCCATATACCATTACCATTTTAGGTAAACAGCAACTTACTTTAAACAATATCATGATTGGTGAAGTTTGGTTGTGTAGCGGACAATCTAATATGGAATGGACATATAGCCACGGAGGATTAAAAGATAAAGAGAAAGAGGTTGCGGCGGCTAATTATCCCAATATCCGTATTTTTTCAACACAACGTATTGCTTCTCAAACCTCACAAGATAACTGTTACGGAGAATGGAAAGAATGTTCTCCTGAAACATTGCCGTCAACAAGCGCTACAGCCTATTTTTTTGCCCGTAAATTACATCAGGAATTAAATATTCCTGTCGGAATTGTTATTTCTGCATGGGGAGGTACATCTGCGGAAGTTTGGACTCCAGAAGAAAAAGTTAAACAAAATAAAACGCTGCATCAAGCCGCCGCAAGTATAAAACCTACACCTTGGTGGCCGATTGTTTCGGGGTGTTGTTACAACAGCATGATATATCCTCTTATTCCGTTTTCATTTGCCGGAGTAATTTGGTATCAGGGAGAATCAAATGTAGAGCGACATGACTCTTATGATTTGCTTATGCGTACGTTGATTGATTCGTGGCGAGAAAACTTTAAAACCCAGTTGCCTTTTTATTTTGTACAAATAGCACCTTTTGCCAATTATAACCCTAAAGGAAATATTCCCAAATTGCGTGAAGCACAAGAGAAAACGTCGGAGTATGAAGGTTGTGGAATGGTTGTTATCAATGACTTAATTGACGATGTTAACAACATTCACCCGGCCAATAAAATTGATGTAGGAGTAAGGCTCGCCAACCTTGCACTTAAAAATAATTACGGAAAAGATGCCGGAGGACACACTTATCCTAAAATAACACACGTTACACTATCAGCAAAAAATATTACGTTAACGGTAGAAAGTCCTACCGGTATTAAAATTATTAAGAATGATGGATTTCAAATAGCCGGAGAAGACGGAAATTTTATGCCTGCAAGTATCAAGTTGGGAAAAAAGAATGAAATTGTACTCTCAGCCAAAAATATGAAAAACCCTAAATATGTTCGTTATTTATTTGACGATGCTTCATTGTGCAGTATTATATCTGTAGAAGGATTACCACTTCTACCTTTTAGAAATGATAATTTCTAAACACGTTTTCAAATAATAAGTCTGTATTACAATGGCTACATCTATTGATTATATTGAGTTTGTCATGGATTCACTTTCGGGAATTCAACTTGATTTTCGGTATAAAAAGATGTTTGGAGAGTACTGCATTTACGCTAACGACAAGCCGATATTGCTTGCTTGTGATAATAATGTGTTGGTGAAGATGCACCCCTGTATTGAATCGTTGATGATCAATGTTCAGACTATTATTCCCTACAAAGGTTCAAAACCGTACTATTTATTAGATATGGATAATCATGTTCTTGTCTCACAAGTGGTCAAATTATTAGAACAGAATACAGAGATTCCAAAACCTCGCAAGCGTAAGCATTTAGATAAAGCATAATTCTAATAGCCGAGAAATCGGCTGTTTTTTTTAGAAATAGTCAATTCTTTTATGTTAAAATCATCTATCATTATATTGTTACACCGTAACACAAATTATCTACTATCGCCCATTCCAAAGTATCAGATACTTTTTTGCGTAGTGTTATTATTTTCTTCTGTAATTTCTGCCCAAAACATCAACCAAATTGATTCTTTAGGTAGAAAACAAGGAAAATGGGAAAAAAAATATCCTAACGGACAAATTGCTTATCGTGGAACTTTTAAAGATGATAAAATTGTCGGGACATTTTGGCGGTACTATGATAATGGTAAAAGAATGGCCAAAATGAGCTATACTACAGCCGGAGATTCTGCATTTGTAGAAATGTATTCTATTGTAGGAACCCTGCAAGCATCAGGAGTAATGGTAAACCAAAAAAAAACGGGATTGTGGAAAGGTTACGAGAAGGATGGACAAATTATCATGACGATGTATTATAAAAACGGGAGTTTAGACTCAGTCATGAAAGTTTATGATAAGTATCCACAAGTGATAGAAGTTAAACATTTTGTTAAAGGTGTACAAACAGGACTGTATAACAAATTTGACGACAACGGACGCTTAGCAGTAGAAATGCTCTATTTGCAGGGAAGGCCACATGGCAGGGCAAGATTTTATTATACTAATGGTAGAGTAAGGGTTGAAGGTGTCTATTACCAAGGATTTAGAAAAGGAGATTGGACGTTTTATAATCCTGACGGAACTTTACTTAAAACATTACATTATGTTAATGGTGTACCAGAAAAACAAGAAGAGTTAGACGAAGAACTATCAAAAGTTTTAGATAGTTTGCTGCAAAATAAAGATTACTTTCAAGAACCGGAGATGGCAATGTAGAAATAGCGGTTAGTGAAATACATTCTGCGAAAAACAGGTAAAACAACTTGTGTTGGGAGGAATGACCATAGAAAACACATCTGTAGGCAATAATCTCTATAATTCGGAACTGATTTGGTTGGTGGGCGAAGTCGAACCATAAGTTGTAATTGATTTCTCTCATCATCAAAAATTTGCAAATCACGTTTTATTATAAGAAATTTTTCTATATCTGACTGAATGACAGAACCAAGTAGAGAAGCTAAAAGTTGTAGGTAACGATTTAGTGACAATGCGACTTCATTAAACCTCTGTGCTTTGCAGATTTTCGAACAACTCTGAAAGCAAAGATATGCATAATCAGGAAATAAACAATAATAGCTCGGATTATTCGTGCTTAGAGGTAGGTGATATACTAAACGGCAGTAACTTTTAGGATGCTACTGCCGTTATTTTATTTGCATCTTTTTTCTCAGATTACCCGGAGTATCGCCCAGATATTGTTTGCAAAAACTATTGAACTGCTGTGGTGACGAGAAGTTAAACTCGTCGATAATATCGGCAAAAGGGATATAAGGTATTGACAAACGGTGCTTGATATGTTCGGCTCGCCTTTGTATGAGCCATTGGTACACCGAATCGCCAAACTCTTTTTTGAACAGGCGCCGGAAGGTGTGTACGTCATAGCCGCAGAGTTCCGCCAACTCTTCCGTGTAGTTGGTTTTGCGGTAATGGGTCAATACGAGGCTCTTGAAGGGCACTTGCTCGTCGGTCATCGGGTGGAAGAACGAGCGGAGTTCTTCGGCGGAGTAATAGCGGGTGAATGTGCGTGTCCCGTGTGGCAGAATATCAGGTAGTTGATATCCGTATCGTTATAGATGGTCGTTCCAGCCGGAAAGGACATTGTTTCAAAATGACAGTCGGCGGGATTCTCATCGCAAAAGGACTGTCTTTGTTTGTACTGAGAAATCATGATTTTAAAAACGATGTTCTTCCTATATAATTATCATGCTCGGG
>CAYVGO010000017.1:0-14299 GCA_964450725.1 uncultured Muribaculaceae bacterium
CAGACAGACCCCGGATGAGACTTCCCGACAGCAGGAAGAGTAAATTATATATAGTTATTGTAAAATTCTTGGTACGCAGTATTCATTTTATTTGCATTCCATAGTATTTAGTTTTCAACTTTCACTTTTCAATTCATAATTCAATGATCAATAGATGAAAAAAAATCGACGTAAATATTATTACTTTCTTTGGATAGGAGTGTTGTTTGGAATTGTTCTTGTGGCAGGTTTACATAGTTTGTCTGAATACTTCTCTACCGACGAATCTTGTATGCAATGTCATGTGCATCCTCATGCCGAAAAAAGTTGGAAACTTTCTACTCACGTCCAAAATCGCAGTGGAGTCAAAGTGCATTGCGTAGAATGTCATTTACCCCCAAAGCATGATTTTTTTAATCATTACTTGGCTAAAATAAAATTGGGTGTAAAAGATACATGGTCATATTTTACTAAGGATAGTGCAGACTTTGACTGGGAAGCAAAATCTGTCTTAGAATCTGCCATAACCTATATTCCCAACAGTTCCTGTATCAATTGTCATGCCGATATTTTTCCGCAGGGACTTTCCGATGACGGTATTACGGCACACCTTTATTATGATGAAAACCACAAGAAACTTGACTTGCAATGTATCAACTGTCATCTCAATGTGGGACATTATGATCCAAATTTCAGTCATACAAAAATGGTTGGCATACCACAAACCGTAAAGCAAAATCAACCGATTTTTACGACTTCCGCAACTGTAGATACATTTTGTAATTTTGAGGAGACAATACCCGGAACATCCGTAGCCTTTAAAATGATAGCCATTCCGGCAGGAACTTTTCGTATGGGAGGATCTGAAAATGACCAATTTTGTCAAGCGGATGAATTACCTTCACGCCAAGTTACATTGTCTCGATTCTTTATGGCGGAAACAGAAGTTACATGGGAGCAATATTGGGCATTCTATGCTGAAACCCACAGTGAAGGACGTACTGCCCCCGAAGTTGTTTTTGCCAATAATTCAAATCCAAATGTTGATGCAGTTTCAGGACCTACGCCACCTTTCGGATTACCAGACCAGGGCTGGGGTGGGGGAGAACGACCCGCCATTACCATGACACACTATGCTGCAACTACTTTTTGTATATGGTTGTCTAAAAAAACAGGAAGAAAGTATAGATTACCTACAGAGGCAGAATGGGAATATGCAGCACGCGGAGGTAAAGATACGCCTTATTTTTTTGAAGGTAATCCCCAAGATTTTTCAGAAAAAGGATTTTGGAGATTTCTATTTTCTCCTACTACCGACAGTATTGCTGACTATATAATTTACAAAAAAAATAGCGGCAATAAAACGCAAGAACCACACAAAGTCAAATCTAATCCGTTTGGACTAAAAAATATGTTAGGCAATGTTGCAGAATATTGTCTTGATAAATATTCCCCTACGGCATATCAAAGTTCTAATACAACAAATCCGCTCATAACTGAGGGAGAAGAATGGGTTATCAGAGGAGGGAATTATAATTCAGATGCAGCCGATGTACGTGCTTCTGTACGTCAGCATACACAGCATGATGCATGGCTAAAAACAGATCCGCAACAACCTAAAAGTATTTGGTGGTATTCAGACATCAAAGGTATTGGATTTAGGGTAGTCTGCGAATATAACGACTAATGATATCCTCAAATAAACTTGGTTCAAAAAACTATGTAGAGATATTATCTGATAATTTCTCTACATAGTTCTCAAAAATTTTCCCAAATACTATTCATTACATTCAATAAACCCGTTGGGGTTGAGTTTTAATCCTAATTGTAAGTAATGCTTTGCTTGTGCCTTGTCGCCAATTTTATTAAGGTAATCTGCCAATAAAAAATAAAGCCGATCATCGTTAAAATTATATTGTATTGCAGAAGAAAGAAGAGTAATTTTTTGAGAGATATTGTCACTTAATGCTACCAATGCTTCCCAACTTTGGACGTGATGAGGGTTTTGTTCCGTAACTTTTTGTAACTGTTGTTGTGCTTCCTCTTTTCGATGATGTAGTAACAACCATTGACCGTAATAATACCGAAAATCGTACTGATTTTGAAAATCTAAAGCAATGGCTTTTTGTATCCAGTTTTCTACTATTTTATGTTGTAAATCGTAATATAAACTGTTTAATAATTCTTCGGAATCTGAGGAGGCCTTACTATCATTGTATTGAAGGCGGATATCTTGTAAAATTTCGGACAGGTTTATGTCGGGTTTTTCGGTTAAAATACGTGCAACTTCCATATATTCATAACAACTGTAAGGATTTTCGAGAATTGCATGAATATAAGTTGTCAGTGATTTTTCGTATTCTTTTTTTAGATAGTAAATGTGGCCAATATCGGTTAAAATGTCTTGACATATTCCATCGCAAGCCACAATCGCATTTAGATTTTCTAATGCTAAGTCAAACTTTCCTTGCATTACAAAAATATCAGCCAAGGCTTTCAGAGAGGTTGTATTTTCTTTATTTAAAGCGACCGCTGTTTCTAAAGCATAGAGAGCTTTGTCCACTTCTTCAAGTTTACTACAGGTAATTCCAAGTTCTGTCCAATATTTGTCATTTTCCGGATCTTGTTCAATCCATTGTTGAAGCACTATCTTTGCCTCCGAATTTTGACCTGATAATTGATAGCAATTCAGCAACAATTCCTGTGTCTCTTGTTGTACTTTGCTTGTCAATAACCTTTTTAAATAAGGAATTGCAGATAGAGGTTGGTTTTCTGTAATCAACGCTTTAGCAAAATAAAGAATGACATTCTCATCACTTTTAGACTTTAAATAAAGTTCTTTGAGTAATTGGTCAAAACAGATTAATGCTTGAGAAACATTTTTGAGCATTAGATAAGCTCTGCTTTGGAGTAATAATCTTTCTTCTGACGATATTGCTTTGTGCTTTTCCACTAAGAAAAGCATTTCTGAAGGTTTGTTGACGGCTAATAGTAAATTTGCTTCTTGATAGAGAAAATATTCATAAGTAGAGTGGATTGATTTTCCTGCTTTTATCACTTCAAGTGCTTTGTCAAACATCCCATTTTCTACATAATGACTAACCAACATTTCAATTTCGTCAATGTCAAAATATTCAACTTTTTGAACTTTCATGCCATTTTCATAACGTGCTACCAATATTTGAACAGCAATTACGTTATTCTCTTCAGAAAAGTCATTGTAAATATCCATGATTACCGCAGGATTAAAGATTATGATAAATCGGCTAACAGTTGTTGTAATTGTTTCATTAAAACATTACTTGCCGGCACAAGCGGTAACCTGACTTCTGCGGTCATTTTCTTGAGTATGGCAAGTCCTGCTTTTACTCCGGTCGGGCTACCTTCTGCAAATATAGCATCAATAATGGGTAGTATTTGTAAGTGAATTTTTGAAGCTTTATTAAAATCACCCTCTAAGGCTAAATTCACCATCGTAGAAAACTGTAGCGGCAGCAGGTTGGCAATAACAGAGATTACACCATGAGCACCGATTGACATTTGTGGTACTGCTAAACCGTCATCCCCTGAAATGACCAAAAAATCGTCGGGTTTTTTTTGTAAGATGTAACCGGTTTGTGATAAGTTTCCTCCGGCATCTTTAATTCCGCAGATATTATGGTGTTGTGCTAATGTTAAGGTTGACTCTGCAGAAAGGTTAACGCCGGTTCTTCCGGGTACGTTGTACATCATTACCGGCACGGGAGAAATGTCGGCAAGCATTTCATAATGCTTACATAATCCTGCTTGCCCGGGCTTATTGTAATAAGGAGTTACCGACAGTAAAACATCTATGTTTGTAAAGTCGGTAGATTTGATATTCTCTAAAACATGCAATGTATCATTGCCACCAATACCTAAAACAATCGGTAATTTTTTCTGATTAACGTTGATAATCGTTTTAATAACATCAGATTTTTCAATTGCTGAGAGGGTGGGAGGTTCTGCTGTCGTACCTAAAACGACCAAATAATTTACCTTATTGTCAGTTACAAATTTTACATGCTGCTCAAGTGCCGAATAATCTACTTTTTTGTCAGTTGTAAAAGGTGTAACTAAAGCTACGCCTGTCCCTAATAATTTTTTTGTCATACAGAATGAATATGTTGAATATTGCAAAAGTGATTTTCTAAATATGAACGTATACCTGTTAAATATTCTTGAAGATTTTTCTTTATAGGCTTTAATTCTATAAATAATTGGTAAATCGAATGATAGTCTACTGTGCTTGCGGCAATTTTCAATGTAGATTTTACAGAAGCACTGATATAACTTGCCGTAAAGTTTTGGAGAATCATTCCATTAATAAACACATCAAAACTTTCTTTTCCCAAGCAATGGTCAATGGTTGGAATTTTCAACCAATCCAACTCTTTTTTACTAATTACCTGGATATGAGGATGTCCAATAAAACAAGAGGGAATGTGATTCACATCTTCACGAAATACTCCAATTCCTTTGTATCGAATCTTTCGTCCTTGTAAGAATTTAATAAATTGAAGCCATTCATCTTGTTGTTCATTGTTTTCAACTGAAAACACAAAACCTAAAGATTTTACTTCATTACCTGTTTTGAAAATTGGCATCAAAGTATTGGCAAGCAATAACTTTTCGATTTTTTTACGTTGAAAATATTTTTTAATCATCCATTTATATTTTTAGTAAAAATTCTTCTTCCGATAAAATCGGAATGTTTTTTGCCTTGGCTTTTTGTAACTTTGATCCTGCGTTTTCTCCTGCTAACAAGTAGGTTGTTTTATCAGAAACCGCATCAGTAACTTTACCTCCATTATCTTCAATCAATATTTTGAAATAATTGCGTGGCTGAGAAAGGGTTCCTGTAATAACAAACGTTTGATTCGCAAAGATTGCAGATGTTGATTTAATAGATGTTTTCATAGAAAATTGCAGACCTAAAGATTGCAACTCTGTAATCATCTTTTGTGTGTCTTCACTGGAAAAATAGGCTACTAATTCTTCTGCTGTTTTTTGTCCTATATCCTGAACGGCAACAAATTCTTCTATTGTTGCTGCTTGTAAGGCTTGAACAGATGAAAAATGCCGAACTAAAGTTTTCGCGGTCGTTTCTCCGACCTGAGAAATTCCTAAAGCATACAATACACGTTCAAAAGTTGTTTTTTTACTTTCTTCAATGGCTGACAACAAATTTTGTACCGATTTTTCCCCCATACGTGGTAATGCCAATAAATCGTTAGTATTTAATCGATAAATTGAAGGAATGTCAAACAATAATTGATTGTCATATAACAATTCTATGGTTTCATCTCCCAGCCCCTCAATATTCATGGCTTTACGACTCGCAAAATGAATTAACCTTCCAATCAACTGAGGTTTACAAGTTTTACGGTTAGGACAATAGTGCTTTGCTTCTCCTTCATTTTTGACCAACGGGGTACTACACTGCGGGCATACTGCCGGAAAGATAATTTCCTGACGATTTTTCCCCATGCTGTGTAAATTGATAATTTTAGGGATAATTTCTCCGCTTTTTTCAATACTTACACTATCTCCAATCGCAATACCCAATATTTTTATTTGTTCTTCATTGTGTAATGTCGCTCGCTTTACAGTACTTCCGCTTAATAATACGGGAACAAGATTAGCCACGGGTGTAATCGCACCGGTTCTACCGACTTGAAAATCAACTGACAAAAGTTCTGTTACTGCTTCTTCAGCCTTATACTTGTATGCTGTAGCCCATCGCGGTTGCTTAGAAGTGTAACCTAATGATTGCTGTAAATCGTACTGATTTACTTTAATCACAATTCCGTCAGTATCGAAAGGTAGTTTTTTACGCTCTGATTCCCAATACTGAATAAAATCGACCATTTCTTTAACCGAAGAGACGATTTTTGAATATGGACTTACAGAAAACCCTATATTTTTTAGTGAGTTTAATGTCTCGAAGTGGTTATGCTCAAGTAGTTGGGTTGTCATCATTTGATAAGCAAAACATCGCAATTCCCGACGTGCAACTTCTTTAGACTGTAATAGTTTTAAAGTTCCTGCGGCAGCATTACGCGGATTGGCAAACGGAATTTCGTTATTTTCAATACGCTGCCGGTTGAGGTTTTCGTAACTTTCATGAGGCATAATAATTTCACCACGCACTTCAAAAAAATCAGGATATGTGCCGTGTAATACCAGAGGTATAGTCTTAATTGTTCGTACATTTTCTGTAACATCTTCACCTGTTGTACCGTCTCCGCGTGTCAACGCGCGAAGTAGTTGTCCGTTTTGGTATTGTAAATTGATAGATGCTCCGTCAAATTTAAGTTCACAAACATAATTTATCGGTTTATTATCAATATTATTTTTAGTAATTCGAGTTACAAACTCCGACAATTCTTCCAAATTATAGGTATTTCCCAAAGAAAGCATCGGAAAATTGTGTTGAAATTGTTTGAATCCCTCTATTCGTAAATCACTGCCGACTCTTTGTGTTGGAGAATTGGGATCAAAAAGTGAAATATGTCGATGCTCTAATTCCTGAAGTTCAGATAGCAACTTATCATAAACACTATCCTCAATGATAGGCTTGTTTTCAACATAGTAAGCATAGTTACAGCGATGCAGTTGTTGACGTAAAGTATGAATGCGGTGAATTTCCTCCTCTTCTTGGTGAATCATTTGACAAGACACAATTAGACTTCTAAGTACAAAGATAGGGGTTTGTCATCTTCTTATTGTTCCTTTAGGGAAATAATATACTAACTTTTTATTAACAGAGATATTGTAGAGAATAAAAGGCGCAATACTCCTTGTATTTGCTCGTTTTCCCTAAGTATTTTTTCTATTTTCTTTCTACATTTTTTTCACTTCCCTTTTGCATGGTTACCTCCGCACGTGCGTAAGAAAAATTACGCACTGCCAAAGTGTAACTTACGTACGTGCGTAATGAAATTTACGTACGGTCGCAGCGAAACTTACGTACGTGCGTAAATTTTGCTGCGCACGTACGTAACGGATGGTAAGGAGTGCTTGAATAATACTTTAATGTTACTTCTGAAACTTTAGACATTTAATCACTAATATATTTACTCAGTTGACAAAATAGTAAATGTCGTACGGCGGTTCATTCTGTGCTCTTCTTCGGTTTGTGCATTGGGTACAAGTAATCGGTGAGCACCATATCCGACCCATTTTAAACGACTTTGTTCAATACCCATATCCAACAAATATTCTACGACGGCCTTTGCTCGAAGTTCAGATAAATTACGGTTATAAACATCATTTCCGCGAGTGTCTGTGTGAGAACCGATTTCAATCACATAGGTAGGATTGTCTTGTAAAAAGTCAATCAATTTTTCCAATTCTTTTTCCAATACAGGTGTAACTTCCCATTTGTCGAAATCGTAAGTTAAGCCTCCGATTTTGTCTAACCTATATTCTTTATTTAATTCTAAAGGTTCTAATTCTAATTTTTCGCCCCAAACACTGTGTTGTTTTTTACCTTTACTGTCTACTTCGTTCTGAGAAACAAAAATATAGTTTGAAGAAGATGCGTGCAAAGTGTAAACATATCCTATTGGTACTTCAAATACAAAGGTTCCGTCAGCATTTGAAAAACGTGTTTCTACAGTGTTTAAAGTATTATTACGTATGCTTACTTTGATTTTTGGTAAAGTTTTTTGTACGGTACGGTCAACAGTTAATCCTACAATCCAAAATAAATCTTTACCGGTTCTTTTCTCTTGCTCATTTGTCGTTGTGTCTCCCGTATTTTCAACATTGGGAATTATATTGGTTGTACTGTCCAGATTTGCGATGATTGTGCTATCTTGTGAAGGTTTGATGCTGTCTTGGCTTGGAGGTGTAATTGGTAAACTGTCTCTTGGAATCAGTGGTTTAGGTTCTGCAAAAGAGTAAATATCATCACCTCCTTGCCCGCCTTTACGGTTAGAGGAGAAAAATCCTCTTGTATCTCCGGATAAAAAACAGAATGCAAAATCGTCTGCATGGCTGTTAATTGGAGATTTGAGATTGACGGGTTTCGACCATTTGTTTTCTTTGCCGGAGGTTTTAAAAATATCTAACCCGCCCATGCCAATATGTCCGTCAGAAGAAAAATATAATGTACCGTTTTCTGCCAGAAACGGAAACACTTCATCGCCTGTTGTATTGACAGTTTTTCCTAAGTTGATGGGCTCACTCCATTTTCCGTCTGCCTGCAATTTACAATACCAAAGGTCAAATCCGCCATATCCTCCATCCTTATCAGAAGAAAAATAGAGTACATCTCCTTTTTTGTTTAACGTCGGATATGCTACAGAGTATTCTTGAGGTTTATTGTATTGAAATGGTGTAACTTTTTGCATTCCGTAATTTTGAATACTGAAAATCTCCAAGTTGGCCGTTCTGTAGTTTACTTTTTCCCTTCCTAAGTTTGATTTTTGTGTTAGTGCTTTTTTTGATGTTCGAGTAACATAAATCAAAGAATCATTTTTTGTAAAACAAATCGGTCCTGTATGAATATGTTCTGCATTGATGGGATTATCGGCAAAAAAAGGAAAATCCCATTGGTCATCTTTGTAATCGGTAACAAAAACTCCTGAGTAAGTTCCTAATTTCAAAGAGGTTGCATCTTCAGAGCAATCCGGCTGGTCATCAATGCGGTCAGAAATAAAATATAGATTTTTGCTGTCCATGACAGCGCCCCATTCTGAGTAACAAGAATTAAGTTGTCGTTCGTTAGCAATTCTGTAAGGTGAGCGTTGCCTTCTCCAAAGTAATGCACTATCGCAAGATTTCTGGAGAAGTTGGGCGTAAGGAGTCATTTTTGTTTTGTTGGCAAATTGTCGTAATGTTTCTTTGGCTTCATCATATTTCCCATTTGCCACTTGCATTTCAGCGACATCTAAGTAAGTTTCTAAAGTAGCTTCATCTGAATAAAGAATTTGGGTAAATAATTCTTCAGCACGTGTATAATCTTTGATTCTTTTATAGCAAAATGCCAATCCTTGTAGAGAATAATTACTTTTTGTTTTATCATAATCTTTCTGATATAAATCAATGGCTAAATGATATTCATATTTTGTTTCCCATTCTAATGCTTTTTTTTGTAATCGTGTAGTTTGCCCATAAAGCACAATCGACGTTAAGCATAAGAGTAAAATTAATATGGTTGTTTTATTCATACGTAAAGTGGTTAAGATATTTTCAAATATAAACGGCTGTCATTACGGAATTGACCCGCAATGGCAGCCGTTGATATTATTTTTTCAACTGTATAAATCCTTTTCTTTCAACCCAAGAACCGGTAATGTTAATTCTTAAGTGATAAAAATAAGTATCATTTTTCAAATTTCCACCTGACCAATCATTGTTATAAGGTTTGGCATAAAATACTTCACTTCCGTATCGGTTAAATATTACAATTTCATTGTCAGAATATCTTGGGTCTTCAAGTTCTCTAATTACAAATTTATCATTTTTACCGTCACCGTTGGGTGTGAAAATTTGCATGATGTTCCAGCGTTGTAACCCCGATATGGCGTAAACCGTGACTGTACTGCGATTGTTTAATTTATTTTTCTCTCGTTCAGCATACGCAGAGTTGCTGAAAATTACAGCAGAATTAACATATTTTCCCGTATCTCTGACAGTAACCGTTAATTCTAATGTCTGTTCTTCAAAAGTCCCAAGGTCAGGAATGTTCCATTGAACAATATTATTATTTACGGTAACGTTTCCTTTATATTGAATTGTATTTTTAAATATCATGTTATTGGGGAGTGTATCTGTAACTACAATGTTATCTAAAATATCTGTACCGGTATTTTGTACAGTAATAGTATAGGTAAAAGGTACATTGTCATCAGATTGTACCATAGTGTCAATAACGGTTTTTACAACGCTTAAGTCATAAGGCGGTACAATAATTTGTACTTCATCAAAAGCATTTTGTTCTTTTCCGTCATTGGTTACGGCTAAATAATCTACCAAAATATTTTCTCCCTCGCCATCTCCTTGTACATCTAAAGTCAAAACTTGTTCTCCATTTGCCGGTACTTCTGAGATATTCCACAGCAAACTGCCATCGGTTTTGTTGATAAAAAGTCCGGGGATTGCCGGAGTTTCACTTTCATTCGGATAAAGTAATTGTGTCGGAAGTTGAGACGTTACCCGCACATTCTTAGCAGGATAAGTACCGTTATTTTTTATGGTGTAAGTGGTCGTAAATTTCTCTCCGATGATAAATCTCTTAGGATTTTGAATGGCCAGTTCAGTGATTAACTCAACTCCAGATTGAACATAAGACTGATGTTTTACTTGACGCTCACATCCTATCGGGTCAACAACACTTGCTGTATTCATCACTGTTCCCGAACGAATGGCTTCTGTGGTAAATGAAAAAGTTGCAAAGCCATTGTTTACTAATCCGTCATTATTCCATGTAATGGTTCGTGCATTTTCGTCAAAAATTCCTTCAGGAGTAATATTCTGCGGAGTAAATCCTTCGGGTAAAATATCTTTTACGGTGTATGCTGCTGAAGGCTTCCGACCTTTATTTTCAACCTTCAAAAGATAAGATGCAATCTCTCCTTGGTTGTAGGTTGGCTTGTCTGATGTTTTTTCAATCCATAAATCAATATCATTAACGATAGAAAATGTACAAGTATCAGTGTTATTAGAAAGGTTCGGGTCAAGGTCGGTGGTTGTAACCCATGCTCTGTTGATAGCATCTATAGAGCATGTAATTTGGTCAGATTGAGGATAACTTAAATTAAAAGTAATGGTATAGGGCAAACTTGTAATTGTTCCTAAATTCCATTTTAAAATTGACCGATTTCCATACATGGTTGAGGTTGCAGAAGGACTTGAATTTATTACAGTGAAATTTGCCGGTAAAGTGTCAATAACAGTTACATTTTTTGCCGGATCTGTTCCTCTGTTTTCAATTTTAATGGTGATAGGGATTGAAATATCGTTGGCTGTACCATCTTCCTTTAACCAATAAGTACGGGGTTGTGTGGTTGATTTGGTGAGTTTTAAATCTACAGGTGGTGTAGTAAATAATACTCTGATGCTTGCCGTATTATTATCAAGATATTCATCTTTTTGATTTTCTACCATTACGGTTACTGTTGCTTCGTCGACCTCTTTGGCTCGACAAATTAATGTTAACACTTTACTTTCTCCAATATTTAATCTGTTGATTCTCCATTCAAGTTTTCCCAAGGGTTCAATGAAAGCATTTTCACTGTCAGAAATATAAGTTAGTCCGTCGGGTAACTCCATTTTTACATTACCATTGGTAATTCTTGCACTATAATTGGTTACCGTGATGGTATATGTAATCAATTCTCCTTGCATGGCAGGTTTTGGAGTTGCGTCAATTGTAATACCGAGATCAAAACCGTCAACAATTTTCAAAATGCATTGTGATACAGGATACTCAATATTTTGCTCCATTTCTAATTTTACGCGATTAATGACCGTTTCAGCAACCTCTAATGCTCTGACTTCAATTTTGAAACTGTCCACCATTTGTGATCTTAAAATGGGTAATTTATAGGTAACTACTCGGCTTGCCGCATCCCAAGTAAAGGTTACATTTTCATTGTATAATGTTTTTCCTACATATGCCAATTGCGGTGGCAAAGTATCTCGCACAACAATATTTTTACCCTCCTCTTTTCCTCTGTTTCCTAATTTTATGGTATACATAAATTGGTCATCAACATTATACAGTGACCGTTGTACGGTTTTGTGTATATAAGGATTTAAGGCATTGGGAACAATCACAGTAGCGGAAGATACATTGTCGGTCATGTTTTCTACAATAGGAGTTGTACCTTCAATAAATCCTCTGACGTGTGCTTTATTAATCCATGTTCCACTCATAATTCCTTGTACAGAGAAAATGACGGTGGCAGTTCCGTCTTTGGGTATCGCCGGCAACTTCCATGTAATAATATCTCCATTACCATTGTTTGCATTGGTACTTCCTAAGGTTCCTGTTCCTGCTGCTGTTAAGAAAATTGTACCGCGAGGCAAAGTATCAATAATCGTAGCATTTGAGATGTCTTTGAGTCCTGTATTAGTCACGGTAATAGTATAATTAAAGGCTTGTCCTATAGAGTCACACTTACCTTCTTCTATAGAGGTTAGGTTTAATACTTTTTTTATTGTAAGATTATACTCTGAATTAATCGGTATCGGCGGAGCAATACTGTAATTATCAGATTTAAGTATAGGTAATTCTTTGTAATAGGTTGCATCACTTGATACTATTGCTGAATTATAGGTCTCGGCAGCAACTTTGCTTTTTACTTTACAAGTAATCGTAAAAGTTACACTCCTTTCAGGGGCAATGGTACCTAAATCAAATCGATATACATTTGGACTTATTTCAGTATGATTTCTACTTGCATTTTGGAATATGAGCATATTGCGAATGGTGTCCAACACAAAAACATTTTCTATTGGTCTAACTCCAATATTACTCACTGTAATTTTATAGGAAATTTCGTCATTTTCATTTAATGAAGCAGGAATGGGATTGGTATTGATGGTTTTTTGAATGGATAAATTATAATCTGACGTTACATTGACAGCAACATAACTTGACGCACATTTTCGAGGAGTGTCATCATTACATATTGTATATTTAAAAGTATCTCGTCCTCCAAAATCAGGGTTAGGTTGATAGGTAAATGTGAAATTACCATCGCTTCCATTCACTGTAACTTGCCCGTTTTGAGGTTGTTCTACATCTACAACTACAACCCCTGTACCACATTGCAAATCATTCCGTAAAAATCTGATCGGATTTGTAGGATTGCCAATCGTAGTTTTTGCAGTATCGGGATTTGCCAATAACCATGGGCCAACAATTAATTTATAATAATAATTGGTTTGGGTATTGAGTGGAGCCGGTGTATATTTAAAGTTCCATCGTGTACGACGATATAAATCCCCTTTGTGATTTTCATGGTCAGTATAGTACCATTGGGTTAAACTTGAACAGTTGGGGTCAGGCATTCCGCTGTAATCACCCTCAGAGTTTGCCGGATCAGGGGTTGTATTACACCAATCAGCATATCCGGGATAATTAGGAGAACACTCCCATGGAAACAATGGTTCTGGACAAGTTTGAGCACCCAAAGCATTGTGATTTCCTGTAGGTAACTGAATAGTATCTTTTACAGGAGGATCAACTCTCAGGTCAAGAACTTCCAAATAAGGTTGTAAATAATATACCGTACAAGAATTACTGTCAATGTGGGTAATTTGAATACCATCTTCTACAGGCCCTCTGATCCTTGGAGGATAATGTTTTTCTACCAGAACATTCAATTCAAGTCTTGTTTCATTGGAACATTCATCTTTATAGGTATATTGATATCTGTAAGGAGTATTAGTTGCCACAAGTTTTCCATTGGTATTAGGAAATCCCGTATTACTATTAAATGTTTTATTGCCTGACAGTTCTTCTAATTTGAAATCTGTGTAACCCTCTATTTGTGGTTCCCCCCAAGTACGGTCAAAATAATACTGTCTGTTAAAGTCTTTAAAGATTACAGGGTTTTCAGGGAAATTTCGGATAATTTGTGGAGGCTTATTGTCAAACCGTAATGAAGGAGTGATAGAGATTGTGTTATCAGCCTCAACTACAGGTGATTGATGAAAATATTGTAAAGTTACATCAAAGTTGTAGGAAGAATTGTCATTAAATTCTATAGGCGGTGTAGGATTAGGAAGAGTTGGTGGATTTCCATTTTCTAAAGGTATTTGAAAGTACCCGCTGACAACTAAAGTTGCAGTAACTCCTTTTGGTAAATTTTTAATTTTCCAAAGCCCCGTACCCTGATCATACTCACCCGTTCCCACATTTACTTGGGTATAGTTTCTATATATAATTCTGCCAGATAATTGGGCTTTAACAGCAACGCTGTCTACATCATTATTGGATTTATTTTCAATATAAACAATTAAAGAAAATTCCTGAGAACTTCGATTTCCTTCAATCCAACATTGTGAAGAATAGGTGTGATAGGCTCCAAAAGTATAATTTCCTGATACAATTGGATTTCCTGTAGCCCGTGTTTGATTTTGTAAAAGGCCCGCAGCCCGTAGTTGTTTCTCAACAATACCTCCGGTTTGTCCGGCAACAGAAAGTCCGACAATAAAAAACACAAATAGAAAAATTATTTTTTGCATATATAATAATTATTTAAAATTTGCATGTCAAGTACATGAAAATTTATAGGGTTGATAACTCTAAATTTTGAGGTAATATTAATTTATTGCTAAA
>CAYVGO010000017.1:14399-32408 GCA_964450725.1 uncultured Muribaculaceae bacterium
AAATTTATAGGGTTGATAACTCTAAATTTTGAGGTAATATTAATTTATTGCTAAATACAGATGCTATCGAAGTATAAAAACTGAATGCTTCTGTACTTATTTTCGCATCTTTCAAAGCTTCAAACTTTAGTTAGACATTCTTTATAATTGAAAGATATTCTTCCAATAAATCTATTTTCACTAAGTACAGTTTATCCATGATTGATAGGTAACTTTTTATTTTTTTTCTCAGTTTCTTTGTTAAAAATTGAACCTATTCAAAAAATAATTATTAGTACCATTGCAACATGTTGATAATTAATTTTTACGATAAATTTATGTAGATAGATTTTATAACATGCTAAAAATTGTGATTTCCCGTTTCTCAACTTTCTATAATCTTTTTTTCTACATTATTTCGTTTAATAATTGTTTAAGTTCTTTCAATCGAGGCTCAATAAATTCCTTATTGTCCTCAAAATATTGTTTTATTTTAGAAATATCTGAAGGATTATCAACTGTAAGTTTACCGTTTGGTTTTAATCGGATACTTTGTGGATTGAGTATTTCATGAGATAATGAAGCAACAAAAAGAATTGTCAAATCTAAATTACGATGAATTGGTAGCTCCTCACTTTGTCTACTCCATTTTTCACCTGTATGTCGCCAGACTTTTAGTGAAATTTCTTCATTGTCGTACTGGGCATGACCAATGGACAATGCTTTTGCATCGGAATTTTTGTCTTCATAAAGTCCATCAATGACATCGTAATCATTGATAGAAATAATTGGTTTGTGCCTTAAATGTTTAGGAGAATTCATGTTGTAATTGTATTATTAGGTTAAAACAATCTCGGACTGCGTTGTCTTTTCAAAAATCGATTAAATGTATATCCTATGGAGACTTCATGACTTCCGTTACGAACCAAGGCCGTTCTACCCATAATAAAATCGTAGGCATAACCAATACGTAATTTTTCAATGACATAAACCTGAGCCATGAATGCTAAGCCATGTTGTGATTTTAATCCTTTTTCGATGGGAATTCCGAATCGATAGGACATTCCGATAGAAAACCGATCAAAAAATAATGCAGACAAATGTAAATCTGAAATAACAGGTAATTTGTCAAATGTTTTTTTGACTAAAAGTGCTGGCTTAAGTGTTGAAATGGAATTGATTGGAATATATCCTGATAAAAACAACTGTCCGGTAGGAGTTTTATAGTCTGAAAAAAAACCACCCATATTAATGACAGATAATCCACCGGCAAAATTCTCCTTATCATAATATAATCCTACTCCGAAATCTGGCACCCATGCCGGTTGATTTGATAAAATAACATCATCGGTAGGGTCATAGATTAAATTGCCGTTAATGTCCGTCAATTGCATATTAATTGACTTTGATGAAAGTTGAGTTATGCCAGCAGAAATTCCAAAGTTTAATCGATCATCAAGTTCATTTAAAATTAATTGGTATGCGTAACTGGCATGAAGGCTGAAAGAATTCTGTAATCCTATTTGTTCATAATTTCCGTGTAATCCTATTCCCATTTTTTCATTAGGAAGTAATCCATCAACAGCAAAAGTATAAGTGTTGGGTGCACCTTCAAAGTTCATCCACTGAAATCTTGCAAAAACATTGGCATTAATCGCACTTTGATAACCGGCTTGTGCCGGATTAAGAATAATGCCGCTAAACATGTATTTGGAAAGTTGCGATTCTACTTGAGAATAAGCAGAAAAAAAAGTAAAAAGCGGAATAAGATATATTCCGTAAAGTAAGTTTTTCAATAAGGCTAATTTCATGATAAGATATTAATTATGAATGATTAACTATAAATCCAAATGTATGATAGTTGATCGTTCATAGTTAAATTAAAACCATTTTTTTTGTCGAAAAAAGAAAATTACAAGGGCTGACATGCCAAAAGAAATCATGAGAATAATCCAAAATCCAAAATTAGACTCTTCCAACGAATTTTTTACGTTCATGCCATAAAAACTGGCAATCAATGTAGGAATCATTAAAATAATCGAAATAGAAGTCAATCGTTTCATAATAACATTGAGATTGTTAGAAATGACTGAAGCATAGGCATCCATCATTCCACTCAAAATGTCACTGTAAATTCTTGTTGTTTCTTGTGCTTGTCTCATTTCAATTTGTACATCTTCCATCAATTCTTCTTCAATAGTGGCATTTAGTGATTTAATATGCTTCAGACGATGCACCAAAATGTCATTACCTTTTAATGATGTAGTGAAATAAACTAAGCATTTTTCTATTCGTAACAAGGTTTGCAAGTCTTCGTTACGAATGGAGTGCTCTAACTCTTGCTCTGCATTTTTTATATTGTAGTTGATTTGTTTTAAGTACTTTAAGTACCAAACACTTGAACTTAGGAAAAATCGTAATAAAAAATTAAAATTATCTTCCCGAATAATATTTTTACGTTTACTGTAATGAATCATGTCAGGAATCATGTCTGTTACAGAGAAACAGATAGACACAAAAATAGTACTATTGAAAATAATACCTAAAGGTGTTGTCTTAAAAGATAATGAGACATCTTCACTTTTGACAGGGATTTGAATAACAAATAAAAACCATCCTTCTTCAAATTCCATACGTGGTCTTTCGTCCGGGTCTTCAATATCACTGTAAAAAGATTCGGGAATACCTAATTGATCAATTAAATAATTACGCTCCGACAAAGTAGGGTTTTCTGCATGTATCCAGCAGCCTTCAGAAAAGTTTTCACTGTATTCCAGACCTTTGCCATTGACCAAATATTGTATCATGAATACTCTCCAATTAAAGATTTATGTAATAATTCAAAGCACAAAAATAATACTATTTTATTGAATTATAAGTACTTTCCATTATTTATTGGCTTTCTCAAGCAAAACAACTTCATATTTTTTTGCACGAAAATAAGTTCCCTCCCATCGTATGGGCTTTACAGGAATGTCAACTTCCCTATTTCCTCCGATGCTGACAATAATTTCTTCCTGATTACCGATGAGCAGAGAGTCAATATTTACAGATAAAATAGTTCCATATTTTCTGTCGAAAAAAGTTCCGACAAAATCGTTAGCCAAAAGTGTGAGATACAATGTGTCTGTATTTTCCGTCTTTTTGACAATATTATATTGAAGTCGCTGTGAAGTCGAAGCATGTCCTAAAATTGTTCCTAAATTTAAAAAACCACCACCAAACCATGCTTGTTCAACAAGTATAGGATTTTTACCGATAGAGTCCGTTGTTGTTGTGTCGGCAGAAGATAGAATTCTTGTAGTTTGAATATAACTAGAATAAGGTGCTTCGATAGTAACAGGATAATTTTGTAAGGATGTATCGGCATCAGTAGTGTATCGGGCAAGAATTCTTAATCCGATTTTTGGTAGCGGATTAAAAGCCTCTATATTCGTAACCGTCAGTAACCGATTATTATCTGTCCTGATTTTTACTGAACCTGTGGCAGACTCTTCAATAACTCCATAAGAAGAAAAAATAGTTTTAGAATCATTGTTACCTAAGCATCCGGATAAAAATGTGATAGCAATCAGTGAAAAGATAATAAAGTAATTTTTGTACATATTGTCAAGTTTTTAGTTTAAACTGTTGGGTAAAATAGTCTTAGATGGGTCTAACATTGTTAGACAAAACATATCCCATTATTATAATAACGTTGATTCTGCAAAAATACTCAATTTTTTCCTGAGAAATTGGAGTCTGTAATTAAAAATAAATACATCTTTAGATAAAAAAGAGGATATGTCTTTGGGTATATCCTCTTTAGTTCTGCATAATTGAGAGAAACTCAACGATTCTCTTTTACAAGATATAAAAATACTTTGGATAGACTTTCCTATGAAACATTATTACTTTCCGTAAAATAATAGAAACTTGGAACTCAATTTTACTTTTTTAGTTGTGATAAGTCTTTGTCTTCAATCAATATGATGATAAAGTGTTCTGTTTTTAAAATCCAAAACAATTTCCGGAAATTACATCGTGTGTTGCACCCGTGACGCTCTTTAAGCAATTTGGATAACCAATGGCACGTCGTAATCCTAAAAATGCAAAAATCAAAGCTTCCTTAAATTCTATGATTTTTTTGTCGGGGATAATCCATTCAAAATTACCATAGGTTAATGCCCGTTCCAATAAATAAGTATTATAAGTTCCGCCTCCGGTAACCAATACTTTACAGTTGGATTTAAAAATTTTTCCGATTTGATAAGCCGAATGCTCTGTCATGGTAGCAACAATATTTTTAAAATTATCTTGCCAATTATTGATTAGTGGCATAATATTAGAATCTACCCATTCTTGGGCTAAAGATTTTGGAGGCTTAAGATGATAATATTCCAAAGCATTGAGCATGTTAAACAATCTTTGATTTACATTTCCTGAGCGTGCTGTTTCGCCATTGTTATCATATTCTTTTCCTTGTGTTCTCATCAAACGATTTAATACGTAATTTGCCGGGCATAGATCATAGGCTATACGCTTTCCTTCGGAATTATCAAAAGAAATATTGGCAAATCCACCAATATTTAGACAGTAGTCATATTTTCCAAATAGTAATTTGTCACCAATTGGAACCAATGGAGCACCTTGACCACCAAAAGCAATATCAAGTGTTCTGAAGTCACAAATTACCTTTAGCTCGGATACGGCATGTAGATGTGCTCCATTCCCGATTTGTAAATTATAACCTAAATCTGGACGGTGAAAAACAGTATGTCCGTGTGAGGCAACGAAATCAATGTTTGTAATACTGTATTTTACAGCAAATTCTTTGACCATTTTTCCGAGAAGTCTTCCGTATTCACTATCTAATGCTATAAGAAGTTCTCCACTAAGATAATATGAATTTTTCAATTTGCTTTGCCACTCTGTATTATAACTAATACTTTCGGCATGTTCGATGGTGTAATGCCAATGTTGAGCACTTTTTGTAAAAAGAACACAGACCAAATCCAATCCGTCTAAGGAAGTACCGGACATTAATCCAATAATTCTGTAACAATCTTTTTTCTCCATAAAATTAAATGATTTTGAATCGTATAAACTATCAAACATAATTACAAAGTTAAATATATTGCATACATTTTAATAATTTAATCAACAATATTTTTGTAATAGAATATCTTTTTCAATTAACTATTTAATAATATACTGTAAAATAATAAAACTCTGCAACTTTATTGCTCATACACTATGTAAAATAACGCAAATATTATTCTTTATATGTTTTTATTCGCTTGTACTTGTTTTTATTTTTTATGTGAGTTTAAATAACTTATTTTAACCAAATGGATTAATATTTTTTATAGAGATTATATTTTATAATAAGAAAATGATATATTACCTTTGTTTTGATTTTGTGTTTATTTGTTTAATATTTTAATTATTGTAAATTATCTTATTATGAAGTACAAACGTTTTGTTCAATGTAAAAAGTTCATCGTAACACTTATTGCCCTTGTGGCATTTGTAACATCTTTTGCACAGATTCAAGGAAGTGTAAAAGATATTCAAGGTGAATCTATTGTCGGAGCTTCGATTATTGTCAAAGGTTCTACAATAGGTTCTATTTCTGATGCTGAAGGAAACTTTAGTATTAACACTACCGCTGGAAAAATTTTAGAAATATCCTCTATCGGATATAATAAAACAGAAATGGCTGCTTCGCCGGGTATGGTGGTAATATTAAATGATAATGCTCAGCAGATTGATGATGTGGTTGTTGTGGGGTATGGTAGCCAAAAGAAAGAAAGCCTCACGGGTGCGGTGGCTTCTGTCAATGTAGGTGAAACTTTAGATAGTCGTCCTACGGGAGATGTTGCAAGATCATTGCAAGGCTCTGTTCCCGGATTAACAATTCAAGTAGGTAGTGGAGAAATTGGTACTGATCCAAGTATTCGAATTCGTGGGCAAGTTGGTTCCGTACAAGGAAGTAGTGCACCTCTTATTCTTTTGGATAATGTAGAAATTCCAAGTTTAATGTATGTAAATCCTGATGATATAGAATCTATTTCGGTACTTAAAGATGCTGCGTCTGCTTCAATTTACGGATCAAAAGGGGCATTTGGAGTAATTTTAGTTACTTCGAAAAAAGGTTCAAAGGCACATAAAATAACAGTAAGTTATTCTAACAATTTTGCGTGGCAAAATCCTACTAAAAAAATTGAGATGGGAGATGTTGACGCTATGGAATATACGGTTTTAGCTTATGAACGCAATCCGAGTGCAAACCTTCCAGGAACTTTTAATTGGGCAGTTACTCGCGATAGTTGGGAAAAAGCTAAAAGTTGGAAGGAAATATACGCAAAAACCGTAAATCCTGAAGATGATTATCTTTACGGAAGAGATTGGTCGTATGATGGAACTTATAAATATAATTATCGTACACAAGACCCCGCAAAATTAATGATTCGACAATGGGCACCCTCACAGCAGCATAACATAACTGTAGGAGGAACAGGTGGAAAAACAACTTTTAATATAGGATTGGGCTATTTTGGTCAAACGGGACAAATGAAACAGTCTAAATATGATAATTATACACGATATAATGCCAATCTAAATATAAGTACGGAGTTTAATAAATATGTAACTTTAAAAGGTTCTATGATGTATGCTTATACAGATAAAGAACTTCCCTATATTACAAACTCAGTCACGGCCGATCCATGGTTATATATCTATCGATGGGGACCAATGTATCCTTATGGTAAACAAAACGGAGAATGGATGCGTTCTACAGTATCCGAATCTGCTCAGGCAAATGCAAGAAATGTAACTTCTTCTTATTCTCGGATTATGATGGGAGGCACCATTAACTTTATTCCAACTATTTGGCGATTAGATGCAGATTTTACCTATGCAATCACGAATCAAGCAGATATTCGACGAGGTACAAGATATTCGGCCTATGATTCTTGGTTAAATGCGGCTGAAAAATTAGATGGAGTATTTGTCAATGAGAAAGGAGAAAAGGTTGAAGCAGGAACACCAGGTTCGATACAAGCTTACCAAATTCCATGGAATAAATATACTGCATCGGGAGTTAATCCGGATCATATTTATCGTAATTCAATCCAAAGTCCTAGTGCTACAACAAATATTTATACTACATTCAATAAAATTTTTGCAAGTGTACATGACTTTAAAGTGATGTTGGGAACAAATATGTATTCTTATTTTTCTGAAAGTAACTGGTCTCAAAAACAAACCTTATTGGATATTTCCAATCCACAATTTAGTTTAACTTCAGGCACGCAAACAGCAGGAGGTTTGACATATCAAAATTCTCAATTAGGTTTTTTTGGCCGTCTTAATTATGCCTTTGACGATAAATATTTGCTTGAAGCCAATTTGCGTTATGACGGTACCTCAAAATTTCCCACTAAACTTCAGTGGCAATGGTTTCCCTCTTTTTCTGTCGGTTGGGTAGTTAGTCACGAATCATTTATGCAGACATTAAAACCATATCTTAGTATGTGGAAAATTAGAACTTCATGGGGTTCCATTGGTGACCAATCTGTTCCTAATACACTCTATGTATCTACAATGACTCAATCAAATACCAGTTGGCTTGATGGTTCTACTCGATTAGTGGAATATGGAACTCCTACACCAGTAAGTGGTGCTATATCTTGGCAACGTATTACAACTTTTGATGTTGGTACAGATATACGTTTCTTTAATAGTGCTTTGGGACTTACTTTTGATTGGTATAGACGTACAACCGATGCAATGATTGTTCCTGGTCAAACAGTGGCAAATACGTTTGGGGCAAATACTCCTAATGGTAATTTTGGTTCTCTTCGTACTGATGGATGGGAAATCGCTATTGATTATAAAAAAACATTTTCTAATCAATTGACTGTTTCTGTAATGGCATCTTTATCGGATGCATTGAGTATAGTAACAAAATATCAGGAAGGTGCAGTGAAAACAATTAATACGAATGGAACTACTGGTTGGTATAATGGTAAAATTTGGGGTGAAATTTGGGGATATGAAACAGATCGTCTTTATACAGAAGATGATTTTGTGAAAGAAAATGGTTCTCTTAAGTTAATTGATGTTCCTGGAACAGGAAAAAAAGCATATCAGTTAAAAGATGGTGTTTATCAAACCTATCTTCAAAATATTACCAATTTTTATTTTATGCCCGGAGACGTCAAATACAAAGATTTGGACGGTAGTGGAACTGTTGATGCAGGAAAAAATACTGTTGAAGAGCCTGGAGATAGAAAGCGGATTGGAAACACAACTCCGCGTTATACTTATAGTTTTCGACTTGGATTTGACTGGTATGGATTTGATTTAAGTGTACTTTTTCAAGGTGTTGGTAAACGCGAATTATGGGGTGATGGAGCATTGGTAATTCCTGGATATAATTCATCAGATGGTGCTATGTCACAAGCTATTGCCGGCAACTTTTGGAAAGAAGATCGTCAAGATGCTTTTTACCCTCGTCCTTGGAATTTGGCTGCGACTGCAGGCGGTGCGACTGCTTATGGCAATACTCATCCACAAACACGCTATTTACTCAATATGGCATACTTACGTTGGAAGAATTTTACATTCGGTTATACCTTACCGACAGGATTATTAGATAAAATTTGGGTAAAGCGATTACGTGTTTATTTTTCTGGTGAAAATATTTTAACATTTGACAAGTTAGGTCAATTACCTATTGACCCTGAAGCCATTCCCAGTGTTTCTACATTCTTTGATACATCAAATTATAATTCAGGTCGTACAGGTGTTGGAACGCCATTATTTATGAGTTGGTCATTTGGTATACAGGTTACATTCTAAAAGTTATATAGTTAAATTAAATTTATATATGAAAAAAATAACAATTTTCCTATTATCAGCATTTATTTTTATTATTATGGCTTGTGAGAAATATTTAGACAAGCCTCAACTAAATAATTTTGATGATAACAATTATTGGACTAATCCAGATGAAACAAATCTTCGTCTTTTTGCGAATGGTTTCTATTCAAACTATTTTAACGGATATAATAGTTCTTGGACTATAGACTATACTCCTTTACGAGGGTATATTTTTCATGATGATGTAGTAACTTCTAATAAACAATTAGATTTTCCTACTGTTGTACCAAGTGATTTGAATGGGTCTGCATGGCAACTTCAATTTTGTGGACCTCAGTGGTACTTTAACTGGGTACGTAAAGCCAATTTATTTGCAGAAAGATTGGAACGATTATCGAAGTCAAATATTCCAGATGAAGCCTATCGTCATTGGATGGCAGTAGCGTATTTCTATCGTGCATTTGAATATGCTCGATTGGTTTCAGTATTTGGAGATGTACCTTATTACAATACACTTATTTCTGATACTGATGTTGCCGAACTTTGCAAGCCTCGAACACCGCGTGGAGAGGTAATGGATGGTGTGTACGAAGATTTGAAATATGCTTTAGCAAATATCCGTTTAAGTGATGGAACAAAAGGCGTTACCCTTAATCGAGATGTTGTGGCTGCTTATATTGCTCGCTTTATGTTGTTTGAAGGTACATGGCAAAAATACCATTACAATAATTCTGATAAAGCAAAAAAATATTTAGAGTTTGCTCTTGAGGCAGGAAATTTTTTGATGACACGTGGCTATCAAATTGATGGTGATTTTCGTTCTCTTTTTGGTTCACAAAACTTAGCCAACAACAAAGAGATGATTATTTACCGTCATTATGAGATGGGATTAGTTACTCATTGTATTGCCTCGTATTCAAATCGACATGAAACTCAAACGAGTGCAGCCAATCTTGACTTGATGAAAGCATTTATTAATCAAGATGGTACACATTGGAGTGAAACGTCACCTACAGATCCGACACAATTCGAAATATCTAACTTAGTTACTACAAGAGATTCTCGTTTAGAAGCATCATTTTCAAATAAATATGATTTTTCAAATTCTTCATCAGGTATTTTTATCAATAAGTTTATTAGTCGTGCAGGTGAGGGTAGCACAAATGCAATATATACTTCTAACACCAATACTAATGATGCACCCATAATGCGTTATGCAGAAGTGTTATTAAACTGGATTGAGACAAAAGCAGAATTAGCAACACTTGGAGGAACTCCTGTAACTCAAGATGATATTGACAAATCTATAAACTTAATTCGTAAACGTCCTTTAGCTCCGGAAGCGATTGATAAAGGTATTCAACAAACTGCTGCAATGAATTTGTCAAGTCTTCCGAATGATGCTAATCGTGATTCTGATGTTCCTGAATTGATTTGGGAAATAAGGCGTGAGCGACGCATGGAACTTGCGATGGAGTATTCTCGATTATTAGATATTAAACGTTGGAAGAAACTTGAGTACATGAATTATAATAATTACCCTGATAAAATGCTAGGTGGTTGGGTTGATATGACAAATGTATCTCAAAATAATATACCTGCAAATTTTAGTGTTAAAAAAACAGATGGAACTGTTGTGGTTTGGAATAAAAACAATCAGGTTGATTTATTAGGTTTTTATATTCCGACTAATGTTGCAAATCGAGATGTTTTTACGGATAAACAGTACTTGTCTCCTGTACCACTTTCACAAATAGATTTTTATCAAACAAAAGGCTATGAGTTAAAACAAACTGTAGGATGGTAAACAAGTTTATTGTATAAAGTAATCAATTTATTAGGTACTTACACTACTCCAAGATAATATTGAATTGTTTTCATTAGAATGCAGATAAAACGAATTTTCAGACAGTGATCAAACCTATTTCTGACATAAAGTACCCGTTTTATCTACATTCTTTTTTATAATCTTATACCTTATTCAGATAAAAATAGAATCGTATTTTGTATCTTTGTAAAATGTAAAAAAATAACAGTAATGACTTTTTTTTAATTGTTATGTATCAAAAAAAATATTGGATATTCTTTTATTTGTTAATACTTTTGTGGTCTTGTACTCCGAACAAAGATGTAGATTTTTTCAATAGTAAGTTGCAATCTTATTTACAATCTATTCATTTTGATACTCGTGAAGATGTTTGCGAATTGACCTTTGATGTAAGACATGACACGGTCTTGATTTCAGGTTATACTACGCTTAACCATTTAGACACGTTATTTAAAGCAAGTTCATTTACTACAATTTACCAAGTCGTTCATTTACCCGATACTTCTTTGCAGCATCCTCACGGCATTGTCTCTCTTTCCCTTGCCAATATCAGAGAACAACCCGGATATTCATCAGAAATGTTAACCCAATTATTGATGGGTACTCCTGTTCGTATTTTACAACAAAAGAAAGGTTGGTTACGGATTCAAACTCCTGAAAGATATTTAGGATGGGTACAGGCAGCATCTGTCAAACTCTTGAATACATCAGAATATTTACAATGGAAAATGTCGAAAAAGGGTATTTTTAATACTTACTATAATGTTTTGAAATCAGATAATGGGGACGTAGTTTCTGATATTGTGATGGGAAGTTTGGTAGAAATGAAAACTATCAAAAATCAGGAGGTAACCATTGTTTTACCTAATGGATTAAGTAGTACAATCAACAAAAATAACATTACACCTTATCCTTTAAAGACAGGTTCTGCTGAAGAGATTATTAATTTAAGTAAAACATTCTTGGGATTTCCCTACGTTTGGGGTGGTACTTCTGTAAAGGGCATGGACTGTAGCGGATTTATGAAGATGTTGTTTTACATGAATAATATTTTGTTGTTACGTGATGCTTCTCAGCAAGCCAAAATCGGAGAAGATATTGGTTGTCATATTGATAACCTAAAACCCTGTGACTTGTTGTTTTTCGGCCAAGCCCAAACCGACACTACACAAGAGCGTATTACACATGTAGGAATGTGTATCGGAAATAGTGAGTATATTCATTCCGCAGGTTGTGTAAAAATTAACAGTTTAGATTCTTTGGCGACTAACTTTGACAGTAGCCTTCGTCAACGTTTTGTAAGAGCAAGAAGAATACTGACTTCTATCGGAAGCCATGGAATAGAACTGATTTCAGACAATAATTTTTATCAACCATGAGTAACAGAAGAGATTTTTGTAAACGGTTATTGGTAGTCGGAGCCGGATTGTCTTTTCCTTATTTGAGTATAGGAAAGTCCAAGACTTTATTGACTAATAAGATGGAACTCAGTTTCCGACCGTTTGATGCACTGTTAAAATACCCGTTTACAGTGGCAGGATACACTCGTACAACAACGCCAATAGTATTAACCGAAATTCGCTATAACGGGCTGGTCGGTTATGGTGAAGCTTCTTTGCCGCCGTATCTTGGTGAAACCCAGGAGTCTGTGATGGCGTTTTTAAAGAAGGTCAATCTATCCCAATTCTCATCACCGTTTTTGCTGTCAGACATCCTATCCTATGTCGATAAAATCGCAAAAAACAATACTGCTGCGAAGGCATCTATAGATATTGCACTCCATGACCTCATAGGAAAATTGTTAGGACAACCGCTCTATAAAATCTTTGGATATAATCCTCAAAATACTCCTGATACATCGTTTACTATCGGGATGGATACAGAGGAAATAATCAGGAAAAAAACCTCAGAAGCGTTAGATTATAATATTCTAAAAGTGAAATTAGGTAGTTCTGAAGATAAAAAGTTGATTGAAGCCATACGTTCTGTAACCCATAAACCTATTTGTGTAGATGTCAATCAGGGGTGGACAGACAAGCATTATGCTTTAGAAATGATTCATTACCTTAAAGCGCACAATGTGGTATTTGTAGAGCAACCCATGCCCGTAAATTATATTGACCAAACAGCATGGCTCACAGAGAAAAGCCCGTTACCCGTCATGGCAGATGAGTCTTGTCAAAGGTTAGATGACGTTGTAAAACTGAAAGGTGTTTTTTCGGGTATTAATATTAAACTCATGAAATGTACGGGGCTTTATGAAGCCCAAAAGATGATGACGGTTGCCAAAACCTTACAAATGAAAGTCATGGTGGGTTGTATGACTGAAACATCTTGTGCAGTCTCTGCTATGGCACAACTTTCACCTGAAGCCGAGTGGGCAGATTTAGATGGTAATTTACTCATTACAAACGACTGCTTTTCGGGTGTAACGATAGAAAAAGGTAAAATTACATTATCCGACAAGCCGGGAATCGGACTTACTTAAATCATTATATCAACATATTATTTATTAACCGTTATCGACTAACTTTTATTACTATGAACCGACTGCTTTCTATTGATGCTTTACGCGGACTCACTGTTATTTTTATGATTATTGTCAATAATCCCGGTACGTGGGCAAGTATTTATCCTCCGCTCAGACATGCCGAGTGGAATGGTTGTACTCCGACCGATTTGGTATTTCCTTTCTTTATGTTTATTGTCGGACTGTCGGCATTCTTTTCTATGCAGAAGATGCAATGCAGTAAAAATAAATTATTACTCAAAATGTCTCATCGTGCTATATTAATTGTATTGGTAGGCATACTGTTGAATTGGTTTCCCTTCTATCATCGGAATATTGAGGACTTACGTATTATGGGAGTGTTGCAAAGAATAGGATTCTCATACTTTATTGCATCGGTGATTCTGATTTACCTTCCAAAAGTGAAGTTCATTATAGTCACTATTGGTATTATACTGATAGGGTATTGGTTGTTAATGCAGGGTTATGTGGGATGGGGAGAAGCCATTACGAAGGAAAATAACTTGGTACGTACCATTGACCTGCTCATCATGGGAAACAAACATCTCTACGGGGGTTTTGGACTGCCTTTTGACCCTGAAGGATTATTGAGTTCCCTTCCTGCTACATGTAATATTTTGATAGGATTCTTAGTTGCTAAGTATTTTCACCGGCATCGTCAGAACGTGAAAGTAACCCTATGGAAACTGCTGTTTGGTGGCATGGTGTTAATATCCGTAGGAATGCTTTGGAGTTATATTTTCCCTCTAAACAAACCCATATGGAGTAGTTCGTTTGTACTCTATACTTGCGGATTGGCAACGTTGTTATGGGGAATTTGTATTTACCTTATTGATGTAAAATATACCCGATATTGGTATCAACCGTTTATTCACGTAGGAAGGAATCCGTTGTTTATTTTCGTACTGTCGGGTGCTATTGCCAAGATAATGGGTATGACTAAAATAACTACTGCCATAGAAGGTAAAGTAGCATCACTACACGCAGTAATCTATGACGCGCTATTCGGAATAATTCCCGTGCCCGAATTTCGCTCCCTATGCTTTGCTTTATTCTATGTTGCTATTTACTGGTTTATAGCTTACAAGATGTATCAGCGTAAAATCATTATTAAACTCTAAATACTGTGTAATCGTGTAACTGTGTAATTGTTGAACCGTATTACGATTACACAATTACACAACTCAACAACAAACTTATGATTAAAACCACAGAATCATCATCACTCTACAATGACCTTGAGCATAAAACGGTCATCGAACTCCTGACTGACATCAATGCCGAAGACCAGCGCGTAGCACTTGCTGTAAAGAGTGAATTACACAACATTCAACGCTTTATAGAACAGGCAGAAAAACGAATGATTGATGGTGGAAGACTATTTTATATCGGAGCAGGAACCAGCGGAAGGCTTGGAATTTTGGATGCGTCGGAAATACCTCCTACTTACGGAATGCCGCAGGGTAAGGTTATCGGGTTAATGGCCGGAGGAGATAAAGCCATACGGATAGCCGTTGAAAATGCGGAAGATGATACCCGACAAGCATGGATAGACCTGCAACAGTATAGCATTTGTGATAATGACATATTGGTAGGAATTGCGGCTTCAGGTACTACTCCTTACGTTATTGGAGGGGTTACAGAGGCTCGTAAACATGGTGTACTCACCGGTTGTATTGTCTGTAATCAAGGGTCGCCGTTAGCGCTGGCGGTGGAGTATCCGATAGAGGTAGTGGTAGGGCCTGAATACGTAACCGGAAGTACGCGTATGAAATCAGGTACGGCGCAGAAACTGGTACTCAACATGATTAGCACAACTCTGATGATTAGGCTCGGACGTGTAGAAGGAAATAAAATGGTAGATATGCAACTCAGTAACGACAAGTTAGTCAAGCGCGGTACAAAGATGATTATGGAACAAACACAACTTGACCACGATAAAGCATTACAACTATTACTCACCCACGGCAGCGTACGTAAAGCTGTTGCTGCCCATAACTCTTTACAACAATGATACTTGTTGCCGATAGCGGTTCGACTAAAACCGACTGGATGATAGCCTCCCCGGATGTCGATTACTCATTTCAAACCATAGGGCTAAACCCTTTCTTTGTTACCGAAGAACAAATACATGATGTATTGTCAGACGTAAAGCGGCATTTTAAGGGACAACATATTACACAATTCTGTTTCTTTGGGGCAGGATACCTCATGGAGGCTGATAAAAACAGGGTCAGAGATATTGCCAAAGGGTTGTTTCCGTACCTTACCCATATTATGGTAGATAGTGATTTAATCGGGGCTGCCATTGCGCTGTTCGGTAAAGAAAAGGGTATTGTATCTATATTGGGTACCGGTGCAAGCTCTGCCGTTTACAACGGTTGCAGTTTTGACCATAAAGCAATATCCTATGGCTTTTTACTCGGAGACTTGGGTAGCGGAGCATCTTTAGGATTACACCTGTTAAGAACATATCTCAAGGGTACATTCTCTAAACCTTTAGCAGAGAAGTTTGAAGAAAAGTTACAACTTACCACTCATCAATTACTCCAGAAAGTGTACAGAGAACCACGTCCTAACCAGTTCTTAGCCTCTCTCTCCCCCTTCCTGTTAGAAAATAAGAGAGACCGACAAATCAACGCGATTCTGCAAGAACAACTCGGAGAATATGTCGACTACTTTATAAGACCTTTTATCTCTTATGCCGACAATGTCGGAATTGTAGGCTCTATTGCTTTTGCATATCAAGATTACCTTGTTCCAATCATTCGGCAAATGGGGATTGAGCATATTACTATTTTGAAAAGACCGATAGAACACTTAGCTTTACATTATGCAAAACAGTAAAACCATATCTCCCGCACGCTGGGTACCGACAGCCTATTTCTATCAGGCGATTCCTAACACCGTCATGCAGTCGTTGTTAGTCTATTTCTACCTTGCCATGAACGTTCACCCTGAGGTGTCGAGCGTAACCATCAGTCTGCTCTATCTGCCCTGGTTTATTAAACCTTTGTGGGGACCTATCGTAGATATTTTAAAGACTAAGAAGTGGTGGGCAATCACTACACAAGCCATTGTTGGTGTAGCCTTTTTGTGTGCCGGGCTATTGGTTAGTTCAGAGAACTTCTTCTTCTACACCCTACTGGCTTTTGTGGTCATTGCTCTTTCTGCCGCTACCTACGATGTAGCCTCAGACGGCATGTACATGATACATCTTAATTCTAACCAACAGTCTGTATGGGTAGGGTTACGCTCTACCGCATTTCGGGTAGGGTGGTTACTTGTTGACGGCGGATTGCTCTGGCTGTTGGGTATTCTTCTTACGTTCTATGCCGACAGCGGTGATAATGCCATGGTTTCCGTAGCTGCATGGCAGATGATATTCTTTGTACTGGCAGCCATTACGGCCGTGATGCTTATCTATAACTACATAACTTTTCCGCAAGATAGCCCTAAGACCAATACTAAGACCGTTGGCGGTATTGTCAAAGAGTTCGGACAAACCATTACCACTTTCTTTGCCAAGCCTCATATTGTCTGGGGAGTACTCTTTCTGGTGATGTACAGAGCGGGCGAAGCACAGTTGTTACAAATATTACCTGCCTTCCTTTCAGACTCCGTAGCACAAGGAGGGTTGGCAATACCCCTTGACATGCAGGGAATTATTAAAGGAGTGGTAGGTGTGGTTACACTCATTTGCGGAGGTATTCTGGGGGGTATTGTTATCTCCCGTAAGGGACTGCGGTTTTGGGTTATTCCCATGATTCTTATCCTCAACATCCCCAATATAGGTTATGTGTTACTCTCTTTCTTTCCCGAACAGGTGCACGCAATGGGAGCAGCGGGGTTAGCATTGGTAGGAATTATCGTAGGATTAGGATACTTTGGATATGGCTTTTCGTTTACCTCTTACACCATGTATATGGTCTATATTTCACGTGGAACCTTTGCTACATCGCACTATGCTATCTGTAGCGGACTGATGGCACTGTCGTTAATATGGCCAAAGTTCATCAGCGGCTTTACCGTATCGTGGTTAGGCTATCCTTCATTCTTTATCATGGTCATTGTACTGGGATTGTTGCCATCGCTCTACCTCTCCCGACGATTACACATTGACAAAGGATTCGGAGTTAGTGATTAGTGGTTAGTGATTAGTGATTAGTGAAATACACTCTCTGCTTATTCATCATTCATAGTTTATACATATTACTTACTTAACTTATTACATTATGGCACTAAAGTATGGTTTAATCCCAAATCTATTGACACCTGCGGAAAATGACTTTACCGCACAAGTACAACAAGTAAAGAGTCATGACACCAACAGTGTTATTGACAGAATGCTTAAAAAGGGTACAATGCTCACTAAGACTGATATTCTGGCGGTCTTCAATCTCATTACCGAAACTGTAGCAGATATTACTGCCGAAGGTGAAACGGTTAATATCGACCTGTTTAGAACCCACCTTTCTATTTCAGGGGTATTTGAGGGGGCTACAGATACATTTGACCCTAAACGACACAGTATTCATGCCAATGTTACTGCCGGAAAAATACTCAAAGAGATACTGGCGAAAGTGAAGACAGAAAAGATAGACATTGCTGAAATTGTACCACACATTCTTGAAGTAAAAGACACCGTCAGTCAAACTACCAATGACCAACTTACACCTAATGGTGTTATTGAAATTATTGGTAGCCGTTTGAAAATTGAGGGTGAAGAAGATAAAACAGGACTCTTCTTTATCAATAACAATGAAGGTACAGTTTACAAAGCATCGGTTATTGTAGATAA
>CAYVGO010000017.1:32508-39471 GCA_964450725.1 uncultured Muribaculaceae bacterium
GGCAAGCATCGGCATGGCACAGCAGCCTTTGCAGAATCCTAAAGACCCGTTTTATATCCAATACCTTCACCACCCTTGGGTTGACAGTATCTATCACTCGCTCTCTTGGAGAGAACGGCTGGCACAGTCTATCTGGTTGGGTGTAAGGACAGATACACCGCCAACATTTTTTGAGGCATCTAAAGGGATAACCCAAGATAATATTGGGGGTATCGTTCAGTTTGCAGGACAGGCAAAGCAGATAGTCCAACTGAATCAATATTACCAGTCGCTTGCCAAAACGCCGCTGATGATTGCCATTGACGGTGAGTGGGGGTTAGGGATGAGGATTGCAGAAGTAGAGCCGTTTCCATATCAGATGGCGTTAGGATCTTGTACAGATACTTCATTACTTTATCGCATGGGTCGCATTGTAGGACACCAGTCCAAAATACTGGGTATTCACATGAACCTTGCCCCTACGGTAGATGTAAACAATAATGCTCTTAACCCCGTGATTGGGATACGTTCCTTCGGTCAATCTCCACAGAATGTAGCACACTATGGATATGCTTATGTTAAGGGTATGGAAGATGCAGGGATACTTACCTCTATCAAGCATTTTCCCGGACACGGCAATACGAGCGTGGACTCACATTACGGCTTGCCGGTCATTAAAGGGAGTGTTGCTGAATTAGACTCTACAGAGCTCTATCCCTTCCGGCAAATTGTAGCACGGGGTGTAACCAGTGTAATGTCTGCCCATGTTAATATTCCTGCCTTTAATCAAACCCCCGATAATACTTTGCCTGCCTCTCTCTATAGACCTGCTCTTGCCGGCATATTGCGCGATAAGTGGAACTATAAAGGGTTAATCATTACCGATGCTATGAATATGAGCGGAGCAAAAGTGGTGGGAGATGAGGGAGAACGTGCTGTGCTGGCATATTTGGCAGGTAATGATATTATAGAGTATCCGCTGAACTATGAAGTATGCCTCAATGCCTTAGATAAGGCTCGAAAGAAGAAGCGAATTACCAAACAGCGGATTGAAGAGAGTTGTCGCCGTATTCTTGCCGCAAAGTATGCTGCAGGTTTGTCTGAGAAGAAAACTTATTATGCTGTGAATGTCAATAACGACAGTATTGATGCTCTAATGGCACAGATGGTTGCACACTCTTTAGTATTACTCAAAAACGACAATAATCTTCTCCCTCTCTTACCCAAGAATCATAAACAAAAGATAGCCGTTGTATGCTTAAGAACATCTCCCAATAATCAGTCTTTTAGTCAAAGAATGAAAGATTACATAGATGCAGACTATTACTACTTTGATTACAAGAATGGCTTTATGACCCCTGAAGCCTTTTTGCAGCAACTGTCGCACTATCAGACCGTAGTCTATGACTTGGGAGACCTCTTTGCCCGTCCTCAATTCAGCCGTGTCCATGTAGATTACTACAGCGGTGAGGAAAAACCGTTGTATCCTTATGGTGTTACGCAGGCTTTAAAGGATATGGTTTATCTGGCTCCCGATAATAATCCTAATACAATTCTCTCTATTTCTGCAAACCCTTATGTACTCAATGAATTACAGGGTGCCGACCGTTTTTCGGCAATCCTTTACTGCGGGCAAGATAATGGTTATGCCAATGACCTGATGGCTCAGGCAGTCTGCGGAGGAAGAGTTATTGAAGGAAAGTTTCCTGTTACTACCCAATGTTTTATTATGGGTCAAGGGCTGTCGGTTCCTGAAACCGTAACCTTAGGCTTTGACTATCCTGCAACGGCAGGGTCGGAGATTCCTCAGTTGGCACAACGGATAGACTCTATTGTTTACAGAGGACTGAAGGAGAATGCCTTTCCGGGTGTACAGATACTTGTAGCAAAGGATAAAAAGGTAGTCTTCAGAAAGTCATACGGAGTAACACGCTTTGGGGGTGAAGAGCCTGTAACCAATAATCATCTCTATGATTTGGCTTCCATCACCAAAATACTCTCTACTTTGCCTGTCTTTATGCAACGCTATGACCGTAAGCAACTCTCCTTAGACAAACCTTTTATTACCTATCTGCCTGAGACAGAGCACAACATATTGATGTATAGTAATAAAAAGGACATTACATTACGACGTATCTTCGCTCACCATGCAGGGTTAATCCCCTTTTATCCTTATTATAAAGCGGCCTTAGACAATACAGGTCAGGGGTCTTATGTATCTAAGTTTGCTGCTGACAGAATGAGTGAAGCACACAATCTCAGGGTAGGTAAGCACCTGTTTGTCAACTATAACTTTAAAGAGTATGTCTTTAGTACAATTGCCGCTTCACCCCTGATGGAACCCAATAAATATCTTTACTCCTGTACAGGATTAGTGATGATGCCTACATTACTCGAAGAGCAACTAAAGCAGCCTTTTGACCGTTATCTGGAAGACTCTCTTTATTACCCCTTAGGGATACAGCGGCTGTGTTATAATCCTACAGAACGCTTTTCTGTACAGGAGATTATCCCTACCGAATATGACTCAGTGTTCAGAAAGCAACTTTTACAAGGTTATGTAGATGATGAGGCGGCAGCAGTGATTGGCGGGGTTTCAGGTAATGCAGGGCTATTTGGTAACTCATTCTCTGTAACGCAGATGATGCAGGCTTATTTGGATAAGTGCACACTGGCAGGCTACCGGTTTGCGTCGGCAGCCATGATGGATACCTTTAACTGTCGCTATTATACGGCAGATAATAACCGACGGGGATTGATATTCGACAAGCCGTCGTTACCCGGAGATACGACCGTAGTAGATTATCCTTGTAAAGGTCCCAGCCAGGAGAGTTTCGGACACTTCGGCTTTACCGGTACTTTCACATGGGCTGACCCGAAGTATAACTTAGTCTATGTATTTCTTTCCAACAGAGTTTACCCCACCCGCAAGAATACTAAAATATCATCTCTCAATATCCGTACGGCAATATTGGAAGAGGTTTACAAAGCCATAGAATTAGAACACTGATGAAACATATTACTACATCATTATTACTACTGACCGTTCTTTACGGTTATTCGCAGTCTCCCCTTCGGGAGTTTCGTGGAGCATGGATTGCTACTGTTGCCAATATTGACTTCCCGAGTAAACAGGGATTAGATGTTCAGAGTCAGCAAGCAGAACTTACTCGCTGGTTTGACTTGATGAAGGAGTACAAACTCAATACCGCCATACTGCAAATTCGTCCTACGGCAGATGCACTCTATCACTCTGCCTTAGAGCCCGCTTCGCACTGGATTACGGGAAAGCAGGATACGGTACTTCCTTATGACCCTCTGCAATTTGCCATAGAACAAGCCCGAAGGCGAGGACTGTCATTACACGTATGGCTTAACCCTTACAGAGTACTGATGGATACTGCCGATATTGCCCTACTCTCTCCCCAACACCTTTACTACAGGCAACCCGAACTCTTTGTAACCTACGGTAAAACACTATACTTTAACCCGGCGTTAGAGCAGTCCAGAGAGTTTCTGGCAGAGGTAGTCAAAGACATTATTACACGTTATCAAGTAGAAGGAATACACATGGACGACTACTTTTATCCCTATCCTTTAAAAGGTCAGGAGTTTCCGGATACATTACAGTATCAACAAGAGCAACACACGTTCGACAATATCGGTGATTGGAGACGCAATAATGTCAACCTGATGATTCAGCGGGTAGCCGCAGTGATTCGGGAACATAACCCTTCGGTAGAGTTTGGGATTTCACCCTTCGGCGTATGGCGTAATCAGAGTGCTGACCCTCAAGGTTCTGATACTAAAGCCGGAATCAGTAACTATGACCACTTGTATGCCGACATTCTGCTGTGGCAACGACAGCATTGGATAGATTATGTTGTACCGCAGTTGTATTGGCACATCGGGTTTAACCTTGCAGACTACCGTACGTTAGCCATTTGGTGGAATAACAATGCGTTAAACTGTAACTTGTATATAGGACAAGCCCCCTACAGAATCAACAAGCAATCTAAAACCAAGTCATGGAGAACGGCGAAGGAGATTATAAGGCAGGTAGAAATTAACCGCAGTTTACCCAACATCAAAGGCTCGGTGTTCTTTAGTATGAAGTCTCTGAAGTCTGATGTCTCTTTAGATTTACAGCGGCAACTTACTAAGAAGTACTATTCCTATGAAGCCATAGTTCCTGAGTGTAAGACCAAACAACCGATTATCCCTGAAGTACCTTCTGATGTTATTACGACTAAAGTAGATAAGAGTAAAGAGATATTGGTTATGTGGAAAGGAGGTAGCAATAGTCGTAGGTTTGTGATTTACAAAGTACCCAAGAATAAACCCTTGAGTGTTGACGACCCTTCTCATATTATTGCTGTTACCGGCGAAACCTCTTTTAGACTGCAGCAACCCAAACCCAAGAAATACAACTACTACATAACAGCCTTGTCGGCAACCCAAACCCAAAGCGACTGGGTAACTATTAACATCTCAGAATAACTTACTTTAATATATTATCATTATGGCTACAAAACTCAGTTTCGTCTTTGCTCTTGTTCTCATTAGTTTACTCAATCTGCAAGCACAAGTTATTACAGGAGCAGCACAGTTAGAAAGGTATTTGCCACTCTTAAAAGGTAAAACCGTAGGACTGATGGGTAACCAGACTTCAGTAGTAGGAAAAGAACATTTGGTCGATGTGTTGCTGCGGGAAAAGGTAGCACTCAAGTTCGTATTTGCACCCGAACACGGCTTTCGAGGTACCATAGAGCGTGGTGAGAAAGTATCCAATGATAGAGATGCAAAGACCGGGTTACCGATTTACACGCTTTATGGTAAGAATGACAAAGCAGACTCTATTGTAGGGAGTGTTGATGTGATGATTTTTGACTTACAGGATGTAGGAGCCAGATTCTATACTTACATTACCTCTCTACACCATGTAATGCAGTTGTGTGCCAATAACAACAAACTCCTGATTGTACTCGACCGTCCGAACCCTTGCGGAGACCAAGTCGATGGACCCGTAAGGAAGGATGACAAATACAAAAGCGGCGTGAGTTACCATAAAATAGCCATGGTACACGGCTTGACCATCGGAGAATTGGCACAGATGATTAACGGTGAAAAGTGGTTAGACAAGGGAAAGAAAGCAAAGCTACACATTGTCAAATGTCTTAATTATGACCATAGTACTATGTATAACCTTCCGGTAGTACCTTCTCCAAGCCTTACTAACCACCTCTCCGTAAGGCTCTATGCTTCGCTGTGTCTTTTTGAAGGTACTGAAATCAGTGTCGGCAGGGGTACAGATTACCCCTTTCAAGTCATAGGTTATCCTAATCCTGTATTCGGCGACTTTACCTTTACTCCGGGTGTAAGAACGGGTATGGCTACTCATGTAGAGAATAAAGGAGAAACGTGCTATGGTGTTGACTTGCGGAATGTAAACCCCGACAGTATTAAATTCACCCTGCAATACTTTATAGACTTCTACCACAAGTCCCAACAAATCAAGGACTTTATATTCTTTACACGTCCCGACTTCTTCAACAAGTTAGCAGGGAATGGAGAATTGATAGAGCAAATCAAGTCCGGCATGACCGCAGAACAAATCAAAGCGTCATGGCAACCTGAATTGTTGCAGTACAAGCAAATGCGAAAAAAGTACTTGCTGTATAAGGATTTTGAGTAGTAGGGTTGAGGTTATATCAACACAAAAGCGGCATTACAAATGCCGCTTAATACTCCAACTATTTTCCTCTACATATTCTCACTAATAAGGGTTATTACAAATTAGTATACATACAAATTATTTTATTTTTATATTAATTTGCTTTAAGTTATTTGATATATTGCACAATACTTTTAATACAGACCAGATAACAATCGAAATAGGTAGAATATATAAAATTGCCATTAAATAAAACCATCCAGTATCTTTATCACTACTACTATGATTATCTAATTTAGTCATTCCAATGAAAAAAAATAATATAGAGAGAATAATACCGCTCAATAAAATTATATCAGATATTATGGTCAAGGTTTTTTCTGCATTGTTAGAATTTTCAGTACCGCTATCACTTCTCTTGATAGTATTTGTTTCTGGTGAACTTTGTACTCCAAAAGTGTTTTCAATATTATTTTTCATAGTTATTTTTGATTCTTATAAATATTAATAAAAAATGGTAATTTTAATGCGATAGATATTAGGTTGAATGCTCCAATGATTAGAGCATACTCGCTTGAATATGTCAATACATCTGCATTGCATAAAAAGTAATAAATTGACAATAGTAGTGATAAAATAATGCTAATAATAATGAGTAGTGTGTATTTTTTCTCATAATATTTGTGGACTGTTGTGTCATTGCCCTCGTCGCTTTAATAATAAATAAATCTTGTTGCTAAGACATTCATTTCTCTATTATTTCGATAAGCGAACAACACACAGAAAACGTGGGCAGTCACTTATCAGCACAAAGGTACGACCAAGCACCCACCTACCAAATAAGTAATGCCCACGTAACCCGTGAGCATTTTACTTACTGTTCTTTGGTAGGTTAAAAAAATGGTCGTTTTTTGTGCCTCAAACAATAGCAAAACGCTATATCTAATCAGCGGCAAAGATATGAAAAATTAGTATAATATGCAAAATATAGTTTAAATGTTTTTAGAGAACTAATTTAACTCTTATTTTTAGAGTTAAGGCCGCCTATGGAGGGAATAAAGGAGAACCTGCTATGGTGTTGATCTGCGGAATGTAAACCCCGACAGTATTAAATTCACCCTGCAATACTTTATAGACTTCTACCACAAGTCCCAACAAATCAAGGACTTTATATTCTTTACACGTCCCGACTTCTTCAACAAGTTAGCAGGGAATGGAGAATTGATAGAGCAAATCAAGTCCGGCATGACCGCAGAACAAATCAAAGCGTCATGGCAACCTGAATTGTTGCAGTACAAGCAAATGCGAAA
>CAYVGO010000018.1:0-37965 GCA_964450725.1 uncultured Muribaculaceae bacterium
TCCTATCTCTCTTCTGATGGTAATTTGTAACTTTGTAACTTCTAAATAGTAAATGATAAAAATATGACTTTCCTTTTTCAAGATATTATTGTTGGACCTATTCACAGCAGAAGATTTGGTAATTCTTTGGGGGTTAATTTATTGCCGGTGGAGAAAAAAGTGTGTAACTATGATTGTGTTTATTGCGAATGCGGACAATTAAAAGATGCTTCATCATTCCGCTTTTGCAGTTTAGATGAAGTAGTATTACAATTAGAAAAAAAGTTGCAACAACTGACACACGAAAACCTTCCTGATGTCATTACTTTTGCCGGTAATGGAGAACCTACGTTACATCCGGAATTTGGGGCTATTATTGACCGTGTGATAACGCTGCGTAATCAATACGTACCGTCGGCAAAAATTGTGGTGTTGAGTAATGCTACAACATTACATAATCCTTCTGTGTTCAATGCTCTGCAAAAAATTGATGTTCCAATGCTGAAATTAGACGGCGGCAATCAGCATGCAGTTTCTCTCATCAACCAACCTGTATTTTCTCTCGACTTTGAAGACTTGGTACAAAAACTTATCTTGTTTAGACCTAAACTAATTATTCAAACACTCTTTTTCAGAGGAAAAGTCGGAGATGAATATTTTGATAATACTTCTGCTGCCGAATTGTCAGACTGGTTACAGGTAATTATGAGAATTAAACCTCAAAAAGTGACCATTTATACCATTGCACGTGATACTCCTATTCCCTTAGAGCCGGTAACTCTTGCAACACTTGAAGGAATTGCAGAGAAGTTAAAAAGTCGTGGAGTATTGGTAGAAACCGTAAAGTAATGTGCCATGGAATATAACGGATTGGTCAGAAAAGTAACCGGAAAAAACTATGAGGTTGAAGACCGTATTTCAGGACAAGTTTATTCCTCTCGATTGGCGACTAAAATACCTCCCCAACAATATAGACTAACCAACCCTGTCAGTGTAGGAGACTTTGTTACCTGCGATTTTTCAACAACAGATATCTCGGCAATTACGGCAGTTGCTCAACCTAAAAATTATTTTATTCGCAGAGCGACTAATCTATCGAAAGAAGCTCACATTTTGGGATGTAACATTGACCAGTTATTGATTATTGTTACTACACAATATCCGGCATTGAATATTGAATTTTTAGACCGATGTCTATTGATTGCTCAATGGCAAGAAATTTTACCGCTCATTATTGTCAATAAATCCGATATTTCTACGGATAATAGCAAAGCGGAAGCATACTGTAAATATTTATTGAATGTTTATCCTAAAATTGGCTATAAAGCCATCCAAACCTCTGTAATAAAAGGAATGGGGATTGATGAGGTGAAAAATTATTTGCAGAATAAGACCTCAATGTTGATAGGTAATTCGGGGGTAGGAAAGTCAAGTTTGATTAATACGTTATCTTCTTCAAATCTCAAAGTCGGAGCAATATCTTCTTATCATCATACAGGAAAACATACCACCACCTTTTCAGAAATGCTTCGGTTAGAGAAAAATACCTACATCATAGATACTCCCGGAATTAAAAGTTTAGGAATTATTGGTATAGAGAATGGTCAGTTTCAACATTATTTCCCAGACTTGGCTAAATGGTCGGAAAAGTGTAAAATGAGAAATTGTACTCACATTCATGAAGTCGGTTGTGCAGTACAAAAAGCATTAGAATCGGGAGAGATTGAGCCGCAACGTTTCCAAAGTTACCTCAATATGGCTACCATGGAGTATAAGAAATACAGGTAATGCTAAAATCTAAAATACAACATGAATCGGACACCATGTTGAATAGCCTTCGGTGCATTACGGTAATTTACTCTCCATACATAATCTATTCGTCCTATGGTGAGAATGTTTTCTATTCCTACATTCATTTCCCAATATGGAAGAGTAAGTTTGTTGACAATACTTTTTCCTTCCTGATTACGAGGAAATAAAAGCAGATTGCTGTTTATGTCGGGATTATTTTTATGGGTAAGTCTCCCCCAATATCCTTTGACTCCTATTACTTCTCTAAACATTAGCATGTTGAAATAAGGTATTCGATTAAAAATAAATCCATTCAAATGATACTCAAGTTGTAACTGTATATGCTCGTCGTTCAAAAACTCCATTGCATTCAGGAGATTGTAACATTCAGGCTGAATAATAATTGAGTTGTTGATATTAGGGGTTCCTAACATGGTAAATGGCACAGAGGTCCAGACTTTTCCCACTTTGATAATATTATGTAAGTATCCGAATGCTGACAAATAAAAACGCTTTTGGAATGATAAGTCTGTTTTGTGATAGGAATAATCTGCGTTCAGAAATTTTTTAAAGCCTGTTCTATGAGAAAGTATGAAAATGGGAGCTCCTTTATTCAATAAATAACGATTACGCTTTGTTTGAGCAAATTGCGCTTTGTGTGAATAATGTAAAACGACACCCACTTCATTAAATGTCAGGTTTTGCAAAGAAACAATTTGTCCGTCAATGTCTTTCTTCTCAAATTTAAGAAGACCTGCCGGTTTTTGTATCAAGTGATTGAACCAAAGTTTTAAGGAAAATCCGTGGGGTTCCTCTATATGCCAAGTAACTTGAGTTCGTCGGTCATATGTCATGTAATTTTGATTGCTGATTTTAAAAGAGGTAAAAATGTTATCCTTGTTAGTAAACAGTAACTCTTCTCCTTGTTGTCTGGTGTCATATTCGTACATTAAAGATAACGCATGGATGGGAAATTCGTCTTTAAAATATTTTCTTGAATTAAAAGAATAGGTAATCTCTCCGTTATATTTCCATTGCTTGTCCCGAAATCCGTAAGCACCATATCCACTGATAAAAAAATGAGGGTGGAGATTTGCCGTCGTCATTCCTCCAATTCTAACTCTTATTCCTTCTACAGAATTATAACTAAAGAGAGAAGTAATCGGTCCTATGTCAAAAAAACTTTTCTTTTTTTCTTTATTTGTTTCTATGTATCCAGACATCAAAAAATTTCCTACTTCGGCCGTAATTTTAATCCATGGAATTTCAAGTAATACATCAACAAGAGCATCTATAGTGTTTTCACTCTTTTTTAATGGAGTATGCCTTTTTTCTTGCCAAAACAAATCATCTTTTTGGTAATGTTCTTCTGCCGTGTGAAGGTTGTACGGTTTGGTAAAAATATCTTGTGAAGGCTGATTGAAAATATAATCCTTATAGAAATTTATTTTACGAACTTGTAAATCTGTTTTGAATCCCGGAAGTCCTAATTGAATAGTAGCATCATTTTGTTTTATATAGTAAATACCTTCAACAGACTGTCCAAACGACTGTGTTAATGTATATTTTTTTACATAGTTGACATTGGCAACTTTAGGGATATATATTTTAGACTTCACAAGAGAGTAAGTAGAATCATTAGTAATATATAAATATCCGGTAAATGAAAATGAATTTGGATTGAAAGGTGCAAAAAGTAACTCAGTACACTCTTTGCCGTCAATGCTGACAGTGTCTTTAATATAATACTTGTAAAAAGATGTTGCGATGGTTGACGATAATGGGCTTGGAAAACGGGACTGTAAAAGATTAATATCATTGTCAAAAAGATTGACTTCTGCAAAAACGTTTGAGAGAATCGGGCTTATTGTTGCATCGTCAATAAAATCATCTATTTCTATCGAATTTTTGCCATGAACAACCCGAACAAGACTTTCCGGCTCTTTTCTAAAATAAATATCTTCGATTTTCTCCTGAACAGAACAAGTCAGAATAGTTTTTCCTGTAACATCACAAGTATCCAAGAAACTGTTGACTTTTGAAGATTGTTTCCCAAAGACCTTTTTTGCAAAATCCTTGTTTAAACTTTCGATAGAAATAATGACTTTTTCATAATGTTCACATTGGTAAAAGGCTTGACTTGAAGGCTGATTAACCTTTTTATTCGCAATAACTTTTTCAATCAGTTCAACCGCAGGATTATCTTTGTCATATTTCTTTTTTTTACGATTTACAACAATTTCTTTCACCTGCTGGGCTTGCGGATGGAGTTTAATTAATAATGGATTAGATGGATTTTTGGGAATGGATATTTTTTGCATCTTATATCCTAAGAGAGAAAAAGTCAAACTAGAGTATTCTTTCTTGTAAGGTAACTTAAACTCTCCTTTACCATTACTTACTGTGCTGATGGTTGTGCCATCAATTTGTATAACACAGCCGGGTAGGGCTTCGCGAGTTATAGAGTCTACCACAATACCGCTTAAAATTGCTGTGTTTTCAAGTTGTTCTGTCCGAACATTGGCAAAAGAAATCCCAACTGTACAACATAAAACCGCCAACGCAAATCGCACCATACAATTATCAACCAAACTTAAGGAAACTGAATGTTATTTTCTTATTTAAATAATATACAAATTAGTAAATAACGTAATTTGTTATTGTTATTTTTGTGCAAAGATATTATATATATATTAGTATATAAAATTTAGTTCACTTTTTCATTGTTAAGGTAAATGATAAATTATTCAGAATAAACAAACTTTTAATATATTTAGAGTGTCGAAAAAATTTCAAATATTCTTTCTTTTACTCGGGAAATGATTTCTAAAGTAAATTGATATAAAAAATTTTGTATTTCAGCGTAAAACACTTACTTTTGTGCTAAAACCTATTAGATGTAATCAAAAAATATTTTAGTTATGAAGGCAAAATTATTTCTCATTGTATCGCTTGCAATATTTTTAGTTTCTTTTTCTTCTTGTACTCAATGTGGTAGCAGTAATAACAGTAAATCTGTCAAGTTAGAAACTAATGTTATGGAGTATCCGCTCATGAATTCTTATGAAATCACCCAATTCATCAACGAACAAGGGATTGCCTATAACATCGGTATCACCAATGAAGTATCGAATGTAGTCAACTATATTACTGATGATGATAAAGCGCTAAACTTAGGAGTTTATGGAGCAGATTTGGCTTATTCATCAACGTATAACATGAAAAAAGAGACATTGGATTATCTTAAAGTTATTAAAGATTTATATGCTCAGTTAGATATTGAAATTAGTGATAAAGATATTTTGACCAAAATAGAAGAAAATATTGATAATAAAGATACGTTGATTCATTTGGTTAAAAGAACATATAATGAAACTTACAGTTCACTTAAAGAAAATGGTAAGGACAGAGAATCTATATTAGTGATAGCCGGTGCATGGATAGAAAGTTTGTACGTTGCCACACAAGTGGGAGTGGCCAACTTCACTGCAGTTAAAGATTTAATTATCAATCAAAATGCTTCCCTTAATTCTTTGGTTGATTTGTTTGCAAAACATAATAATGATAAAAGTATTGTTGCTTTAGAAAAAGATTTTGCTAAAGTGATAGAAAGTTTTAAAAAGTTTACCGAACAACCGGTTCAAACAACTTTTGATACTCTTACTAAAGAAACTGAAATCTTAAGAAATCAAGTGATACAATAAATGAATGATTTAGGAATAGGGTCAAGAATTGATCACGACCAATTTGGGAAAGGTGTCGTTACACAAGTAAGAAGTGATGCTTATGAAGTTGTATTTTTAGACGGAGGACTACGTATTATTTCTAAAAATTATCAGGGTATTAAAGTGATTGAGAAACTTGAATCTCCATCAGATGTGCTATCTTATGACAAAGTTGAAAAAAGTATTATTCGGCTTCTTAATCGTTACAGCGATATTGGTCAGAAAATAGAACTTGGAGGAAAATGGACAGGAGGAAAAATGGTACTATATCCTAATGATGCCGGTTTGAAAGAAAAAGAAATTCCATTAGACATGTTTTTTCATAAAATTGTAATGTTGCGTGACAGATTAAGAGTTTTGGAGCAGAAAATTAATGCTCATTCTCAATTGTCTGATGAAGAAAAAGTTGAAATGCAACAATACATTACTCGTATTTATGGAACTCTGACGACATTTAATGTTCTTTTTAAAAATGAATCAGATAAGTTTGTCGGAGAGAAAAATTAGTTTGATATAGATGTTTTACCAATAAATAAAAATTCATGAAAAAAAGTTTCCTTTCTGTAGTAAGCCTCTATATGATGCTTCTATTATTTGTTTCTTGTAAACAAAGTTCCCTACCTATTACTTTAGATGTTCCCCAACGCCCGGCAGGACAAGAAGATGTAATAGAATTACGTTGTCCACCGCTAGAAAAAGTTCGTATCGGTTTTATCGGTTTAGGAATGCGCGGACCTTCTGCTGTTGTTCGTATGGCACATATTGAAGGTGTCGAAATTGGCGCAATTTGTGATGTTGAAGAACAAAAAGTCAAAAATGTGCAAAAGAGATTAAAGGAATTAGGAAAACCTGAAGCCAAAGAATATATAGGGCAAGATTCTTGGAAGCAGTTGTGTGAAAATGAAAATCTAGATCTTATTTATATTGTAACTCCATGGGATGCTCACGTTCCTATGGCTGTTTATGCAATGGAAAAAGGAAAACATGCAGCCGTAGAAGTTCCTGCAACTACTAGTTTAGACGAGTGTTGGCAGTTGGTTAATACCGCCGAAAAAACACGCAAGCATTGTATGATGTTAGAAAATTGTGTGTACGACAAGTTTGAATTAGCTACACTTAATATGGCTCAACAAGGTCTATTTGGAGAAATTTTACATGGTGCCGGAGCATATATTCATAACTTGGAATGGTATTTCCGTGCTGATGGAGGATTAAAATATGTTGAAGGTCAAGGATATGTTCCTGACACTACAAATAAACATCCTGTGGGTTACTACAAAATGTGGCGTACCGAACACAATGCTAAACATGATGGTAATCCCTATGCTACACATGGTTTAGGACCTATTTGCCACGCTATGAATATTCACCGAGGAGATAAAATGGAATACTTGGTTTCTATGTCAACCAAACAAATGGGAATGACCAATCTTTATGCTCAACAATATGGAAAAGATTCAGACGTGGCGAAGCGTGAATATAAAAAAGGAGATATGAATATTACCCTTATCAAAACATTGAATGGAAAAACTATCCGTATAGAGCATGATGTAATCAGTCCAAGACCATACAGTCGTATTCATTTACTATCAGGAACTGAAGGTTTTGCTGAAAAATGGCCTAAAAGCGGTATTGCTTTGCGCAGTTACCATGATGCACACTCTTATTTGCCACAAAATCTCTTAGATAGTATATTGGCAGTTTATGAGCATCCTTTTTATAAAGAAATGGGAGTTTTGGCTGAAAAATTAGGTCCTATTGCTCACGGTGGTATGGATTTTATTATGGATTATCGTTTAATTTACTGTTTGCGTAATGGACTGCCGCTTGACCAAGATGTTTATGACGCTGCAGAATGGTCTTGTTTAGGTGAATTAACCGAAATTTCTTGTCAAAATAGTGGTGCACCCGTTGCAATACCTGATTTTACTCGTGGTGCATGGAATAAAGCAAAAGGGGTTAAATATTATACTAAATAAAATTTCAGTTGTCTATTATATGTAAGAGGTTGTTCTCAAGGAACAACCTCTTTTTGTTATTACACTCTTATTTATTATCTTTGTTTTATTCTAAATTAAAATAATATGTTCAAGAATTTTACTAAACTTTGCGATACAATATTTTCTCAGGCTATTGAGCACTATCACCAAAAAGACAATGTAGACGCGCCTATTGTTAATACTTATGCCGAAAATACCATCGAATATCAGTTATATTTAAAATGCTGGATTGATACAGTACAGTGGCATTTAGAAGATATTATTCGAAATCCTAATATCAATCCTGTCGAAGCTTTAGAAATCAAGCGGAGAATAGATCGTTCAAATCAACAACGTACGGATTTGGTAGAACAAATTGATTGTTATTTTTTAAACCATTTCTCATCTGTAAAGTTGTTGGAACATGCTACGATTAATACAGAAAGTCCGGCTTGGGCTATTGATAGACTGTCAATACTTTATCTGAAAATATATCACATGAAAAAAGAGGTTGAGCGTAGAGACTCAACACAACAACATCAACAACAATGCCGGCAAAAGTTAAATGTGTTACTGGTGCAACAACAAGATTTAACTACCGCCATTACACAACTCTTACATGATTATGCTACCGGTCAAAAGTATATGAAAACTTATGTACAGATGAAAATGTATAATGACCCGTCACTTAATCCTATCCTTTATAAAAAATGAAGGAGAAGTGTCATTATGGAATAATAAAAAGATGATAGTAAGATTAAAATCGTGAAAACCGTTATTATATTCCGTTTTTCGGCAATGGGCGATGTTGCAATGACTGTACCTGTGATAGAACAATTTCTTCAACAGTACAGCAACTATCAAGTTTGTATGATATCGCGTCCAAAATTTCAGCCTTTTTTTGAAAATATGGAACGTCTGATTTTTTTTCCGGCAGATTTAGAGAAAAAGTATAGAGGGTTTAAAGGACTTTTTTCATTATTCAATACATTACGCAAAAATTATCCTGATGCTATTTTTGTAGATCTACATTCGGTTTTACGTACTCACCTTATTGGAGTTTTTGTGAAATTGTATGGGCTTCGCTATATTCGGTTGAAAAAACCTCGTCGTCTTTTACAAAAAATTACTCGACTGCACCACAAGCAACAATTGCAAATACCTACCGTTTTTGAGCGCTATGCTGCTTGCTTCAGAAAATTTGAAGGGGAATTTCAATTAATCAATCAACCTTTAAAACAACGTTTTACTACTCAAAAAAAAGCACTCAATCAATATTGGATAGGTATTGCTCCTTTTGCTCAACATAAAGGAAAAATATTGCCAATTGACACCATTGTAGATGTTATTGATTTGATTATTAAACAAACTCCGACAGTACAGATTTTTTTATTTGGAGGCGGTAAAAAGGAAGTAGAAGTATTACATCAATTGGCTGAGCAATTTCCGAATCGTATCGCGAATTGTTCTACCATGAAATCATTGTCAGAAGAGTTACAACTCATGGCTAATTTAGATGTTATGATTTCTATGGACTCTGCAAATATGCATTTGGCTTCTCTCTGTAACATCAGAGTAATATCTATTTGGGGGGCAACGCATCCGAGTTGCGGATTTTTGGGGTGGAGACAGCGTCTTGAAGATTGTATTGCCAACAATTTAGATTGTCGTCCTTGTTCGGTATATGGCAATAAACCCTGTTTTCGCAAGGATTATGCTTGTTTAACTAATATCAAGAGCCAAGATATTGTAGAGAGAATATTTGCTTAGTTATCTAGCATATAATACATCTTGATCATATTCTACAATATAATCCTTACAATCCTTAAAAACATCATTATTGTCTTCGTTTAGGGGGGGAGGAGTAATAGGGTATTTATAACGATAATAGGAATAATTAGTGGTAGTGGTAAAAAAAATTGGTGAAAATTTCTCGGCTTCCTCTTGTTTTAATCTATAAAAACCTCCTTTGCGAGGAGTGATGTAGAGTGTTGATTGTTGGTTGATTGGGTAAGATTCTCCGCTTGGATACGATAAGATTACACGACGGGAATTAATATTCTCAAAATCTGAAAATGTATATCCTGATGGAAAATTAATTGGTCGTGTATTGTAACTAAAATTCCATGTAATATCTAATATGGATACACCGTTACTTATTTTCTTAAAATTCATCATCTCCAAATTTTGCTTTTCATTAATCTTGATAGTATATTTGTACGTAGTAAGATCATAGACTTCAATTTGGTATGAGTTTTCATCTAAAGGCACTATGAGTTCTTTCACTTCTTTCAAACTATGTATGATTGAAGTGTCCAATATTTGTTTAAGTCCAGAAAGTCCGTAGATACAGTCTAAGGAACAAGAATATCGGTATTGAAATTTCAGTTGTGATTTAGAATCTTTACTATAAATGTAGGCTATATCTGCTTGCCTGCCATCAAAGTAGTAAATTTCGTCCGTAGAATTATCAGTAGAATTACTATTTGCGGTGAAAAAAATTTTTTTATTTATTCTATCATATTGAATATGAGTGGTGCTTTTTTGTGTTGTACTACATTGTTCTATAGTTTTGTCAATCGTACATTCTAAATAAGGCATTAATGCCGTAGATTCTAAAATTGATCGAAGCCTTAAAATATGAGCATCTTTATTGTCCGGTTCATTTGAAACGATCCATTTGGCATAAAGAACAATATCTGTATTCACAAGTCGGCTGTAATTGTCAAATCGGTATTTACATTTTGCATCTACATACCATCCTCCAAAAGAATAGTTTTCTTTGGTGGGTTCGGGGAGAGTTAGTAATTTAGTGCCAGGTGAAACTTTCATGTCTCCAATCTGCGAACCTCCATCAACCTCAAACATCACCGTATATTTTTCCTGATTACAAGAGGTCGTAAAAAGTAATAGTAAAATACTACAGTGTATCCATATTGTGTTTTTCATAAGTAAGTAGATATATTCTCAGTTTATTATCTTTTTGCGTTTAGCAAGCGATTTATAGTTTTTTTGCATATACTTCCAACTCCATACCGGTTATTTCATAAGTATTTTCTGTGTTTTTAAACTCTCTGGAATAGTTTTTATCCTGATACGATTTCCAGCAATTTTCTCCATTACATTTTTCTCCCGAAAAAATCTCTCTGAACCTGCCAATATAACTACTGCTAACATTAATATAGTATTTACCGGCACTTTCAGATTGAAATACAACAGCATCATTATATTTGTCAGACCAATGAATGGTAACTTTTTTAGTTGGTAATTTTGTAAAAGATCCTCTGTCTCCCAACTCTGTTTCCGGATATGAAAGTGATTCTGGATCATACTTGAAAACTATTTTTGCAGAATCTGTTCCCGAACCATTTTCTGTAGTACGATAACCCACCTCTTCCACAAATCCGCTACCATTTAACTTAGCCCAATATCTTGTTATTTTATTGGCTTCGGTTTGTGAGATTTCGTATTGACCATTGGAACTTTGCCAATTTTCACCCCCCTGATTCAAATAACGAATCATTCGGTCTATATAGGGAGTGTAAAATTCATTGTAAACAAGCATTTCAAATGCTTCAGATTGGGTTGTTTTATTTAGTGTTGCCAAATCATAAAAATATTTTATCTCATTGTCTAAATAAATACACCTTCCTAAGATCGGATTATTCACAGTGTAAGTTTTGCTTAAAAATTTTTTGTTTTTATAATCAATCCACACATTGTCAGAAACTGCCCCTTCTAATAATAAAACTTGCTCTCCTTTGGCATAGACAAATGGTTGATTTTTAATTTTATTGATGGCTGCCAATAATTTATTTTGAATATTATCATTGATCCATACAGCATACAAAGTTGTATCACCGGAGATTGTTCTGGTATTTAACTGAAATAAATCTGCTCCTCCTTGCGAATCTTTATTTCCACTCCATCCTGCAAAAATCTTACCATTATTTGTAGGAGTTACTTGGGGATCTATAACAATGTATCCCGCTTCAATTGTTTGCGGTGACGGAGTAATTCCACTGCCGCCATTGAGATTAAACGTAACGGTAAAAGTAGGCCGTTTTATTCGCCATTTGGCATATAGTGTAATGTCTGAATTGATAATATCTGTTTCAAAATTAAACACAAGCATAAGATCTTTATCTCTGTACCAATTTACAAGTTTATAGCCTGATTTTACCGGATCGTCCGGTTTATTTACTCTATGTCCTTCTTTTACTTTGATACGCTTTACAGCACTTCCACCGTTACTGTCAAAAAAAACCATGAAACTGTTTTCTGTGCATCCGGAGAAATTCCAAATGCTAAAAAACATAAGAAGTGGCAGTAGATATTTTTTCATGTTTAAATAGTTTAAAATCAATATCATATATAACTCTCTATAGGTCAATACTTTACTCTGAATGTTTTAAAGTATACTTCAAAGAACAATAAACAAACATATGCAACAAAATCAATGTATTGTTCTCTCTCAAGATACAATATACTACAATCTATTTCAGTGAATTTTAATTAAAATTAACGTACGTTCGAAGGTCGTAAAAGAAATATGTTGAGGTGCTCAAACTTAACATATTATGACCTGACAATACAAATGTAACGTAAAATAAAAAAGAAATTATCTTTTATTTGTGTTATATAATGTTAATTGCATTATTATTCCTTCTACATCCTTATCAATCACACTATTGTAAACTTTGATGAATTGTTATCAATAATGATAAATTGAAACAAATAAAATTCTACATTTTAATGTGATTACTAATTTGTAATCACATTATTACGATTATTTGTCTTAGACTGTAATTCTTTTCTTTTTTAAAGTTTGTCATCTTTTTGTCAAGAAAAAAAGTCTATTTTTGTTTTTATGTTATCTTCATTATTGGAAGGGTAGAATTCACGAGGTTATTTTTTGAAAATACTTGGGAAATGAGATGGGTTCTACATTTGTTTAATGGGAAAATTTTAAATTAAAATACATATGAATAAAAAATCTTATGTCAGTGGTGCTTCTACTCAGCCTTTATTTGGAGATACTATTGGCGAAAACTTACGAAAGATTGTCGAGCGTTTTCCTGCCCGTGAGGCTTTGGTGGTTGACGAGCAAAATGTAAGAATGGATTATCAGACATTTTGGCAGCATACTACAAGGCTGGGAAAAGCTTTATTGAAAGCCGGTATTGAAAAAGGAGACAGGGTAGGTATCTGGTCTGCAAATCGTTATGAGTGGGTTATAACACAATTTGCTACTGCTCGTGTAGGTGCTATTTTAGTCAATATTAATCCGGGTTATCGCTCTTCCGGGTTAGAATATGCTCTCAATCAATCAGGAATAAAACTCTTGATTTCTGCATTATGTTTTAGAACGACTGATTATGCAGAAATTTTGGATAGCATTTCAAGCCGATTAATTCATCTTGAACAAATAGTATTTTTGGATAAAGATTGGGATACTTTTCTCCAAGAAGGAGAAAGCATAAGTAATGCTGAATTGGAAGAACGTGAAAACAGCCTTTCTTTTGACGATGCTATCAATATTCAATATACTTCAGGAACAACAGGGTTACCTAAAGGTGCTACATTAACTCATCATAATATTTTAAATAATGGCTTTTTTATTGGTGAGCGTATGTACTATACGGAAAAAGACCGAGTATGTATTCCTGTGCCTTTTTATCACTGTTTTGGTATGGTGTTGGGAAATATGGCAGTAGTTACGCATGGAGGATGTATGGTCATTCCGGGAGAAGTTTTTGAGCCTGAAATGGTACTTTCTGTTGTAGAAAAAGAAAAATGTACTTCATTATATGGTGTACCTACGATGTTTATTGCTGAATTGGCGTTACCGAATTTTGAGAAATTTAATCTTACCTCTTTACGTACAGGAATTATGGCAGGTGCATTATGTCCTATGGATACGATGCAGCAAGTAATTCAAAAAATGAACATGAAAGAAATTACGATTTGTTACGGAATGACCGAAACATCACCGGTTTCTACACAAACTTATGCTGATGATCCTATTGACAAAAGAGTAAGTACGGTAGGACGAGTTCACCCGCATTTGGAGGTGAAGATTGTTGACCCTTCAACCGGAGATATCGTTCCTGTTGGAAAGCGCGGAGAATTGTGTACTCGAGGATATAGTGTAATGTTGGGGTATTGGAATGATGAAAAAGCGACCAAAAAGGTGATTGACAAAAACCGATGGATGCATAGCGGAGACGTAGCGATGATGGATCATGATGGCTTTATTTCTATTGTCGGACGAATTAAAGATATTATTATTCGAGGGGGTGAGAATATTTCGCCAAAAGAAATTGAGGACTTTTTGTTGGTGCATCCTGCCGTATTAGATATACAGGTTATTGGAGTGCCAAGTCATAAATATGGAGAAGAGGTGATGGCATGGGTACGTGTAAAACCTAATATGTCGTGTACGGAAGAAGATTTGTTGTCGTTCTGTAAAGGTAAAATAGCAACATTTAAGATACCGAAATATTGGAAGTTTGTAGATGATTTTCCTATGACGGTAACCGGAAAAATTCGTAAAGTAGAGATGCGTGAAATTTCGGCAAAAGAATTAGGGTTAGATCATCTAAGGTCAATTCATACAGAAGATTAATTTCAGTGCATTAAACGATAAAATGTGAGCATTAAATTTAATTAAGAACAGATTTTTTAATACTTTTGTCCCAAGATTATATTCAACGGTACAATTTTTTTAAATTATTTATGCTTATGAAAAGTTTAATTGCTCTATTCTTATTTGTCTTTGTACTTACTTTCACCTACTTATCGGCACAACAAACATCTGAAGTAAACGATGATATTTTACGTCAGACACAAATGATTGAAAAGGAAAATGCCTATATTCTCAAAAACAATGTCAAAATCAATGTAATCTACCTCTTGATGTCGGGGATTAATGTTGCTTACGAACGCCGGCTTATCAATTTTTTAACCGTACAGGTAGAAGGAAATTATTTTTTCTATTATAATTACCAGCCAATGCAAGTTTTCAATTTTAATGTCCAACTCCGATTGTATCCTTTGGCTCGTAAGTTTTATGCCCCCAAAGGATTATATCTGGGTTTTGCTGCAGGTTATGGCTATGGATACGGTTCTTATACTTCAGGTTATTATAATTACCTGCCTTCGGAGGGAGATGTTACTTCTCCTGAAACCAATAAATCTTATCACTCCCCTGAAATTGGAATGAGAGTAGGGTACCAGTTTGTTTGGAAATCGGGTTTGTCTTTAGATTTGGGAGTAGGGTGGTCAGTGTTTCCAAATACTAAAGGTTACCCCGGAAATGGTCCCGGCTTCAATACTTATTTTATTCCAACATTTACATCTGCTTTAGGTTTTAACTTTTAAAGTTCTTCATCAACAGCACTAAGATTTTATATAGTTATTTGATTACATTTTTATGAAGTACCTTTCTATACTTCTTTTTCTTTCTATTCCCTTGTTGCTTTGTGCAGAACAAAAATTAGGTCTTGATACTCGATTTCACGGATTTTTTAATAATCGCGAATATAGCGGTTCTACACTGGCAACTTCTCAAACCATTGGTGGTGTGTGGGTCGCGGCGAACCTTAAATATTCATTAGATTCATTACATCATTTAAGAGTGGGAGGATTGTATCAAACCCAATTCGGACACGGACGGATAGATATGTTTTTACCAGAAATAAACTATGAATTTACCAGTAAATTATGGTTAGTTAAAGTCGGATTTTACAATATGGATACATTGACTGTAAAATTGCCACGCTGGCTTTGGCAGGATTCATTATTCCGCTATAAAACTATATTTTCCGGAGCATTAGTCCATGTTGGAAACAGTCGCTATCACCAATACGCTTGGCTTGATTGGTTTGGGTTTCAAACTGCAAAAACCAGAGAAGCATTTTCTTTTGGAACACTTGGAGAATATGAGTTATTCCCTTTGTTAGACTTTAAAAATATGTTTATGCTCAACCATATTGCCGGAACATTGGACGGTGAATCTGTTAGAGATAATGCACAAGTATCCGTAGGGTTAGAAACCAATATTGACCGATTGTGGAAAAATCACTCATTGCCCCTTATTCGGACTTCCACATTACAAGTGGGAGCAAATTATATTTTTTCGTCCAACAGAGTACGACCTGACCCTTATATCACTTCTCACGGACTAAATACTACATTGATGTTAGGAATTTGGAGAGCGAAGTTTATTGCCAATTACTACTTTGGGCAAGGTCATCAGGTCTATTGGGGTGATCCTTTTTACCGTACAGAATTTAATGATCAAGGATTACGTAAGTTAAAGCATTACTTACGGATGGATTTAAAACTTGATTTCTTACAAACTCGTTATGTCAATCTTTGTGTAATGTTGACATTGCATGTTGCACAAGGAAAATTACTCAACGAGCAACTACTTACGGCAAGTTTTAATTTAGGAGATAAAACAATTGTCAGGTTTTAGAAATGTAATCAATCTCAAATACATAATGTTTTACCAATATAAAAAAATAGGGACATTCTTATACACACAAAATGCCAAAAGAGTTTCAATAAAACTATTGATAAAAAAGTTATTGGATAGTTGCCTTGTTCTAACAACCATCATTTTATTTTCTGGATGTTATGCTAATCATGAAAAACTGTCACAGAAAAATGTAAGTTACGCCAGACTATTCAACTATCAGGACTTTGGTTATTATACCGTTTTACAACTTTATAACAACAGTGACACAACAGCAATCTTTCGACAATATGTTTTGGTTCCCCAATCGGATACTTTGCCAGCCAATTTACCTGACGGAATCATTATAAGAACACCGATAGAACGCTTGATTGTTTATGACGCATTACATTGTGCCGTCATTTCTGCTTTACATGCAGATACTATTATTGTTGGAGTGTCCGAATCTCAACATCTTAAGGTCGAAACTTTAAAAACAAGATTCGCAGAGGGGAAATTGCAAGATATAGGTATGATTGCCGCTCCTAACATTGAAAAGATAATTACCATTTCTCCCGATGTTATTCTGTGTACATTTGTAGAAGGAAATAATTATGGAAAGGTGACAGATTTAGGTATTCCTTTTGTAGAAGCAATTGACTATCTCGAAAATACTCCTTTGGGAAGAGCAGAATGGATAAAATTTTTCGGATTATTATTAAATAAACAAGCACTCGCAGATTCTTTATTCCAAAATACGGTCAAAGAATATCTGCAAATCAAGCAAAAGGTTGCAACAATAAACAATAAACCTTCTCTATTGCCCGAAACTCTATTGGGTTCTACATGGTATGTACCGGGAGGTAAAAGTTATACTGCAGTATTGTATGCTGATGCTGGGGCCAATTATATTTGGAGTGAAGATGTCAATACAGGCTCTATTCCCATGTCTTTTGAAAATGTTTTATCAAAAGCACAAGATGCCGATATTTGGATTCTCAAATATAATAATCCCGAAATGCTTACTTATGGCACCTTATTAGAGCAATACAAAGGATATTCTCTTTTTAAAGCATTTCAACACAAAAAAATATTTGCATGTAATACGTACTATGCAAAGTACTATGAACATAGCGTTTTAAATCCTCACCTTATCCTCAAAGACTTATCTGTTACCATTCATCCGGAAAACTTCCCGAACGAATCGCCGATTTATTTTTTACCATTACAATAAATGAATTATATCTATAATATTCCTATATTTGTGGAGATATTGTAATCATGGCTATAATCATAACCTTTGTGTTGAATAAAAGATAATTCACAAATGAAAATTGAAGAAGATTTTTACACTTACCTGTGGCAATTCGGTCTTTTCTTTCGAAATAATTTGCAAACAACTGATGGCGAATCTGTCGAAGTTATTACTACAGGACGATGGTCTGGTACTTGCGGTCCTGATTTTGTCAATGCTCATATAAAAATGAATGGTATTGACTGGTTTGGAAGTGTAGAAATTCATAGCAAAGCAAGCGACTGGAAGAAACATCAACACCAGGGAAATCCCCATTATGATAATGTAATCTTACACGTTGTCGGTGAATATGACCATCATGATGTTTACAATACTCAAAAAGTAAAAATCCCTACCTTAGTACTACATTATCCGGAGGCAATGGCTGAACGGTATCAACAATTAAAAGAAAACCCTTCTGTAGTACGTTGTGAAAATCTTATTCACAAAATTCCTTCATTTACTGTCGGGCACTTTCTTTCCAGAATGGGAATGGAAAGATTGGTTGCCTTAACAGAAAGACTGGCTGTAGATTCTTCCGATAAAATTGATTGGGATACTCTTTTTTATCACACCCTGTTACGTAGTTTTGGATTGCCCGACAACAGTTTGCCGTGTGAATTATTATCTCTGCACTTACCTGTTACTGTTTTACAAAAGCATGCAAACAATGTTACCGTGATTGAAGCCCTACTCTTTGGTCAAGCAGGATTCTTAGAAAATTCTTTTCAAAACCAAGATGATTATTGCCAATTATTGCACCGGGAATATACTGTTTATCGTGCAAAATACCAGTTAACACCGATAGATGTCAGCCTTTGGAAATTCGGAAAGAACCGTCCTCAAAATTACCCAACAATCAGGTTGTCTCAATTTGCACAATGGATTACTCGCCACCGCTTACGGTGGAGTGATGTTCTTCAACCGCGAACTTTAGAAGGTTGGCATCAGTTTTTTGAATGTCAACCGACATTGTATTGGGAAAGTCACTATCGTTTTTCAGAAGTCTCGACACAAAAAAGTAAAAAACAGATAGGAAAATCATTTATAGACAGAATACTCGGCAATGTCATTGTTCCATTACTTTTTTATTATGGAAAACACGTTGACAATGATACGATAATACAGCAGGCATTGGATTTATGGGAGATGCTGCCTTCTGAAAAGAACCGCTATACAGACTTGTGGTCAACACACTTCAATACACCACGCAATATGTTGGAATCGCAAGCGGTACTTCATCTTGTCAAAAACTATTGCAGTCACAAACTTTGTGTTCGTTGTGATATTGGCAGCAGAATTATGATTGCAGATCATTAAAATGATCATATTTATTTTCCTTTTATCTTTTCGGCATATTTATTCCAGCCTTCAGACTTTTTGTAAGATTCAATTGATGATGCAGGAACAATAATCTTTAATTTTTCAGACGTGTCTGACCATTGATTGTATAGGTTATTTCCGTTGTAAAGATGACCTAATACCGGAGGCTCTGGACTTTTGACCTCTACTAATCCAAGATAAGTACATTTGTCAAAGGCTTCGTAACCTATAAAATTTATTTTTTCAGGTAAAATTACTTTTGTCAACCATTCACATCGGGCAAACGCTCTTGCGCCAATATGTTCTACAGTGGGGGAAATAATAATACTTCTCAAGGAAAAGCATCCTGCAAATACTTCATCTTCAATTCTTACTAGCTGTTTGGGTAAGATGATTTTACGTAAATTTACGCAACTTGAAAATGCAGACTCTTCAAGTGCCACAAGATTTTCTGAAAGCGTAACCGAAGACAACTGCGTACAGTCAATAAAAACTGCTTTTCCTAAAAACTCTACAGAGTTGGAAAGTCTTACAGAAGACAAAGAACTACAACCAGAAAAAGCATAATCTTCAATGCGCTTAAGGGTAGAAGGAAAGGTTATTTTCTTTAAAAACGTACATTCTTCAAAAGCACCTTTGCCAATAACTTCTACTCCCTCTTCCATCACAACTTCAGTTAGTTTTATGCAGTGATAAAAGGCTTGCTGTTCTATACGTCTTATACTGAACGGAATTGTAATTTGCTTTATGTCGGGTTGGCTGGTAAATGCTTCTTGTCCAATAGTAGTAACGCGTAAATCGTTGATAGAAGAAGGAATAATAACTTTTTTATCTTGTCCCGTATAGCCGGTAATTGTGATTTCGTCTTCTACGGTAATGTAAGTAAAATCGGAAATTTTATTGGGTAACTCATCTTTGGTATATCCTGTAAAATAAGAGAGTAACAATAGTGTAAAAAGGGAAAAAAGGGTTTTCATAGAATTATAATTTTGTAATGTTATAAATAAACCGTCAGATTATCGAAGGCAAGGTAAACATTTTTTGGTAATGCAGCTTGTTCTTTGTGGTGTAAACCAAAGTGGTGAGAAATATGGGTAAGGTAGTTTTTAGAAGCATTCACTTTTTCTATTACCGACAGACTTTCTTTGAGTGAGAAGTGAGTAGGGTGAGGTTGATGCTGTAATGCGTTAATAATTAAAACTTTTACTCCTGCAATAAGTTGCAACGATTCTTCTGAAATAAAACTTGTGTCTGTAATATAGGCTACATCATTGATTCTGTATCCTGTAATCGGTAACTTTCCATGGATGACAGGAACTGGAATAATGCTGATGTTATTGACTTTAAAACTTTCTTGATGGTCAATGGGAATGAGGGTCATTCGAGGTAAGTCTTGATAGGGAGAGGGTGAAAAGGCATATTCAAAAGATGTTTTAATATTGTTCAACACCCGCTCTAATCCGTAAACAGGAACAGATTGATTCATTTTGTTTGATATGGCTCGAATATCATCTAATCCTGCCGTATGGTCTTTATGTTCGTGAGTGATTAAAATAGCGTCAACTTTATCAACACCGCAACGTAACATTTGCTGACGAAAATCAGGGCCTACATCAATAATGATTGAGGTATCTTCTACAGTAAACAGCACAGAACTTCGCAACCGATTATCTTCTGCCTGTGTTGAGGTGCAGACAGGACACTGACAGCCAATAATCGGTACACCATAAGAGGTGCCTGTACCTAAAAAAGTAACTTTCATCTGTTGAAATTGAAGGTTGAAAAGGAAAAACAAAAGAACCCCGTCATTACCGGCACGAATGATGGTTATGTGTTTTATTCATCATTCTCAGTTGACCAAAGAGAGTAAATATTGTCCGTAAGAAGTTTTATCTAATGCGGTTCCTAACGCAATAAGTTGTTGGGTGTCAATCCAGCCGTTTCGCCATGCAATTTCTTCGATACAGGAAATATTGAATCCTTGTCTTTTCTGAATTGTAGCAACATAATTACTTGCATCTAACATGCTGTCGGCGTTTCCTGTATCTAACCATGCAAAACCGCGTCCAAAAAGTTCTACGGTCAATGTATTTTCGGCTAAATATACTTTGTTGAGGTCAGTAATTTCTAACTCTCCTCGAGGTGATGGTTTAAGATTACGGGCTTTTTCACAGACGGTGTTGTCATAGAAGTAAAGACCCGGTACGGCGTATTTTGATTTAGGATGTTGCGGCTTTTCTTCCAATGACATTACTTTGCCTTGCGAATCAAACTCTACAACACCGTAAGCCGAAGGGTCTTTAACATAATATCCAAAAATACAGGCTCCTTTCTGCATTACGTTTTGTCTGGCACTCTTCAGCATGGCAGAAAAGTTTTGACCGTAGAAAATATTATCTCCCAACACTAAGGCTCCCTCTTGCCCGTCCAAAAATTTTTCTCCCAGAATAAATGCTTCTGCCAGTCCGTTAGGAGCAGGTTGAATGATGTATTCAAATGTCATTCCTAAACTCTCTCCCGTACCCAATAATTCTCTAAACATAGGTAAATCCCGTGGAGTAGAGATGATTAATACTTCTCTGATTCCGGCTAACATTAAGGTGGAAAGCGGATAGTAAATCATGGGCTTATCATAAACGGGCATGATTTGTTTTGATATTGCTTTGGATAAGGGGAAAAGGCGTGTAGCACTTCCTCCGGCTAAAATAATTCCTTTCATAAATATAAAATATAGAATTTAAAATGGTTTTACAAAGGTAAAAAAATATTTTAAGTTATCTTGAAATAGATTTTGAACTGCCACGCAATTACTATTCTATCTGAATTTGTTTGTTCTATGTCTGCAAAATTTTATCTTTGTACATTTCTTTAAACTTCTTGTCTATGAATCAACAATTTGTAATACGTAAAGCAACAGAAAATGATTTTGAACACATTCATGCACTCTTTGTAGAGTTTTCCTGTTTTGAAAAATATCCAGAAAAGATGGTTAATACAGTAGAGCGGATGAAAGCCGAGCAGGAATTTTTGAATTGTTGGGTTGTAGAAACTGCAGAATATAAAATTGTAGGTTATGTTACCTGCTTTTTCGGGTACTATACGTGGACAGGGAAAGCAATGTATATGGATGATTTGTATGTACAGCCTGAATTTCGAGGGACAGGCATAGGAACAAAACTTATCAACACGGTCATTCAGTATGCAAAAGAAACCCGTTGTCATAAATTACGCTGGCAAGTCTCTAATTGGAACACATCGGCCATTGAATTTTATAAAAAGTTAGGTGTAGAGATTGATGACGTACAGCGGAATTGTGATTTGAAGTTGTAAAAATGAGAATGAATACTTTTTATTAATATAAAAAGCCGAACATCCATAGTGGAATTTTATTTTCATAGCCGAACTCTATCCCGTCTGCCGCAATATGTCCTTCAATGGCATTTTTGATTTTTCTTTTCCGCCGATTTCAGAAGTAAAGTTGTTTTTCCGGAACCTCTGACTCCTTTGATGCCAATCAATGATTGTGTCCAATCGATTTTATCAATAATACTTCTGACAAATTTAATGTCAATAGACAACAACTTTTTTCTAAAAAGTGCGACTAATTCTTCTATAACAATAATTTTTACAAAGGTATATTTTGTTTGTTGGAGTAAACAAAATAGGACTTTAATTTCTCATTCATCATAATTTTTCCTTCTTTTTCCACACTGTTCTGTCACCCTACGAGAAGTGATTCTTAGGATAGTACAATCCTTTTCACTGAACTTTTCAATCTACCACTTTTTTCCTTAAATTTTCACATATACAAATTGTTAAAAAAAACTCCTTTGCGTATTTTTTCATTTTTAACGACCGTTTTTTTATTTTTACCAACCTATATTTGTGTCGTTAAATTAAATTTATGCAAAGAAGTTACAGCATATTACTATTCCTGTTTTGGGTGATGATAACATCATTGCCAACTTTTGCTCAGGTAGACTACACAATATATTCTACCGCAAACGGACTGGCTCAAAATGATGTTGTAGCAATATATCAGGATAAACAGTATTATACTTGGTTACTTACATACGAGGGTTTACACAGATATGACGGGCAAGATTTCAAGATTTACAAAATGAGCCCTCAATATCCTGCCCTCAAAAGCAATCTCTTTTTTCAAATTACAGAAGATAACAATAATCGGTTGTGGTTACAGACATTACGCGGATTGGTGATATTAGACAAACAAAAAGATAACTTTTTATCTGTATCTGAAACCCTGAAATCTCATCCGCTCTTTAATGAAGATATTGTTACGGCAATCAAATTTGATGACCCGGATAATATTTGGGTCGGAACACAACAAGGATTATATCACTTGAAAACGTCAAAAGATACTGTGGTGAAGCATATCACTTTTTATGACTGTCCGTTTATTCGCAGTATGTATTTAGACAGTAAAGATTCTTTATGGTTATCTACACTTGACGGAATTTACCTCTTCTCTAAAAATATCTTTGTCAAAAAAAGTAATTACAGCGGATTATCCATTGTCAAACAAGGTCGATACCTGTATATTGGCGGCGATGGAACTTTTGAGATGGACATACAAACCGGTCAAATAAGAACCATTACTCCCCACAAAACCATGTGTTTGGCAAAGGCCGAAGATGAAATGCTGATAGGAACAATACACGGAGCATTTCGTTATCATGAAAAAAAAGGATTACAACCTTTTCTTCCTAAAGAAGAGGGAATTGTCCAGACTATTTATGTTGACAGGTACGAAAAATACTGGATAAGTGTTAAGCATTCCGGGGTTATGCTCTATGATTTTCATGCAAAACCGTTCTATCCGTTACAGTTTACCAACCCCAAATTCAATATAAGGTTACGCGGTATTTTTGAAGACAGCCGACAAAACTTATGGTTAGGATATAAAGGGAAAGGTATTGCCTGTTTACCGCGTAACCAACAAGAGCCGGCGCAGGTGGTTTTACCTGAAAACAATTCTGAAACCGGATATTTCTTTGATGAGTTAGACGGACATATTTATGTTGCCTCCGTAGGAGTAATAGATTTGGTCAAAAGCGGCAATACTTGGAAAGTAGCACAGCATATCAATGTACCCGGAACGGTCATGACTCTCTATGCAGACTCTCTGCAAAAAAGTCTGTGGGTAGGTACATATTCTAACGGATTGTGGCATTACAACATTACGACCCGACAGTTACAACAACTCACACTTATCCCTCACAGTGCACAGCCCCTAACGGTCAGAACCATTACTCCCGACGGGCATGGCAACTTATGGATAGGGACAGATCACGGGTTAACTATCTTAAATATTCAAGACCGAAAACAACAAGTCTATCAATTTCATTGGTACAAAGAGGGAAAAGATTCTTCTACATTAAGTTACTCCAGCATCTTACCCATTTTCCACACCCGCAGCGGAGAAACTTACATCGGTACGATGGGAGGAGGATTAAATAAGGTATTGAAAGATGTTCAGGGATTCCCCACAGGATTCAGAAGAGTACAACTTTTCAACAAATTGCCGAGTACCACCATTAAGAGTATTCGTGAAGACTGTAACGGATATTTATGGATTTCTACGGGAACAATTCTTTGTCGCTATAATCCCGTAACACAAACCACACAGCACTATACTTCAGAAGACGGTTTACAACATGGTGAATTTGGAGATATGACCTCTTGTTATCGTAAAGATGGAACCATGATTTTTGGAGGTACACATGGTATCAACCGTTTTTATCCTGAAAAAATTACTATTGACAGTACACCTCCGCAAATTGTCTTTACCTCATTCAGATTATTCGATAATCCTGTAAGTTCTGCTGATACGGTCAACGGAAGAATAATCTTGGAAAATGACATTGCTTATACCTCAAATATTGTATTGAAGTCTGATGAAAACTCTTTTACCTTCGGATTTACGGCCTTGTCAAGGACGGCGGTGGCAAAAATAAGGTATGCCTATAAACTTTCAGGATTGGATAAAGAGTGGATTGAAACCGATGCTAAAAATAAATGGGCAAAATATACCTCCGTACCTTATGGAACCTATACACTTGAGATAAAAGCCTGTAATCCTGACGGTGTTTGGATTACAAATGTGAAATCTATAAACATTACGATTCTTAAACCCTTTTGGTTGACCTATTGGGCATTTGTAATTTATGCCCTCATGGGTGCCGGAGTATTATTTCTTACTATTTATTACATAAGATTACGACAAAAAGCGAAACTCGAAAAGCGATATGCACGCAAAGACCGTGAAAGATTACGACAATTGGTCAATATGCAAACCCAGTTTTTTACCAACTTGTCGCACGAACTCCGTACTCCGCTGACCTTAATTGTTACTCCCATAGCGCAACTTCTCAAGCATAAACCTCAGTACACAGAAGAGCAGATAAAACTGTTTGAAAAAATAGATTATAACGCTAAACTGTTATTGAGAATTACCACCCAGTTACTTGATTATGCCAAATACAGGCGAAATCAATTGGTGGCACAGCCTATCTCAAAAGATATCGTAAGGTTTACCCAAAACATTATTCACCAGTTTGAGGCATGGTTGAATCAAAAGCAAATTGAACTTAAGTTTCAGGCTTCAATATCACCCATTGCCTTAACATTAGACTATGAAATGTTGGAGCACATTTATTACAACTTGCTTTCCAACGCTATAAAATATACGCCCAAGGGCGGAAACATTATTGTCAATATTAATAAACAGACAGAATCGGTCATTATATCTGTGTTAGACACCGGTTGCGGAATACCCGATGAAATGCAAGATAAAATTTTCCAGCAGTTTTTTCAGGCAGAGAAGCATAACGCATCCGGAGGTACAGGGTTAGGGTTGGCATTTACCAAAAACTTAGTCCAACTCAATGGCGGAAAAATTGATTTTATCAGTAAGGAAAACATGGGTACAACTTTCAGGATTACCTTTCCCTTAGATGAATTACCCAAAGAGACAACAGAAAATATTATCGATACTCCAAAGCCCGAAAGAGTAATGTTAATTGCTGACGACAACGACGATATAAGAGAACTGCTGTCAATCCATTTTCATTCTAATTTTCAAATTGTTGAAGCATCTCATGGACTTGAAGCATTAACGATGGCGAAAGAACATTTTCCTGATGTTATGCTTTTAGACATTATGATGCCGCAGATGGATGGAATGGAAGTCTGCAAGGCGTTGAAAAATGATATTGCCATATCGCATATTCCGGTCATTATGCTTACTGCAAAAAACAGTACGGAAAGCAAGAGTGAAGGATACAGGCACGGTGCAGATATTTATTGTACAAAGCCTTTTGATATGGAAGAATTAGATGCCATGGTGTACGGACTTATCAATAATAGGGAGAGGTTGAAAAAAGTATTTCATGCAGAACCTGAAAAATCATTGTCAGATATTCCTTATTCTACCATAGATTCTGAATTTTTAGAGAAATGTACCGGAATTATCAACGCAAATATTGCCGAAGAACACTTTACCGTAGAAGATTTGGCGGAGAAATTAAATCTCACAAAATATTTATTAAATAAAAAACTCAGGGCATTGGTGGGTGAAACTGCGGTGTCTTTTATCAGAGTGGTGAGATTAAAGGCTGCTGCAAAAATGATGATGACCGAAAATATGACGATTACTCAGGCAGCATTTAACTGCGGATTTTATGACCATAAATATTTCAGAGAATGCTTCAAAGAATATTTCGGAATTACTCCTTCGGAATACCTTCGGAAGAGTTGAATTGTTCAACTGTGTAATTGTTCAACTGTTGAATTGTTCAACTGTGTAATTGTTTAATTGAAATACAGGAGGGAAATGCGGGGAACCATGTAGAGACGCATTGCATGAGTCTCCACAGTTGACAGCAATAGTACCCAAGACATTCTCTGATATAAGGCAATGGAAGAGCAGCAATAAAAGAAATTGGAACAGGTACTATTGCCGTTGCTTTTAAGCAACGGAGAAAAGGCAAACAAGTAACAATCGGGCTTTAGCCCACTGAAAAATGGCGTTTAGAGGTGGAAAAAGTACTTCGCAGCCGTAGGAAGGTCGAATTTCCGGGTGGAAAAAGCACTTTGCAGCAGCAGGAAAGTCGAATTTCCGGGTGGAAAAAGCACTTCGCAGCCGTAGGAAGGTCGAATTTCCGGGTGGAAAAAGTACTTCGCAGCAGCAGGAAGGTCGAATTTCCGGGTGGAAAAAGTACTTCGCAGCAGCAGGAAGGTCGAATTTCCAATGGGAAATGTGATTTTAGCGTAACAGTAAATAGGTTTTTAGATATTATTAATGATTAAAATGTATTGACTATGGAAGAATTTCAAAAAATTAAAGTTGTCAAACTATCCAAGTTTAACAATGCCGAACACACAAACTTTATGACAAGTGTAGTAACGTATTTAGACCAAATTGGGGTCAACATTATCGGTATATCACCCGATATACTTGCGAAAATGAAAAGTAACTTAATGGTGATGTATGACGTAGTAACCCAAAGCAAGGTAAGTGTAGAGACAAAAAGGCTGCATTGGATAGATAATCGACGGGATAATTTACATGTTCACCTGCTCACTATTATTCGCAACGCTGCGGCATCACCCATTGCCGAAGAACAGCAAGCGGGAATCCTTTTACAAGAGCAAATAAAGCCCTACACCGGATTGCACAGACTGCCCAACGACCAGCAAACCGTACAGGAAAGAGCATTAATTCTTGACCTTTCAAAGCCACAGTATCAAGAGGCTATTACTGCTTTACGATTAGGACAACTTATTGGAGAACTCTCTACTGTCAATGAAGAATATGCGACCCTGAGCATGGCAAGAAATGAGAATAAAGATGCTGCAAAATTACCCGACAGTAAAAGTATCAGAGCAGAGTTGGACAAGGCATATCAATACATTGCAGACATGGCATTTGTTAGCAGTGTATCTAATCCCGGAGAAGAAATCAAAAAGTTTATCAACAATATCAACACGGCCATTGATACAGCCAACACTGCCTACAACCAACGCACAGCACAAACTGCGAAAAAGGCTTAGTTGTTCAACTGTGTAATTGTTGAACTGTTTAATTGTTCAATTGTTCAACTGTTTAATTGTTCAACTGTTTAATTGAAAGTTGAAAACGAAATACCGTCGGACGTGGCGGACATGTGGGACGGTGCGAACAATTAAACAATTACACAGTTACACAATTCAACACTTACACAATTACAGAGATTGCTTCGTCGTTCCTCCTCTCAATGACGGTTACCCGCATTTCTTCCTGTATTTCAATTCAACAATTACACAGTTACACAATTCAACAATTACACAGTTCATGTTTTTTTATTAACAAATTCATTATTATTTTATGAAACACAAAAGAAACAATGTTTTTCGGATTAACCGACTGTCCAAGGTACTGCTATTGTTATGCTTTTTGGGTACTGCTATGATTACACAGGCACAAACGGCTATTGAGGGTATTGTGCGAGATGTAAATCAAGAACCGCTAGTGGGTGTCAGTATTATTGTCAAGGGTACTACAGCGGGGTCAATTACCGATAATGACGGTAAGTTCACTATTAATGCTGCCGCAGGAGCAACATTAGAATTTTCAAGCGTAGGGTATGTTACACAAACCATAGCCGCAGCCAATAATATGGAAGTGGTGCTTGTAGAAGATGCTCAACAGATTGATGATGTGGTCGTGGTGGGATATGGAGTTCAAAAGAAAAGTGTAGTAACCGCAGCGATTAGTCGTGTTACGGCAGAACAATTAACCAGTCAAAAACCTTCGCGGGTAGAAGATGTATTGAAGGGTAAAATTTCAGGAGTACAGATTACTCAAAGTTCAGGACAACCCGGCTCTGATTCTAAAATCCGTATTCGCGGGGTGGGTACTGTCAACAATAGCGACCCGTTGTTTATTGTTGACGGTATGCCAGTTGACGGAGGTATTATCTATCTTAATCCTGCCGATATTGAATCTGTAGAAATTTTGAAAGATGCTGCATCCGGTGCTATCTATGGAGCCCGTGCCGCCAATGGTGTAATTTTGGTTACTACAAAAACAGGTAGCATTGGAAAAACAAATGTAAACTACAATTTCAGTTACGGATGGCAAAATCCATGGAAATTGAAGAGCATGTTAGATGCCAAAGAATACATGGTGATTCGTAATGAACAATATATTAATGATGGTGAATCGCCTTACTATACTCCTCAACAAATTGCCGATGCCGGTAGCGGTACAAACTGGCAAAAAGAGACATTCAATTTCAATGCTCCGGTACAGAATCATCAAATCAGTGTCAATGGAGGTAATCAAAAAGTACAGTACTTTGTCTCTTTCGGATACTTTGATCAAGAGGGTATTGTAGGAGGAAATTACGGATTATCAAATTATAAGAGGTACAGTCTTCGCAGTAATTCCACTTATACAGTTTTTGATGAAACAAAAAGTCGCAGTTTTCTTAATGTATTAAAAATAGGAGTCAATGCCGGATACTCCAGAGGTAAATCTACAGGATTGGAAACCAATTCTGAATTTGGTTCTGTATTGGGAAGTGCTTTAGCCTTCTCTCCCTTAGTGCGGGTATATGCCGATGATACGGAGGTAGAAAATATCTTAAGAGCACATCCTTATGCGGTGAAAGATAAAAATGGCAGAATATTTTCGTTGCCTCCCGACGGCTTTCAGGAGATAGCCAATCCTGTAGCGATGTTGAACAGACCTTATGCCGATAAAAACAATGAAGATAAATTGGTAGGTACATTGTGGGCAGAATTAGACATTTACCAAGGCTTAAAGTTCAAGAGTAGTTATGGTTTTGATTTGGCTTTTTGGGGGAATGACGGCTACCAATATCCTCATTTTTTGGCAACTCAAGGTAAAGATATTACCCAAAGTTCGGTTTGGAGTTCCATGAACAGAGGTTATAAATGGCAAATAGAAAATGTACTGTCTTATAACAAAACTTTTGCCGAACTTCATAATCTTACGGTAGTATTGGGACAGTCTGCACAAGAATATACTTATAGAAACGTTGGGGGTACAGATTATGATTTGATAGACACTAATCCTATACACGCCAATATCAATTCTGCCATAGCCGATGAAAAATATTCTAAACTGTATGGCGGTACGGGAGGTTATACTGCGGCTACTTTAGCCTCTTATTTCGGCAGGTTAGATTACAACTTTGCAGAGCGTTATATTTTTCAGTTTACACTGCGGGGTGATGGTTCTTCAAATTTTGGCGCCAACAACAAGTGGGGGATTTTTCCCGCCGCATCATTAGGTTGGAATATAACCAATGAAAGTTTTATGGAAAGTCGTCCGAAAGAAATCAGTTTGGTAAAACTGCGTGGAAGTTGGGGACGAAACGGTAACGAACGTATTGCAGGATTTACTTATACATCATTATTAGACGGTGGACAAAATTATTATTTTGGCGGCGGATACAGTATTGCTGATAAAGCCAACAATGGTGTATTACAATACGGTACATCACCCGGAGCATTGGCAAATCCGGACATTAAATGGGAGGAGTCAGAACAATTAAATATCGGTATTGATACTCGATTTTTCAATAATGCCCTCAGTTTTACTTTCGACTACTTTACTAAAAAAACCAATGGCATGTTGATTACTCAACCAATTCCTTCTTACGTAGGGCAGTCTGCTCCGACAGGTAATGTGGGCGATATGCAAAACTGGGGATTAGAATTTGAAGTGGGTTGGAAACAGACAATAGGAGATTTTAGTTACAACCTTTCTGCCAATGCTTCTTACTTACAGAATAAGTTGGTCAATCTGGGGAATGCTTCAGGGGAAAGTATTTATGAAAGCAGTGGTGCTACCGGAGTGGGTAGTTATGTAAAAGGTAAAAATGGTGATGTATTTCCTTATTTCTACGGTTATAAAACTGATGGTGTTTTCCAAAATCAAGCAGAAATTAATGCTTATAAAAACAGTGCCGGAGAATTACTGCAACCTAAAGCACAACCCGGAGATGTCAGATTTGTTGACTTTAACCAAGATGGAAAAATTAATGATGATGATAAAACAAAAATCGGAAAAGGAACTCCGGATTGGGTCTTCGGATTTACAGCATCATTAGAATGGAAAGGAATTGATTTGAATTTATTCTTTCAAGGATCGGCAGGAAATGACATTTTTGACTTGTCGCAGCGTGGAGATATACCCGGAATTAATCGTCCAACATGGATTTTAGAACGCTGGCATGGAGAAGGAACTTCAAACCGTATTCCTCGTATGACGGCAAAAAATCCCAATGGAAACTGGGCATCTTCTGACTTGTATATTAAAGACGGTTCTTATCTTCGATTGAAAGGAGTACAGTTAGGTTATACTCTTCCCCAAGATTGGACACAAAAAATTGCCATACAAAAGTTCAGGATATTTGTGTCAGGAGAAAATTTACTCACTTTTACCAAATATGATGGTTTTGAGCCTGAATTAGCCGCAGGAGGATTTACTACGATGGGTGTTGATAAAGGAATTTATCCCCAATCTCGGACTTTTTCCATAGGAGCCAACATTACTTTCTAACCTTATAAACTACAATAATATGAAACGAAATAAATTATTTATTTTGATAGCCTTTGTAGGCTTATCTATATTGATTTCTTGCGGTGATGATTTTTTAACCGTAGAGTCAACCGAAAAATTACAATCAGACGGTAGTGCCACAGAAGCATCTATATTGTCGAGTTTGGGAGCCACTTATCAAATTTTGTTATTTGACAGTTATGCCAATCAAAATTACAACAGTATTGTTTTGGTTTCAGATCTTCGCTCAGACGATATTTATAAAGGTGGCGGAGATGCCGGAGATCAGGGACAACTCTACAAATTATCTCAATTTCAGGTTTCACCGACCGAAAATTTAGATGGCTTATGGAGTATTTTATATTCAGGAATTGCTCGTGCCAATAATACTCTCATTGCTTGTAATAACGCTACGGGTGTTACTACTGAGAAATTAGAGCAATATAAAGCAGAAGCCCATTTTCTAAGAGCTTATTACTATCATTGGCTATGGAAACTTTGGGGAAATGTACCATATTTTGATAAACCTTTGACGGCACCTTACATGGCAAAACAGATAACGGCAGACCAATTGTACATTAAAATTATGGAAGATGTAAATTTTGCCGCTACTGACGGGAAGTTACCCATGAAAACAACCGGACCAGATTTAGGACGGGTTTCTCAAGCTACTGCCATTATGTTAAAATCAAGGGTGGTGATGTATCAGAAAGATAATACTAAATACAATGAAGTCGTTGCCGATTTGGCAAAGGTTATCAATGCTGACTATGAACTATTTGCTGACTTTGATAAAATGTGGAACGACGAAAATGAGTTTTGTGTTGAATCTATTTTTGAAAGTAATCAAATTCCTGAAGGTAAAACATGGGGGAGTGGTTGGCAAGGATATGGTACCAATTTGCCCGCCTTTATTTCGCCGAACGGCTTAGATGATCCTGCCAAAATATTTAAAGGAGGGTGGGGATTTGGACCTGTAAGAGTTGCTGCCACTGAAATCTATGAACTCGGAGATAAGCGTAAAAATGGATCTATCAACGATTGGACTGGTGTAACATATACTCCTCGCTATCAGAACACGGGCTACTTTTTGCGTAAATATGCTGCTCGGGTAGGATATAATGATTTACCCGGAGATCAAGACCTGAATTATGCTAACAATGTAAGGATTTTCCGCTATGCTGAAGCATTATTGAATTATGCAGATTTGATTGTTATTGGTGGTGCGACAGAAACAGCAGGAGTTTCGGCACAAACGTGTTTAGACAGAATTCGAAAACGTGCTTTTGGAACAGATAACAGTATTCCGGCCACTATCGAAAATATAAAAAAAGAACGTCGTCGTGAGTTTTTAGGTGAAGGTATTCGCTTTTGGGATATTGTCCGTTGGGGAGATACCAATTTATTGAATGATAATGATGAATTATCTAATCGTACATGGAAACAGAGTCAAAAATATTTACCTATTCCTGATAGCGAAATTCAGAAAACAAAAGGTACTGAATTTGAACTCACACAAAATCCATATTAACATTTTAACTTCAACATTATGAAAAAATATTTTAGATTTTATTCAATAATTACAGCACTGCTATTCATTTTTTTTGCATGTGCAGAAGACTACAAACTTGATGTGGTTGACCTTACAGCAGACGATGTTACATTAACTGCCGTAAAATCTACTACAAGTGATAATATTTATACTTTTTCCGTAATCTCAAAAGCACCTGTAACTGTAAAGTGGAATTTGGGAAATGAGGTAACCGGAAGTGGTACTAAAATTACAGGTACGTACATTGAGAAAGGAACTTATACCGTAAAAGCAGTCGTTTCCGGTGCTACTGCTACCGTTACAAAAACGGTTCAAGTAACCATCGCTAACGACGATTTTGGATTGATCAATACACCAATTTATACAGCTTTAACCGGAGGTATTGAAAATACAGCAGGAAAAACTTGGGTAGTGGCACAATATCTTAAAGCACATTTTGGTATTGGTCCCGCCGATGAAGATACCCCAAGTTGGTGGGCCGCTGCCCCAATGGATAAAGAAGGTACTGCTTTGTATGAACAAAAATACACTTTTTATCAAAATGGATTAAAGATGAAGTGGGAGAATCAAGGATATGTTTACACCAATGAAGCGGGTAAAAATGCTTTGGGAAGTATTGATACTCTTGAAAACCCCGGTGGAAAAGGTGATTTTAATGTAAAATATGTTCCTAAAACAGATTTATACTCTTTTACACTAAATGAATCTGACATGACATTAACCTTGAGTGATCATGCTATTTTTGCCCATTATGCAGGTACAAGTACTTATGAAATTTTGAGTATTACTGAAAATGAAATGCACTTGCGATATGCAAGTACTGTACAGGTTGGGAATATATGGTATTTAATATTAGTACCTGAAGATAAAAACGTAGCACCGCCGGTAGTCGTAAAAGCCGTGCCTTTATCAGAAGACTTTGAAGGTACAACTGCCAAAGTAGTATTTAAGTCAGAAGATATGGGTACATTGTCAAAGGTTGTGGATAATCCTGTACCTCTACCTGACAATATATCAGATAAAGTATATCGCTACCAGAAGAGTACCGCATTTTATAGCAATTTGTCTTTTACGGCACCAGATTATAAGTTTGATTTAACTACTCAAAATAAAATAAAAGTCAAAGTTTTTATTCCCTCTTATAACGACTATGCTACAGAAAATGAGATTGCCGGAGACTGGATTACGAATAACAAACTATTACCTCAATTAGCCATTAAATTACAAAATAGTGATGCCGGAGATAATGCTTGGCAAACGCAAACACAAATTATACAAACTGTCGATAAAGATAAATGGGTAGAATTGATATTTGATTTCAGCACTGTAAGTGCTAATAGAGTATATGACAAAATTGTTATTCAATTTGGAGATGAAGGACACGCCGGTACAGGTATTTTCTTCTTTGACGATTTTCAATTTACCAATTAAACTCAAAATAATTACAGGATAATCCCATAATAAGATTATCCTGTAATTTTAAAACTAACAAATCATGCAAAAATTATTCATATTCTTATCACTGTTATCGTCATTAGCAGCCTGCAAATGTAACGGTAACGAAGTAAAAGTAGATTTTACGGTTACACCCATTGAAAATCAAATCAATACATTTCTTTTTAAGGCGACCGTTAGTGGTGAATACAGTTTTATTACATGGAAATTTCCTGAAGAAAATATCTCTTCTGTGAAAGAAACGACATACTATTTTCCACAAAAAGGAGAATATCAGGTAACATTTACAGCCACCACTTCTAAAGGAGATGTTTCAATCACAAAAAAGGTAACGGTTAACGAAGACGATAATACCGTTGATACGAATTTAGTGTGGAGTGAAGAATTTAACGGGAATACCTTACGGTCTGATTATTGGACGGTAGAAACCGATATTCATGTCAACAATGAACTACAAAAATATACATCGTCAGGAAATTATACTATTGCGAACGGCCTTTTGACAATTACTGCTCAAAAAGTAGATGACAAAAAGCAGTATGGTAGTTATACCTCAGCACGACTGATTACCGAAGGAAAAAAAGAATTTAAATACGGACGTATGGAAATTCGTGCAAAATTACCTAAAGGTAAAGGAACTTGGCCTGCAATATGGATGCTGGGAAGTAATATTAATAAAGGAACAGGGTGGCCTGCTTGCGGAGAAATTGATATTATGGAATATGTGGGTTACAGACCGAATGTAGTACAGGCTTCTTTGCATTGTTCCGACAGAAACGGTGGAAATTCGATTACCGCCACAGCACCAATAGAAAAAGAGGAGGATTTTCATGTTTATGGGCTGAAATGGACAAGTACAAAAATAGAGTGTTATGTTGATGACCCTCAAAAACCTTATTTTACTTACCCTGCTCCAAATGTTAAAACTCAGGCTAACTGGCCCTTTGACCAACCTTATTTTTTTATTTTAAATGTTGCTGTAGGTGGTGATTGGGGAGGACAACAAGGAATTGATAATGCAATTTTTCCGGTAACTATGGTGGTCGATTATGTGAGGGTTTATAAAGAATAGAAAGAACTTGTAATTTTACAACGTACTTCTTTTGTATTTTAATTCATCATTTTTTAATTTATTTTACACATGAAAAAAATCACATTTTACATTCTGTATTTTACATTTTACATTTTCCTTTTCAGTTGTAACCAACCGAAAACAAAACCGGCAATTGCGGTTGACACAAACATCGAAAATCGCGTAGAGGAGATTCTATCAAAAATGACCCTTGAGGAAAAAATCGGACAAATGACACAACTCACACTCGATGTGATTGGAAAAGGAAATAGTGTTTATCATAGCCATTTGCCCTTTACTTTTGATGAAGCATTGTTAGACACCGTCATCAGAAAATATAAAGTAGGGTCAATTCTCAATACGCCGGTCAACACGCCGCTTTCTCCGCAAGAGTGGCAACAAATTGTAGAACGTCTGCAAAAGGAAGCCTTGGCAACAACGGGTATTCCCATTGTTTATGGTCTTGACCAGATTCACGGTACAACTTACACTGTCGGAGGTACATTGTTTCCACAAGCGATAGCTATGGGTGCTACTTTTAATCCGGATTTAGCACGGCAAGGAGCAGCAATTACCGCGTATGAAACCAAAGCGGGTTCTGTACCTTGGAATTTCTCGCCGGTCTTGGATTTAGGACGTGACCCGCGCTGGTCGAGAATGTGGGAAACTTATTCTGAGGATAGTTATTTGGTTTCTGTCATGGGGAAAGCATGTACGGAGGGCTATCAGGGCAGTAATCCTAATGCTCTGGGAAATAATCATGTCGCTGCCTGTCTCAAACATTTTATGGGTTATGGTGTAACCGTTTCGGGAAAAGACCGTACGCCTTCTAACATTAGTATACAAGATATGAAAGAGCGACACTTTGCTCCTTTTGTTACGGCGATTCGTGCCGGAGCATTGTCGGTTATGGTTAATTCTGGAATGAACAATGGTACACCGTATCATATCAATTATGAATATATTACCGAGTGGTTAAAAGAGGGATTAAACTGGGATGGGGTAGTGGTAACCGATTGGGCGGACATTAACAATATTTATAGTCGTGATAAAGTCGCCGCTTCTAAGAAAGAGGCAGTAAAATTAGCTATTAATGCGGGTATAGATATGTCTATGGTGCCTTATGAATGGAGTTTTTGTAATTATTTGCGGGAATTGGTAGAAGAAGGAGAAGTAAAGATGAGTCGTATTGATGATGCGGTAAGAAGAATACTCAGAATGAAAATCAGATTGAACTTATTTGATAAACCATCTTACAATGTAGCCGATTTTCCTGACTTCGGCAGTGAAAAACATGCAGAAGTGGCTCGTAATGCGGCACGTGAAGCGATTACTTTACTTAAAAATAAAAATAATATTTTGCCTTTGCCTGCGGGAGTGAAAGTGTTGATTGCCGGACCTAATGCAAACTCCATGCGTACCCTCAACGGTGGCTGGACTTTGAGTTGGCAGGGAGAAAAGGCGGATGTGTATGCCCAAAAATACAATACAATCTTAGAGGCTATAATTAATAAAATTGGTAAAGAGAAGGTAATCTACGAACCCGGCGTTACTTACAAAACTGCCAATCCTCCGACCACCGATATTCAATATTTTGAAGAGAATGAACCACAGATAGAAAAAGCCGTAGCCGCTGCTCGCAATGTAGATTATATTATCCTTTGTGTGGGTGAGAACAGTTATTGCGAAACTCCGGGTAATTTAGATGACCTTACTCTTTCTAAGAATCAACTACGGCTGGCTGAGGCATTAGCAAAGACAGGTAAGCCCGTTGTTTTGGTGTTAAACGAAGGAAGACCCAGAGTCATTGCAGCAATTGAACCTGCAATGAATGCGGTCATTCAAACTTATTTGCCCGGAAATTATGGCGGAGAGGCTTTGGCTGAAATTTTGTGGGGAGATGTAAATCCGAGCGGGAAATTACCTTATACTTATCCTAAAGCTCCGAATTCTTTGATTACCTATGACCATAAACCGTGTGAAAATATGGAGAAAATGGCAGGGGCTTATGATTATAATGCTGTGGCTTCGGTGCAATGGGCTTTTGGTTATGGATTAAGTTATACTACTTTTGAGTATTCGAACTTCAAAGTAGATAAATCAGAATTTAAAAATACAGATACGTTGACCTTTTCTGTAGAGGTTACCAATACCGGAAAGCGGGCAGGAAAAGAATCGGTATTACTTTTTACATCTGACCTTGTGGCTTCCGTAACTCCTGACGTAAGACGATTACGGGTTTTCTCTAAAATTGCTCTAAATCCTTTGGAAAAGAAAACTGTAACACTGAAAGTGGCTGCGGCTGACCTTGCTTTTGTTGATGCTTACGGAAACTGGAAGTTGGAGGAAGGAGATTTTCAAGTACAAGTCGGAAATCAGGTGTTGAAAATTACTTACAAGGAGTGAAAGAAAGAAGAAGTTGAAAGATGTGCCGAGAAATAATTAATAATGATGTACATATTATTTAAAAACAATAGAATGGCTTTATTTCAGAGCACTTTGTTTTGTCAAGCCCGCAACGACCACTGTTTTACACAGTCTATAAGATGAAATACAACAAAGTTTTCTTGCCACAATGATAACTTCGGGCTACTTTTTTATGGATAATCAAAAGAAAGGGCTGATGCTTGCAGAAGAGTCAGCCCTTTTTTATTCTTTCGCAACCCTTTTACCGGATCGTAATAAATTCTTTTTATAAAAAGTGTCAGCGGAGGGGTCGTCCGACATATTTTCTTGGCG
>CAYVGO010000019.1:0-25151 GCA_964450725.1 uncultured Muribaculaceae bacterium
TTACACATTAGGAATTTGGAATGAACTTAATCTGAACGTGAATAAAGTGTAAATTTGATAATGTTGTGTCAGAGATTTTAGTCAGTAGAAATGTTCAACACTATTTTTTAGTCATCTAAATTCCTTGTACCTTTGTAGAAAAATTAAAGAGTGGCACTTTTTTATAATTTACTTCTTTCCATTTACTATTTTGGTGTTTTTATTTTACTTCCTTTCAAAAGTAAAGCCCGACTTTTTTTATTTGGCAGATGGGGCTCTTTCATCAAATTAAAAAAACAGTTTACTCAATTTCGTCAGAATCAACCTTTATTATGGGTACATTGTGCATCTTTGGGAGAGTTTGAACAAGGAAGACCGGTGATAGAAAAATATCGTGAGCAGAATCCAAATCATCAAATTTTATTGACTTTTTTTTCTCCGTCAGGATATGAAATTCGGAAAAACTACGAGCAGGCAGATTATATTTACTATCTTCCCGTAGATTTTATTTGGAACACTCATTATTTTTTAAAAATAGTAAAACCTACTACCGTCATTTTTGTGAAATATGAGTTTTGGTATCATGTTCTCAAGCAATCAAAAAAAATAGGAGCCAAAGTATATATCATTTCTGCGATTTTCAGACCACAACAACTTTTTTTCAGAAAAATAGGAAGTTTTTACCGAAAGTGGTTGCAATATTATGATCATATTTTTGTTCAGAATCAAGAATCTTTAGCATTATTACAATCAATCGGCATCCAGCATGCTTCTTGCGTCGGTGACACACGTTTTGATAGAGTAATTTCCATTGCAGAACATTCTACTCCCGTACCATTTATAGAGCAGTTTATTTCCAATAAAAAAACTATTGTCATCGGCAGTAGTTGGGAGCCCGACGAAGAGTTATTTCAAAAATACAAGAGCCGAAACCACCACCAAGATTTACGTTGGATTATTGTTCCTCATGAAATTCATCCGGCACATATAACACAGCTTCTCAAACGATTTCCAGATGCGTTATTGTGGTCAAAGCAAGAAGATTTTACTCCAAATGTCCACACAATATTAATTGTTGATATTATCGGTATTTTATCCTCTCTTTATCAATATGCTTATGTTGCCTATATTGGAGGTGGATTTGGAGTGGGAATACATAATATCTTAGAGGCAGTAACTTATGGAGTTCCGGTGATTTTTGGCCCCAACTATAAAAAATTTCAGGAAGCTAAAGACTTGATTGAGCGTAAGGCTGCACAAAGTATCACAAATGATGAAGAACTTGAAATGGTTTTAGAAAAATTGTTGACAAACCAAGTGTTATATGATAATATTACAAAAACCAACAAACACTATGTAATGGAAAATATGGGTAGTACTGATAAGATACTCGACTTTATTGCGAAAGAATAGTAGATATTTGAATAGTAGATCAAAATGACAAGAAGTAATAAATTAGTAGCCCCATTTTTAAAATGGGTTGGAGGAAAAAGGCAATTGATTTCTTCAATTACTCAATATTTGCCTGAAAATATCCATAAGTTTCGGTATATTGAACCGTTTATTGGTGGTGGAGCGGTTTTTTTTCACCTACAACCTCAAAATGCAAAGATCAACGATCTCAATAAAGAGTTGATGAATGTCTATTTGGTTATTAAAAATAATCTACAGGAGTTAATTACAGATTTAAGAAAACATCAAAATAATGTCGAATATTTTTATAAAATAAGGGGGTTGGACAGAAGTCATGAGTTTAAAAATTTGACCGATGTTGAACGAGCATCAAGAGTGATATATCTTAATAAAACATGTTTTAATGGACTTTATAGAGTAAATAATGCGGGTGAATTTAATGCACCTTTTGGATATTATAAAAATCCTAATATTATCAATGAACCCACCTTGAAAGCCGTTCATCAGTATTTGAATACGAATAACATTATGATTCAATGTAGTGATTATACCAGTATATTGCAAGAAACCAATGATAGAACTTTTGTTTATTTAGATCCTCCCTATCACCCGATTTCTGAAAATTCCAATTTTACAGGATATGTTCAAGGAGGGTGGAATGATATTGACCAAATTAAGTTGAAAGAATTTTGTGATCAACTGAATGAACGTGGGGTGAAGTTCTTACTCTCCAATTCATCATCTTCATTCATTAAAAATTTATATAAAGATTATCAAATAATCGTGGTGCAAGCCCATCGTGCTATCAATTCTGATGGCAATAATCGTGGTGAAATTGACGAGGTTTTAATTAGGAATTATGAGAAAATCTAAAAATGATTTAGAGTGGGAAAAACTATTTGGAGAACACAATATTTTGGATAGTGTTTTGACAAATGGTTGTGTGAAAATTTCTGCCAGCCAAATTAATGAATATAGAGAAGCTCGGTTGATGACAAAGTTTGATCATAAATCACAACTTCCTAAATTGTTTACAGACCATAATTTATCTATTCTTCCGATTTCAAGAGGAGATTATGTTATTGGCAACTTTGAAACATTTTGTGCGTTTAATACAGACAACATTGCGGTTTCATCAGTTGAGTTTCCTGTATATTTAGAAAGCCTTGATTATCAAAATATCAATAGTGAGGCTACTGCCATTAATTGTGCCTATGTTTCTAATATTTTAAAGGACTTTACCCAAGATCAAAATCTGCTACCCACTGTTAATGGAAGAATGAGTTCATCATCCTTTGCCTTCAATATAAATTCATTGCAAGGTCAATGTAAAATTGATGTCAATAACTCTCAAATCGAAATTGATGGCGGATATGAAGGTGATTGTGCATTATATCTCATAGAAGCAAAAAATTACATTTCCGATGATTTTCTTATTAGACAACTTTATTACCCCTTTAAACTTTGGAGCAATAAAATAAGAAAAAAAGTTCGTCCGATTTTTCTAACTTATACCAATGGTGTTTTTCATCTGCGAGAATATAAATTTACTGACACGGATCACTATAATTCACTGATTCTTGTTCAACAGAAAAAATACGTAATCCGAGAAGGCGGTTTTAATCATGAAGTTCTGGCAAAAATTATAGACACAACCCCAATCGTCAATCAACCGGCAATACCTTTTCCGCAAGCAGATAAATTTGAAAGAGTAATTAATCTTTGTGAACTTCTTCAGGAAAAGGAACAAATGGCTAAAGAAGACATTACGAGAAATTATGATTTTGATGCACGACAAACCGACTATTATTGTAATGCCGGAAAATATTTAGGTTTGATTGATATAATAACCATTAGAGAAAAACCCTATTGTGTTTTGACAAACAAAGGAAAGCAGGTATTTCATTGTAATCTTGTTGAACGACAAAAGGAATTTATAAAACTGATTATTGCCCATTCTGTATTTAAAAAGACATTGCAATTTTATCTTGACAATGGAAAAGAACCGTACAAAGAAGTTATTATCGAAATAATGAAAAGTGAAAAATTATATAACGTGTCGTCTCTTGAAACTTATCGTAGACGGGCATCAACAGTGATCAGTTGGGTAAATTGGATAATTTGTCAACTTGAAGAATAACATTATTGCAAATTCAAAATTATTTACGTATGAAAATCTATATTCTATTCGGAGCTCCCGGAGCCGGAAAAGGTACGCAAGCGGCGATGTTGGCACAGAAATACAAACTACTTCATTGGTCAACCGGAGATATGTTGCGTGCAGAAGTAAAAAGCGGCTCTCCGTTGGGAAAAGAAATTGACAGTTTAATCTCTGTCGGAAAATTAGTCAACGACCAACTCATTTCGCAAATGGTCATTCAAAAAATTATTGAGCATAAAGCGGTGGAGGGAATTATTTTAGACGGGTTTCCGCGTACCTTAGCACAAGCCCAAATACTGCATCAGGCATTGGAAAAAGAACATTTGAAAATAGAAAAAGTCATTAATTTGGAGGTCAATCACGAAGAGGTCATTCAACGTATTTTGTTGCGAGGGAGTACTTCTAACAGAGCCGACGACCAAGATGAATCTACCATTCGTCAGCGGTTACAGGTATATGAAACACAAACCAAACCGTTGATTGACTACTATCAACACCAAAAAACATTAATTAATATTGAAGGCATGGGTAGTATTGAAGATATTTTCAATAGAATAACACCTCACTTTTAATAGTGATTAATACCCAAAACCTTTTACCTTTAGCCCTTTCCCGTAATGAGTAACTTTGTAGATTATGTAAAAATATTTTGCCGCTCCGGCAGAGGTGGTGCAGGTGCGATGCACATGCGCAGAGAAAAGTTTGTACCCTTAGGAGGTCCGGACGGTGGAGACGGCGGTAGGGGAGGACATATTATTTTACGCGGAAATGCACAGCGGTGGACACTCCTTCATCTCAGATACAGTAAACACATTCATGCAGAAGATGGTGGAAAAGGAGATGGAGCTTTAAGAAATGGAGCAGATGGTCAGGATATTTTTATTGATGTACCTGTTGGAACCATCGTCAAAGACCCTGAAACAGAGGAGTTAATTTTGGAAATTACTCAAGATGGTGAAGAAAAAATTTTAGTGCAAGGCGGTCGCGGTGGTAAGGGTAATGCTTTCTTTAAAAGTGCCACACGCCAAACGCCTCGATTTGCTCAACCCGGAGAAGAACATCAGGAAGGATGGTTTATATTTGAACTGAAACTTTTGGCAGATGTCGGACTGGTGGGCTTTCCCAATGTCGGAAAATCTACGTTGCTATCTGTCGTAAGTGCTGCCAAGCCTGAAATTGCAGACTATCCGTTTACTACCCTTCAACCTAACTTGGGAATTGTCAACTACAGAGATTACCAATCTTTTGTGATGGCAGATATTCCCGGAATTATCGAAGGGGCTCACCAAGGAAAAGGGTTGGGATTACGATTCTTACGACACATTGAACGTAACTCGGTGTTACTCTTTATTATTCCCGCCGACAGTAAAAATCATGCCGAGGAGTATCGGGTTTTACTCAACGAACTAACGAAATATAACCCTGAATTACTTCACAAACAACGATTGATAGCCATTTCTAAAAGTGATTTATTAGATAAAGAACTCATGACAGAAATCGCTAAAGAACTACCCTCAGATATTCCTCACCACTTCTTTTCTGCCGTAACACAACAAGGAATTACTACGCTTAAAGATATTCTTTTCCAAACAATCAATCAGTAAATTTCTACTCAGCGAAACATATTAATTTTTTGGTATATATTCCACCAAACAAAAGCAGAGATATTGCGTGCAACGTCTCTGCTTTTGTTATCCTTATACCAAGATGTCAAGGCTGCATCTCTTCACTGAGTCTATTTTCATTAACCATTAATCACGTCATCTTAACATAACAAAATTCGACGGAAATTCATTTTCCACCGAATTTCACTCACCGTTCACCGTTTATATTTTCGTTCATCACTACCTCTTCATCACTTTCCCTCGATAGTTACCCGCCTTCACGGTGTAAAGCCCTTGCGGCAGTATAGAAATGTCGATGACGGAAGTTATAGGAACCTGTAATACCAATTTACCGGTAATATCAAAAATCTCTACCGAGGTAGCATCAATTTGTTCGGGACTTTGAATGTTTAATACTGTCGTTGCAGGATTAGGATAAATCTTCAATACAGAAACTTTCCCATCAAAAACACTCGTAGGATTTTGTGTCCACTTAGCATACAGCGTCATATTCTCAGTAACAATACCGGTAGTAAAGTTCCACATTGTAGTTAATGTTGATTCCTTATACCAGCCGATGAACTTATATCCTGCTCTGACCGGATTAGCGGGTTTGGTTACCGTACTGCCGTAATTGACAGTCACTGACCTTGTCGTACTGCCGTTGTTGCTCTTGAAAGTAACCGTATAACTGTTGATACTCCACTTGGCATACAGCGTCATATTCGCAGTAATAATACCGGTAGTAAAGTTCCACATTGTAGTTAATGTTGACTCTTTATACCAGCCGATGAACTTATATCCTGCTCTGACCGGATTAGCGGGTTTGGTTACCGTACTGCCGTAATTGACAGTCACTGACCTTGTCGTACTGCCGTTGTTGCTCTTGAAAGTAACCGTATAACTGTTGATACTCCACTTGGCATACAGCGTCATATCACTTGTTACGACATCAATAGCAAAGTTCCACGCTGTAGTTAATGTTGATTCTTTATACCAGCCAACAAAAGTATTGCCGACTTTACTCGGGTTAGCGGGCTTGGTCAGCGTATTACCATAATTGACTGTCTGTGGGTTTATCGCACTACCGCTGCTCTCAAAGGTAATTGTATAACTGTTGATATTCCATTGTGCTACCGCAGTTTTGTTTGCGGTATAAGTCCAAGTAGTTGTTGCTGTAATAAGATTATCATCTATCTTCCATCCGTTGAAACTGTAACCGGTACGCATAGGGATAGGCAAAGTACCAATAGGTTGATTCGTACCTGCATCTATCGTTGTTGGATTCACCGTACCTCCGGAAGGATTTAAAGTGAGGGTATATTTAGTTACCCACTGTGCTACCGCAGTTTTGTCTGCAGTATAAGTCCAAGTGGTTGCTGCCGTAATGACATTTTGGTCGATTTTCCATCCGGCAAAGAATTCTCCGGCTTTGGTGGCTATAGGTAATATACCAATTGGTTCTCCTGCTTTTACATCAACATAAGCAGTTACCATCTGACCACCGCCGGGGTCAAAACTTAACAAGTGTGTATAACTGTTAGAAATAATCTTAGGAATAGTCGGGCTGTTGATACGGTAATGAAATGGCGAGTTTTCGGTAACCAAAGCCATATTAAGCGTGGAGAGTAGTGTTGTACTATTCATTTCTGTAACTGACTTTTCAACTACATCGGTTACCGTACCACTACTGCCTCCTATTCCTGTTAATCCTTGAAGAGGGGTAAAATAGCAGGTAGTTATCGTACCACTATTATTACCCACTACTCTTCCGTGCTTGCCACGAATACTCAAACTACCTATATCACTTAAGCAACTAATAACGGAACCACCATCATTATATCCTACCACACCGCCTACATTAGCGCTACTACTATTGCTGCTAAGAGTGGTTGTTGATACAGTACAGCCAATCACTCGACTGCCGGAATCATTAATTACTCCGACCACACCACCGATAGAACTATTATTCTCAGTACTTGTACTTACAACATTGCCACCCGTTACAATCAAAGCTTCAAGCCGAGAATCATTATTTATTATACCGGCAACAGTCCCTATATAACAGAAAATTCCGGTTCCTGTAATATAGGAATTTACTAATGTAAGGTTCTTGATTATACCGCCACGTACATAACCAAACAATCCAAGATAATCGTAGTTACTGTTGACATAAAGATTACTTATGGTATACCCGCCGCCATCAAAAATACCTCTGAAAACATAGTAGTTTGAACCTATTGGAGACCAACTTCCCAGCGTGGGGTTACAAACCGTAGAGAGGTCAATATTGGTCGAGAGGCGAATGGTTTTACCGGAGAAATTGACGTTTTCTCCACCCCAAGAACCATTGACAAGAGCAGAAAGTGCTTTCAACTCTCCTGCCGTGCTAATAGTAAATGTTGTGGCTGAAGGATTGGTAATGTACCATATATAATCAGGGTCATCAAGTAATACAAAGTCTTTGGTCTGGTTTGCAGAGAGCATGAAAGTCGGAAGAATATGTAACTGATAGCCATTTCCGATTGTCTGCAAAGTATAACTGTTATCTGCTATCGCTTTAAACTGATAAGTACCATTTGCGTCTGTGGTAGCACGTCCGCACTCTACACCTTCGGTCATCAGCAGTATCACTATATTCTCTAATGCTTTGTTGTTGCTGTTTTTTACCGTACCGCTGATTAAATAAGTTGTTGGTGCACCGGCAACAAGTTTGGGTACATTACCCATATTGGCTTGGTAGTGATACAGAACACTGTTACTGACCAAACTCATATTGAGCAATGTCAAAAACACGGGCTGATTCATTTGAGTTATCGTTTTTTCTGCAACATTGCTTACTATGCCATTATTCTCTTCTATTGCTGCTAAATTCTCAAGCGTCGTGAAATAACAGGTAGTTACTGTGCCGTAATGAATACCCACCACTCTTGCACGCCTACCATTATACCCCAAACTTCCTGCATCACTCAGGCAGCCAATAACAGAACTAAAATTATTGTACCCCACAATACCGCCAATATTAGCACTGCTGCTGTTACCTCTAAGGGTTGTTCCAGATACGGTACAGCCTATTACTTTGCTATTATTATCACTGGCTCCTACCACACCTCCAAGATAACTTATACCTGTAGTTGTACTTAAAATACTGCCACCCTTTACAGTCACGGCTTCAAGTTGTGAATTATTATATATTACACCGGCAACAGTCCCTATACAATTGTACTCAACAGACCCGGTAACTATAGGATTTATTAAGGTTAAATTCTTAACAGTACCTTTTTCTATATAGCCAAATAGTCCCTGATTGTCATTGTTATTATTGATATAAAGATTACTGAGCGTATATCCGCCGCCATCAAAAGTACCACTAAAAGGATTTGACCTGTTACCTATTGGAGTCCAACTGTCAAGCGTAGAATGATAAAGCGAAGAGAAATCTATATTAGCAGTAACTAAAAAATACTTGCCACTGTAGTTATTCCCGCCATTAACATCATTGGCTAATGCCTGAAGGTGAGCAAGCGTAGAGATTTTATACGGATCAGTTTCCGTACCGCTACCACTGCTGCTGTATTGCCATTGTCTATAAAGCAAAATGATTCCTGATACAGTGTAAGAACTTTCCACTTCATAGCCCCTGCCGATGTCTGCTTTGGTAACCCGACCTGTAAAAGTGTAATCTTTTCTCACCATTGTATCTAAACCCGTAATACTTATGAGAGTACCTGTTGGAGAATCATTATTATCGGTAAGACTATCTGCCCTACTGCCGTTATCATTCAATATTACTCTACCTCTGATAATCTGTATATTGTCTATCCACGCACCACAGTCTCCATTGCTAAGCAAACTGCCTTTGGCATATCTCCATGTGAGGGTATGACTACCTGCCGGTACTTCGTAAATAAAGGTATACCACTCTGCAATCGATGTACTCTGCAATTTTTCTACTTCTATACCGTTATCAAAAAATGTTAAGTAATCGGAAGTCTCTTTACCATAAACTTTACAGTTAAAAATAATCACCGAATTGCCGGCTACGGTTGTCGAAATTTCAGTACTACCGTTACTTCCAATTGCTCCGCTTTTCATACATAATCCTCCTTTAGCCTCAGCATCTGCTGCTATTGTCCATGGCTCTGTAGAAACATTAGTAAATATTCCTTCAGGATAATCCAAAGCATCATTAATGGTTTGGGCAGAAGAAAGGAAAGAGATAAAAAGGCAAAGGATAAACAGTGAAAAAGTGAAGGGCAATACAGTTACTCTTTTTGACTGCTGTTTAAAAGCAACGGCAACAATATCTGTGCCGTTGTCTGTCTTTACAACTTTATTGGAGAGAGTCTCTTTAGTATTGTTGAATTTGCTTTTAAGCAATAGATTAGAAAACAGACTGCAAATAGCAATTTCTCTTTGGAATTTTAGCATACCATTAATACTTGTTGATTTCATAAAATTTAATGAATAAACTTATACACTCTCTTTAGCCGACAGCTTGAAGAAGGTAATCTATCACTTGCCATCGGCAACTCTCAATAAAGCCTGTTGCCGCTCATCATTATTTCCCGCTGCGGTGGGCTACAATTTGGTTGTATTTATCTATAAATGTATTGAGTTTACGGACAAAAGGTTCAAAGAGTTCTATTCCTTCGATAATGATTAAGGCATTGATAATTTCTACGATTTCATAATATGCGGCATCTAATTCTTTACGGCAAACGACTACCCTGAGCTCTGTTTTGGCAGCATGCTCGTCATTTCGCTTTTTAACCAGCAGTTCAAAGGCTTTGTTATTATTATCTAACTCTGTTACCCACTCCGTTAATCCTACTTTTTGTACCTCTTCGACAGACCTTCCGGTCAGTTCCTGTATAAGATTATAGATGGCAGACGTTTTTTCATTCAGAGGAAGTGCGGCAAGATTGCCGTAAGTATCAAATACAATCTTCAATCTTTTGGCAGCACTGCATACTTGGGGGTCAAAATGATTGAGGGCCGACTTTGTCGCATCGACCGCTCCTCTGAAGGTGTGTGCACGCTTTTTGTCTGATATTTCCATCTCTTCCGTAGTGGCACTTTTGCTGATTTTTACCAAAGCATCGTCTTCATTGTTATAGGCACTGAGAAACCTGCTCAATGGGTCATTAACTTTTACTCTTACTGTAGATTCGGCAGTCAATAAATCTTTTACTTCTGTGTGAAATTGGAAGTGTTCATTGTTACGAAAGTAACTAAATCTTGCTGATTTGATTTTCATAATAGATAAATTAAAAAATGAATATATAAGGACTGTAAACAATGAATTTATTGTAAGGTTCCCGCAGCTGCGGAAAGTTTCTCCGAGTAGTCGGACAAGGTTCCCGCAGTTGCGAAAAGTTTAACCGAGTACTCAGGCAAGGTTCTCGCAGTTGCGGAAAGTTTCACCGAGTGCTCTGACAAGTTTCCCGCAGTTGCGGAAAGTTTCTCCGAGTACTCGGGTAAGGTTCCCGCAGTTGCGAAAAGTTTCGCTGAGTACTCGGGTAAGGTTCCCGCAGTTGCGGAAAGTTCTACCAAATATTTTGGTAAAATGCCGTAACCGTTTTGCAGAGGAAAAGAGTGCAACGGGTTATTTGCCGTGATAGCAGGATAGTAAGAAAACATACTTGGTAGAGTAATTATTTTACATAATTACAAATATAGAAAATATTTTTTAGATTATTGTCATCTGTTTAGTTAATAATTTAAGAAACAATATTTATTATAGAGTTCTGTCATTGGAGGCTGTAATATTGTTATTGGTGGCTTAGAGTGTTGTTATTGGAGGCTGCGGTGTTATTATTGGAGAGTTACAGTATTGTCATTGCGGGTCAAGCCCGCAAAGATAGCCTTTGAACGGAAAAAGTTTCGAGCAATAATAGTCTTTCGAAAAGTTATTGGAAGTTGCGGTGTGGAGTCTCTCTACATTGTCGGAATTTCGCAGTAATTCAAAATTTTCATGTACATTTGCAACCACAAAATCATAAAGAGAACACGGTATTTTACGTAATATCTCTATTGGCATGGCAAAAAAGAAAAAAGTAACGACTAAGCCGGCACAGAAGTCGGAATATACCACAGCGCAAAAAATAAGATTTGCTCGTAAACTTACAGGAATACTTGTGATCATGTTTGCTATCTATCTCTTGGTTTCTATCATTTCATACATCGGTTATTGGAATCCGGCAGAAATTGCCAGAGGGACATCATTAGCCACCCAAAACTTTGGCGGAAGTGTAGGACATGCTTTGGCAACGCAGGCTTTGAGTCATTGGTTTGGTTATCCTGCATTACTGCTACCGGTCATTTTATTGTTAGTAGGTATTATTATCTACAAAAAAACAACTTCCAAGAAGGTTTACAAAGTAACGGTATTCTTAATTTTATGGATGTTAGTTTTATCAGGACTGTTCGGGTTGCTTTCATCTGCTACTTTATCCGGTACAGGTTGGGGTGGCGGACATGGGTATGCGGTAGGTAGTGGACTCAGAAAAACGGTAGGAGTAATCGGAGGGTTTTTAGTCTTATTCATAGGGTTAACGCTGCTGTTCAGATTCTCATTTCCCAAGTTGTGGCGATTACTTATCAATAAACTTTTTACTGCCCATAAGAATACACGTCCAACAACAGTTGCCGACAAAGCATCGGAAATACCTGTTATGGCGGCATCGGGGACAATGAAAGATGAGTATGAATCTACAGATTACACGGGAGAACCTGTAACAGTTACTCCGCCGATACAAAAACCTGCCGAGATTGTATTGTCAGAAATTCCCGGAGAAATTCCACTCATCATTGAAGAACATAAAGAAGAACAAATACCCCTTCAAGAGCAACTTAAAACACCCGTAGAGGAAAATAGACCCGACAGTACAGACAAGATACCGCAACTTGAACAACCTTATGACCCTAAAGCCGACTTGTCGCATTATCAGTATCCTCCGTTAGATTTGTTAGATAGTTATGACCAACAGGAAAGAGCGGTATCTAAAGAAGAACTAAAAGCAAATCAAGACAAGATTATAGAAACGCTGGGGCACTATAATATTCCGATTGACCACATTAAAGCCAACATTGGACCTACGGTAACATTATATGAAATTATTCCCAAACCGGGTATCCGTATTTCTAAAATTAAAAACTTGGAAAATGATATTGCCTTAAGTTTAGCGGCTTTAGGAATAAGAATCATTGCACCCATACCGGGTAAAGGGACTATCGGTATTGAAGTGCCAAACCTAAATCCGGAGATGGTTCCACTCTTGTCGGTGTTGCGTTCCAACGAGTTTCAAAACAGTAAATTCAGTTTACCTATAGCATTAGGAAAAACCATTACCAATAAAACATTTATCTTAGACTTGGCACAAATGCCTCACCTTCTCTTAGCCGGCGCTACAGGACAAGGAAAATCGGTAGGGTTGAATGCTATCATAACCTCGCTACTCTTCAAAAAACACCCTTCGGAATTAAAGTTAGTAATGATAGACCCCAAGAAGGTTGAGTTACCGCTTTATGCCAAGATAGAAAACCATTTTTTAGCCAAGTTGCCTGATGCAGAAGAACCCATTATTACAGATACCCAAAAAGTAGTACACACGTTAACTTCACTGTGTAATCTGATGGATACGCGATATAATTTGCTCAAAAATGCTGCTGTAAGAAACATTAAAGAATATAATACAAAGTTTATTCAACGACAACTCAATCCGATGCACGGACATCACTATATGCCTTATATCGTATTGGTGATTGATGAGTTTGCCGACCTTATCATGACCTCCGGCAGAGAGATAGAAACCCCCATAGCACGCTTGGCACAGTTGGGAAGAGCGACAGGATTTCATTTAATTATTGCGACCCAAAGACCTACCACTAATATTATTACAGGTTTAATTAAAGCCAACTTTCCCTCACGGATTGCTTTTCGAGTAACATCAATGATAGATTCCCGTACTATTTTAGACCAGCCGGGAGCACAGCAGTTGATAGGAAAAGGTGATATGCTGGTTTCCGGCGGAAGCGATATGGTACGTGTTCAATGTGCTTTTGTAGATTTGCACGAAGTAGAACGGATTGCCAATTTTATAGGAAATCAACAAAGTTACGGAACAGCCTACATGTTGCCCGAATATGTAGGAGAGTCTGGTGAAAGTATTGCAGAAAAGGTTGACTTACAAAAAAGAGACCCGCTCTTTAATGATGCTGCAAGGCTTATTGTGGAATATCAGCAGGGTTCAACCTCGGTCATTCAGAGAAAGATGGAGTTAGGATATAATCGTGCAGGGCGAATTATGGATCAATTGGAAGCCGCAGGAATTGTAGGACCCGCCGCAGGAAGCAAACCAAGACAAGTATTGATTTATGATTTGAGAACATTAGAGGAGAAACTACAGGCATTGTAATGTATCAATATTTAGTTTGTCTTAACTTGCGTGTTGTAAATATTTTTTTGGAGATATTCCTTCAAACCTTTTAAAATATCTTGTCAGATAAGATTGATCTGGAAAGCATAGTTTGTCGGCAATTTCCTGTATACTCAGTTCTCCGGATTGGAGTAATGTCTTTATTTCTCTAATGGCAAATGCATCAATTATTTTTTTTGCAGAATTGCCGGTGCTTGACTGGCAAACAGTAGTTAAATATTTTGTGGAAATACAAAGTTGATCGGCATAAAAAACAACTTCTCTTTTTGTAATGCAGTATTCATGCAATAAGGTCATAAAACTTTTAAATATCTTTTCCTTACGATTATCTCTACTTGGTGGGTGGTTAAAATAATCATGGCATTTATCGCAGACTTCCAGTAAGAAGTTTTGAAGCAGATTTTTGGCAATTTGATTGCGGAATCGGTTTTTCTGGTCATTATAAATAGTGGCAGCCGCAATCATGAGTTTATTGATAGTTTGGGAATGTTCTTGTGGCAGGACATAGCATGGATTTTCTTTTAAGAAATGGAAGAACGAAAGTTCTAATCTCAACGATGCTTCTTGAAAAATCTCCTGAGAAAAAGTAAAGTAGGAAATACTGAAGTTTTTACTGATTTTGGATATTTTAGTAATAGCACCGGGAATGAGTATGACTTGTGAGTTTTGTATTATTTCGTACTCCTTTAGATCAATTGTTATTTGTGCCCACCCCTTTCGACAAAAAAATATGACTCCTCCCTTCATTTTGTGAGAACGGTCTAAAACAAGGGAAAAACCGTCAGTTCCGGCAATAAATGATTCTTTACGGTAAATAGGAGTGGTCTCTTTTTTTGTCATGGTACAATAGTTTCGCTACAAATATAAGGCTTTTCGGCAGATATTTCAACAACAACACTTCCGAAAATGAACAATATTAGAGAGAGTATGAAAAGTCGCTTTCAAAAAAAGCAACCTACCTTTGCGACGAATTTAAAATTAAAACTATGATGAAGATACAAATACGTTGTATATGCGGAGTGTTGTTGACCTGCTCTCTGTTATTTGCCGGATGTAAAGAAACTCCGCAAGCACAATCAGGTGCAGAATATGAAGTAATGGCTGTTAAGCCGTCAGACAAAATACTATTAACTTCTTATTCGGCTACCATTCGCGGTCGTCAGGATATTGAAATCTATCCTCAGGTTAGCGGTACTTTGACAAGTTTAAGTGTTACCGAAGGAGAAAGAGTAAAGCGAGGACAAACCTTGTTTATTATTGACCAAATTCCCTATCAATCTGCTTTAGAAACTGCTTTGGCAAATGTAGAGGTAGCTAAAGCGACACTGGCTACGGCCACATTGACCTATGAAAGCAAGGAAGCCTTGTTTAAAGAAAATGTAATATCTGAGTTTGATTTAAGTACGGCTAAAAACAATATGTTGACAGCCCAAGCACAAGTAGTTCAAACCAAAGCACAGGAAATTAATGCTCGTAATAACCTTTCTTATACGGTAGTGAAAAGCCCTACTGACGGAGTGGTCGGTACGCTACCTTACCGCGTGGGAACGTTAGTAAGTTTAAATATGCCGAAACCTTTGACCACCGTTTCTGACAATTCTGATATGTATGTTTATTTTTCGATGACAGAAAATCAATTGTTAGGATTAATAAGACAATACGGTTCTAAAGACAAAGCATTACAACAAATGCCTCCGATAGAACTACGGCTGAATGACCAATCAATCTATGCCCATAAAGGTAAAATTGAAACCATCAGCGGAGTGATAGACCTTTCTACAGGTACGGTAAGTTTACGGGCAGTGTTTCCCAATAAAGAAGGATTGCTACACAGCGGCGGAGCAGGTAATGTGATTATACCCGTACAGAAAACCAACATACCGATTATTCCTCAGTCGGCAACTTTTGAGGTACAGGATAAAGTCTATATCTATAGAATTGTTGATGGTAAAGCCACTTCAGCACAAGTGCAGGTTACCCGTGCTAACGATGGCAAAGAGTTTATTGTTGACCAAGGATTAGCCATTGGCGATACGATTATTGTTGAAGGTGTTGGGCTTTTAAGAGAAGGTACTCCAGTAAAAGCCAAAATTGCAGCACCAAAAGTTATAGAAAACCAAAAACCGGAGAAGTAATCCATGAATTTAAGAACCTTTATAGAACGTCCGGTATTATCGGCAGTAATTTCCATATCTATTATTGTATTGGGTATTATCGGATTGTTCACTTTACCTATTGAGCAATATCCGGATATTGCACCGCCAACCATTATGGTTAATACTTCATATTTTGGAGCGAGTGCGGAAACCTTACAGAAAAGTGTAATCGGTCCTTTGGAAGAGGCGATTAACGGGGTAGAAAACATGTCTTATATGACCTCTTCTGCCACCAACTCCGGAAGTGTAAGTATTACTGTTTACTTTAAACAGGGAACTAATCCCGATATGGCATCGGTCAACGTACAGAATAGGGTATCTAAAGCGACCGGAGATCTTCCGGCAGAGGTAACGCGTGTCGGTATTACTACCTCCAAGCGCCAGACAAGTATTCTGCAAATGTTTTCGTTGCACGCACCCGATAATTCATACGACGATAACTTCCTCTCCAATTACATCAGTATTAATCTTAAGCCCGAAATCTTACGTATTTCAGGAGTAGGAGATATGATGATTTTAGGAGGAGAATACAGTATGCGTGTCTGGATGAAACCCGACATCATGGCACAGTATAACTTAGTTCCCTCTGATGTTACCAATGTACTGGCAGAACAAAACATTGAATCGGCAACAGGTTCTTTCGGAGAAAACTCCGGACATACTTACCAATATACCATGAAGTACAAAGGAAGGATGCAAACACCGGAAGAGTTTCAAAATATTGTCATTCGTTCTACAGAGAACGGCGAAGTCTTAAAATTGAAAGACATTGCTACGGTTGAATTAGGGAAAGACAGTTATGCTTACCAAGGCAGTTTTGACGGTCATAACGCTGTTTCATGTATGATTTACCAAACTGCGGGCTCTAATGCTACGAAAGTAAATCAGCAAATCGACCAGTTTCTTGACAAGGCACGCGAAAGTTTACCCAAAGGGGTAGAGTTAACGCAAATCATGAGTTCAAACGACTTCTTGTTTGCTTCTATCTTCGGTGTAATCAAGACTTTGATTGAGGCTATCCTGCTGGTTATTCTTGTGGTATATGTCTTTCTTCAGGATATTCGCTCTACGCTCATTCCCTTGGTCGGAATTATTGTTTCCTTGATTGGAACCTTTGCTTTTATGACCGTGGCAGGATTTAGTATTAACTTAATTACCTTATTTGCCTTAATATTGGTGATTGGGACGGTGGTCGATGATGCCATTGTAGTCGTAGAGGCAGTGCAGGCGCGTTTTGACGTTGGTTATCAGTCATCATACATGGCCAGTATAGATGCGTTGAAAGGTATTGGTAACGCCGTTATTACCTCTTCTTTAGTGTTTATGGCTGTGTTTATTCCCGTATCTTTTATGAGTGGAACTTCCGGGACTTTCTATACACAGTTCGGGCTGACTATGGCAGTAGCCGTGGGGATTTCCGCTATCAATGCTTTAACCCTAAGTCCTGCTTTATGTGCTTTAATGCTACGTCCTTATATTGATGCAAACGGTCAGCAGAAGAATAACTTTGCAGCTCGATTCCGTAAGGCTTTTAATGCTGCATTCTCGGTAATCATTGAAAAGTATAAGGGTGCTGTATTATTCTTCATTAAACGCAAATGGTTAACGTGGTCTTTATTCGGATGTTCTGTTATACTTTTGGTCTTTCTGATGAGAAGCACTAAAACAAGTTTGGTTCCGGAAGAAGATCAGGGGCTTGTCTTTGTCAATGTAGGAACCGCAGCCGGTAGTTCTTTAAGCACTACGGCTGATGTAATGAACAGAGTTGAGCAACAGTTGCAGGGAATACCACAAATCAAGCATATTCAAAAGGTAGCAGGATATGGATTACTTGCAGGACAAGGTAGTGCATTTGGAATGTTGATTGTGAAATTAAAGCATTGGGATGAACGACCCGAAGCAGAAGACCACGTGCAGATGGTGATTGACAAGATATACAGGCAAACTGCAAGCATTAAAGACGCTAAAGTGTTTGCCATTGCACCCGGAATGATTCCCGGTTATGGTATGGGAAATGCCTTGGAGTTACACATGCAAGACAAAATGGGAGGAGACATCAATACATTCTTCAGAACAACACAGCAATATTTGGGAGCATTAAATCAGCGTCCTGAGATTGCGATGGCATACTCTACTTTCGATGTTCGCTATCCGCAGTGGACAGTAGATATAGATGCCTCAAAGTGTAAGCGTGCAGGGATTACACCTAACCAAATATTAAGTACGCTTTCAGGATATTATGGCGGACAGTATGTTTCTAACTTCAACCGTTTTTCAAGGATATACAGGGTAATGATTCAGGCAGACCCCAAGTTTCGCTTGGATGAAACTTCGCTCAATAACACTTTTGTACGCATGGCAGACGGCAAGATGGCACCCCTGAGCCAGTTTATAACCTTAACGCGTACTTACGGCACTGAATCTTTAAGCAGGTTTAACATGTATAACTCTATTGCCGTTAATGCTATGCCGGCAGACGGATACAGTACGGGAGATGCTATTGCCGCCGTAAAAGAAACGGCAATGGCAAACCTTCCTCAAAATTATGGGTATGACTTTGGCGGTATTACCCGCGAGGAAAATCAGCAAAGCAGTACAACTATCATTATTTTTGCCATCTGTACCTTGATGATTTACTTAATCCTCTGCGCACTGTATGAAAGTTTCTTTATTCCTTTTGCAGTTATTCTGTCCGTGCCCTTTGGATTGATGGGTAGTTTCTTGTTTGCCAAGATGCTTGGCTTGGAGAATAATATTTACCTTCAAACAGGATTAATTATGCTTATAGGGCTATTGGCTAAAACCGCTATTTTGTTAACCGAGTATGCTTCTGAACGTCGCAGAGCCGGTATGAGCATTACGGCAGCAGCATTAAGTGCGGCAAAAGCTCGTTTTAGACCCATTTTAATGACTGCTTTAACCATGATTTTCGGATTATTTCCATTAATGGCAGCTTCTGGAGTAGGAGCCAATGGTAATCGTTCGTTAGGTACGGGAACTGTCGGTGGAATGGTCATCGGAACATTAGCCTTATTATTAATTGTACCTACGCTCTTTATTACATTCCAATGGTTACAGGAACGCTTCCAGCCTCCGCAAAGCGAACCTACCGATGATTGGCAGATTCAGGAAGAGATGAAAGAATTTGAAAAGAAATAATGGTAACTGTAGAACGCTCGGTGAGACAATCTCTCACCGTTCGGAGAGAAGTCATCTCACCACTCGGTGAGACAACCTCTCACCGAGTGGTGAGAAATAATAAAACAATAGGATAGTTTTGGTTATTATCGTCAATAAAATGATTTGCTCGTGAGAATGATTTGCCGCAGTTTCAGTTTACGTTAAGATATATCTCTAAAAGAAAGTACAAAACAAACTTGACAGACCAAAGTACTTTGAAGTACCAAAATGTTCAACAGGTGCAGTTCTATAAGACATTAATTGAAAACTTATTTACATGCGAAACACCAATGACTTTAATCAATGAACTCTAATCATTAATAATTACTTATGAAAATAATACTATTTATACTTATAGCCATGTTAGGCAGTTGTGGGATATATAATCAATATAAACCTGCCAAAGAAGTGAATGATAAACTTTACGGAAACATCGTTACAGATACGATAGATTCTACAAGTTTTGGCAATCTGTCGTGGCGCGAAGTATTTACAGACCCGCAATTACAACGGCTGATAGATTCTGCATTGGCAAGAAATACAGACATGCTGACAGCACAACAGCAAATAAAAGAAGCCGAAGCCTCTTTAATGAATGCCAATCTCTCTTATTTGCCCTCCTTTGCCCTTGCTCCCAATATTGATGCAAGTACCGCTTTTGCAGGAAAGACAAGTACAACCTATTCTATTCCTGTACAAGCAAGTTGGGAACTTGATATTTTTGGTAAGGTTACCAATGCCCGAAGACGAGCAAAGGCAGCACTCCTGCAAAGTCAGGAATACAAACAAGCCGTACAAACCCAGTTAATATCAGCCGTTGCCAATAACTACTATACTCTATTGATGCTTGACGCCCAATACCAAATAGCATTGGAAACCGAAAAAGTATGGAGTGAAAGCGTTACCACAGCACGTGCCATGAAAAAAGGGGGAATGATGAATGAAGCAGGGTTAGCACAAACAGAAGCTACGTATTATAACATTCACACAACCATACTTGACCTTAAAGAACAGATTAACCAAGTAGAAAATTCAATATCGCTATTGCTAAGAGAAGTACCCGATTCTGTCCGTAGAGGAACGTTAGCAGAACAGCAATTTCCTGAAAAGTTCTCTGTCGGAATACCTTTACACTTGTTATCGAATCGTCCGGACGTTCGTTCTGCAGAATTTGCCTTGGCTCAGGCATTCTATGCCACCAATGCCGCACGCGCGGCCTTTTATCCTTCAATTACCTTGAATGGAAGTATAGGGTGGAGCAATATGGCCTATGCGTTAAGTGTGGTAGGAGGGTCGGCGTCACTGATAGGTTCTATCGCAGGCTCATTGACACAACCCTTGTTTAACAGAGGAGCCATCATTGCTCAATTAAAAGTCAGTAAAGCCCAGCAGGAAAGAGCACGGCTTACCTTTGAGCAAACACTATTAGAAGCCGGCAGTGAAGTCAATAATGCACTGATGCAGTATCAAACAGCACAAAAGAAATCAGGTTACTACCAACAACAAATTACAGCCTTACAAACGGCAGCACAAAGTACACAATTGCTGATGAAACATGGCAGTACAACATACTTGGAAGTACTTACCGCACAGCAAACACTACTCAGCGCCTCCCTGTCGCAAGTCGCCAATCGCCTTCAGGAAATACAGGGAATGATTAATCTTTACAGAGCCTTAGGCGGCGGAAGAATGTAGGCTTACGGGCTTGCAGTATATTTATTCACAACAAAAAAGAGGATACTGAAAAGTACCCTCTTTTTTCCATTTAGGACAGATAAGTCAAAAGACTACATCATTCCGCCCATTCCCCCGCCCGGCATTTGCGGTGCAGGATTTTCCTCTTTTTTATCTACTAAAATACATTCTGTTGTCAATAACATTCCGGCTACAGATGCTGCATTTTCTAAAGCAACACGTGTTACTTTAGTAGGGTCAATAACACCGCTTTGCAGTAAGTTCTCGTATTTTTCTGTACGAGCGTTGAATCCGAAATCACCCTTACCCTCTTTTACTTTCTGTACAACAACACTACCTTCTAACCCTGCATTGAATACAATCTGACGTAAAGGTTCTTCGATAGCACGTTTTACGATAGCAATACCGGTATTTTCATCTTCATTTATTCCGGTTAATTTATCTAATGCAGCAATAGCACGAATGTAAGCAATTCCACCTCCGGGAACAATACCTTCTTCTACTGCAGCACGAGTAGCACTTAAAGCATCATCTACGCGGTCTTTTTTCTCTTTCATTTCTACTTCAGTCGCTGCTCCGATATATAACACTGCAACACCACCGGCTAATTTAGCCAAACGCTCTTGTAGTTTTTCTTTGTCATAATCGCTGGTAGAGGCTTCAATTTGTTTACGGATTTGTGCAACACGTTTCTCAATTTCTTTTTTATCTCCGGCACCGTTTACAATAATTGTATGCTCTTTGTCAATGCTGATTTTTTCTGCTTTACCCAACATATCAAGAGTAGCACCCTCCAATTTCAATCCTTTTTCTTCGCTAATCACAATACCTCCGGTAAGAATAGCAATGTCTTCTAACATTTCTTTTCTTCTGTCTCCGAATCCGGGAGCTTTTACGGCAGCAATTTTCAATGACCCTCTGAGTTTATTCACAACTAATGTAGCAATGGCTTCACCGTCCACATCTTCGGCAATGATTAACAATGCGCGTCCTTGTTGTGCTACAGGTTCTAAAACGGGTAGAATATCTTTCATTGTCGATATTTTCTTGTCGGTAATCAACACTAAAGGATTTTCCAACACTACTTCCATTTTATCAGGATCTGTCATGAAATAAGGAGATATATATCCTCTGTCAAATTGCATACCTTCTACCACTTTAACTTCAGTGTCGGTACCTTTAGCTTCTTCAACAGTAATTACCCCTTCTTTCTTTACTTTACCCATAGCCTCTGCAATCAATTTTCCGATTTCTTCGTCATTGTTTGCTGATACTGTAGCTACTTGTTGGATTTTTTTAATATCATCACCTACTGATTCACTCATTTTGTGTAATGATTCTACAACGCTTTTTACCGCTTTGTCAATACCACGCTTTAAGTCCATAGGATTAGCACCGGCAGTAACGTTTTTCAAACCTACGTTTACAATGGCTTGAGCCAATACGGTAGCAGTAGTGGTTCCGTCTCCGGCTTGATCTCCGGTTTTAGAAGCTACTTCTTTCACCATCTGAGCACCGATGTTTTGGAATTTGTTTTCCAATTCTATTTCTTTGGCTACGGTAACTCCGTCTTTAGTAACTTGCGGTGCTCCGAATTTTTTTTCTATTACTACATTACGACCTTTAGGACCTAATGTGACTTTTACGGCGTTGGCTAAAGTGTCAACTCCTACTTGCATTTCGCTACGAGCGTCAATGTTAAACTTGATTTCTTTCGACATAACTATTGTTTTAAAAAATTAAACATAAAATATTGAGAATTACACGATAGCAAGAACATCGCTTTGACGCATGATGAGGTAATCTTTTCCGTCCACCGAAATTTCAGTACCGCTGTACTTTCCGTACAAAACCTCATCTCCGACTTTAATTTCCATCGGCTCGTCTTTTTTTCCGTTACCTACGGCAATTACTTTTCCGCGTTGAGGTTTTTCTTTAGCAGTATCGGGAATATAGATTCCGCTTGCCAGTTTTTCTTCTGCTTCTTTGGGTTCTACAACTACCCTGTCTTGTAATGGTTTCAACATAACAATAATATTTTTATAGATTAAACAATTAAATTTTACTTCGGAATCATAATTTGCAACTTCCGTGCCAAAATAATTTTATGACAAGGTGTGATAAATTATCCTTAAAGATAAACTACGAATGTCTGCCGATAGTTTTTCTACTACAATGTATATACTCCTTTTCAATTAAAAGTTGCTTTCTTTCGATAAACCTACTTTTGTACATTCCGAAAATTTCCGTACTTTTGCTTCCTCAAAGTTGCAAAGTAGGTTAAACCGGAATGAAAATTACGACACAATTTATTGTTATCACCCTTTTACTTGTTTATCCTTCTCTTGTGGTTTTTGGTGCTGCTAAAACCGATAGAAAATCAAGTCAAATTGATTCAACTGTACTAAAAACCAACGATTCTATTAGTTCTAAAAAGAAAAAGCCGGATACTCCGGTGAAAAAAATCCCTACCAAAGCCGATACTACTATTATTCCCCGACAGTTTGCGTTTAGTATTAACCAATGGTCAAATACTATAGAATTATTAGAAATAGATACCACACCTCAATATTTTAGAAACGAATATCCTTTTTTACGCGGAGATAAGGTTGGTGCGATGTATTTGGGAGCCCTTGGTTCGGCTACAGCCTATTATAATTATTTTGATCGTCCTCAAGGTCAAGACTTTTTATTTGCTACTCCGTATATACCTTATTTTTTTGATCGCAGCAGTGCCCGTCATTATATTTCTACCACTCCTTACGCTTTACTTTATTACAGTTGGGGAGGAGCAGACCCTAATCAAGAAGAGGTTTTGAATGCTACTTATGCGCAAAGTATCTATAACGGATTAAGTTTTGGAGCCAATTATAATACTTACGGTACACGTCCTCTTTATACTCAGAATAGTGCTCGGACAAGAGCAGTGAATGTATTTGTATCATATTTTAGTAAATACTATCATGCTCATGCCGGTTATATTTTTAACAGTATAACCAACAAAGAAAATGGCGGGATTCTTAGTGATTCGATGTTTTTACATAGCGATGCTTTAAATCCTCAGGATTATGATATCAGAATATCTGATGCTAAAAATTATCTGTCAACTCAAACAGCCTATTTATCTCACTCTTTAGATTTGCCGATTGTAACAATTCCTTCTAAAAACGACACGATTGAAGATAACGTATTAACATTACGCTTTGGACATGACTTAGAGTGGGGAAGAGGGAGAAAAATTTATACAGATGCAGTGTCTGCGTATTATGAAAATAATTATATCAATGCTTTAAACTCTCGAGACTCTTTGCTGACCACCAAAATTCAAAATAAAATATTTGTCAATGTTCATCCCAAACTTCCGATGATTTTCCAAAATTTTACGGTAGGTTTAGGTTACAACAGACCTACTTACTATTATTTTACGCCGGACAATTATTTAACCGCCAAAGGAAGTAATGCAAAGTATGATAATCTTTTTTTGTATGGTAATATTTTGGCAAACTATAAAAACTATTTTTCTTGGCGTGCAGATGTAGAGCAACATCTGTTAGGATATAAGATAGGAGATATTAAATTAAGTGCAGAATTGCAGTTTGCTTTTTACCCCAAGTTTTTCAAAAATGGAATTAATTTGTCGGTCAAAGGAAGTTTTAGAAGTGAAACACCCGATTATTTCTTACAAAACTATTACACCAATCATTACAAATGGAATGAGCGTTTTGCAAAAGAAAACGAAATCAGAATTAGCGGAACAGTATCTTTACCTGATTACGGATTTAAAGGAGGATTTCATCAATCATTGATTACCCAGCCTGTTATTTTTAATAATTATTCTTATCCAGAGCAATTGTCCGGAGCTTTCAGTATTTCGGCGATTACTTTACAGGAACATTTTCACTTTCGGTGGATACACTTGTTACACGATGTTGTCATTCAATTTTCGTCATCACAACAATTTGCATTACCTTTAGTGAGTGCCAAAGTTTGCTATTATACAGAATTTGATATTGTGAAAAATGTATTGAAAATGCAGTTTGGCTTTGACTTTTTCTATACTACTGCTTTCAAGGGCTACGGCTACAACCCCTCTGTTGGTATGTTTCACACACAAGAAGAGGTTACTTATGGGAACTACCCATGGTTTGACGTTTTTATATCTGCACGTTGGTATGAAACTACCCCCTTTATCAAAGTAGAACATGTTACAGAAGGTGTTTTCGGAAAAAATTATTTTTCGGCAGCACACTATCCCCGCATTCCGCTTCGATTTAAATTTGGAATTTCGTGGCGGTTTTTAGATTAAGTCGTTTCCTCCGATTAAAATACCAAATTCTACTCCATCAGAGATATTTTTTTCTGAGAAAGTCTCAGCGGAAGCTCCGCGGAGGTATTTTTTTTCGAGAAAGTCTCAGCGGAAGCTCCGCGGAGGTATTTTTTTGAGAAAGTCTCAGCGGAAGTTCCGCGGAGGTATTTTTTTTTGAGAAAGTCTCAGCGGAAGCTCCGCGGAGGTATTTTTTTT
>CAYVGO010000019.1:25251-35681 GCA_964450725.1 uncultured Muribaculaceae bacterium
TTTTTGAGAAAGTCTCAGCGGAAGCTCCGCGGAGGGATTTTTTTTTGAGAAAGTCCCGGCGGAAGCTCCGCGGAGATATCTTACAGGTATAAAAAGTTATATTTCTTATAGCATTAACTTCAAATTATAGATTTATCATGTCAATCACCATTAAGAATTTGACCAAGAGTTATAAATCCCAAAAAGCATTAGATAATTTTTCTTTAACTGTTGAACAAGGAAGAGTGATGGGTTTACTTGGTCCTAACGGTGCCGGGAAATCAACACTGATTAAAATTTTGACAGGTTATATACTTCCTGACGATGGAGAAATTACAGTTTGCGGACTAAAAATGCCGGAAGATAAGATTAAAATCCAACAAATAGTAGGTTATTTACCTGAAAGTAACCCCTGCTATGTTGACCTGTATGTTAAAGAATATTTGGAATATGTTGCCGGTATTTACCATGTTCCATCAATTAAAAACCGTATTGATGAAGTTTTGTCATTAGTACAACTTACGTCGGAAGCCTATAAAAAAATCGGAAGTCTTTCTAAAGGTTATCGGCAAAGAGTAGGACTTGCACAAGCGATTATTCATAATCCTAAAGTATTGATTTTAGATGAACCTACCACCGGATTTGATCCAAATCAGATGATAGAAATCAGAGCATTGATTGGCGAGTTAAGCAAAGAAAAAACAGTGATTTTATCTACCCATTTATTACAAGAAGTAGAAGCAGTTTGTCATGATGTGGTGATTGTTCATCATGGAAAAAAAATTATTGACGGTAATATACAAAATATCAAACAGTCAAATGAATCTGTCGTAGATGTTGCTTTCTTTGAACCTCTGAGTTCAGAGATATTGCATAAAATAAAGCAATGTTTTAAAACCGTAGTCTTTCAAGACAATAAAAAACATATTACCATTACTACCTCCGGAGATGTGGAATTAACGGCAAAGCAAATTTTTGAATTTGCAGTGCAACACCATCAGATTATTACAACATTAAAATCTGAAACACATAATTTAGAGCAGATTTTTCATACTCTTACAACTTAGATAGAGCAGAACTTTGTAGCGAGAATTCAATTATAAATTAATATTATTGGTGTATTTGCCTTATCTGTTTCTACCACTTTTTTAATGACGAAAAATATCGTACTTTTGTAACCTTTTCAATCCCTTTTCATATTATTTTAACATGTCTCAAAAACCTTCTACACCCAGCGGAACCCGAGATTTTTTACCTATAGAAATGGTAAGGCGTAATTATATTTTTGATACTATCCGGTCAATCTTTTTATCTCACGGATTTGAACAGATAGAAACGCCGGCAATGGAAAATCTATCAACCTTATTAGGGAAATATGGTGATGAAGGCGATAAATTACTCTATAAAATTCTTAACTCCGGCAATCCTTTTGAGGGGTTATCTCAAGAATTATCACACGCAAAAACCCATGAACTGATTAATTTTTTATGCGAGAAAGGCTTACGCTATGACTTGACAGTGCCTTTTGCACGTTATGTTGTACAGCATCGCAATGACCTTGTTTTTCCTTTTCGCCGTTTTCAGATACAGCCCGTTTGGCGTGCAGACCGACCACAGAAAGGACGTTACAGAGAATTTTATCAGTGTGATGTTGATATTGTAGGCTCAACAAGTTTATATCATGAAGCAGAATTGATAGAAGTGGCAGACGAAATATTTCGTAAGTTGGAAATATCGGTCATCATCAAAATCAATCATCGTAAGATTTTGGGAGGAATCGCTGAATATATCGGTTATCCCGATAAATTGACGGTGATTACGACAGCCATTGATAAAATTGACAAAATAGGGTTTGATAAAGTGTGCGAAGAGTTACGGGTAGCGGAAATTAATAATACAGCCATTGAAAAATTACGTCCGTTATTATATTTACAAGGAAGTAATCGAGAAAAGTTAGATATTCTCAATCAATATTTGTCAGGTTCAGAGGAGGGATTACAAGGTATCGCAGAAATCGGACAATTATTCGATATGGTAGAGCGAATGAATATTGAGAATACTTTGGAATTAGATCTTTCTTTGGCAAGAGGATTGAGTTACTATACCGGAGCTATTTTTGAGATAAAGGCTAAAGATGTGGCAATGGGTAGTATCAGCGGTGGCGGTCGTTATGACAATTTGACCACCTTGTTTGGACTTAACGGGACTTCCGGCGTAGGAATATCTTTTGGAGCCGACAGAATTTATGATGTATTGTTACAACTCGGACTTTTTGATAACCTGCAATCTTCTGTAACCGATATACTTTTCCTAAACTTTGGAACAGAAGTACAATCTTATGTTTTTGATATTATCCGAAAATTAAGGCATGACGGAAAAAAGGTAGAATATTATCCTGAAAATATCAAAATAGGAAAGCAGTTTGATTATGCCAATAAGCGTAAGATTGGGTGGGTTGGAATTGTGGGTATAGAGGAAATGGAAAGTAATACAGTGAAGATTAAAAATATGGAAAGCGGAGAACAAGTGGTGTATGGCTGTGGCGAATTAATTATATAAATGTTATTATGTCAACGTTGACAGTTGAAGATATGCCATAAATGATTATCAAATATTCAGGACTATCTAAAAGAAAATTATAATACTATCCATTTTATATCTATGAAAAACTTTATTCTATTCATGTTGTTATTACTATCTTGTGTAACGCTCTTTGGACAAAAAAATAAAAAAAGACCGGAAGAAAACCAATGGTCAGTAATAAGAATACAAGATAATGTTGTTCCGCCCGATACCAATTTTTTTGTATATGCTTTACCACAAACTGTTTTTGACATAGAAATAACCATGACTGAAAAAACGGTAACGCCGGGTAGATATCAAGCATACAGTAAAAAGTACTTAACACTTGAGCCTCTTGCAGTTCAGAAATCTTATATGATAGAATCCGTAAAACTTTCTACACATAATGAAATTGACCCGGGTTTTATGTATTATTTTTCTGCTAAACATCCAATAAAAGAATCTCTGCAAGAATTATTGAACTCAGTGTGCTACATTCCAAAAATAACCGAAAAAAGTTTTACTTCTCCGGAAATTCCCCCCTCTAAAAAAGAGTGGTTGCCTTTTGAGTTAAAGCGGACGGAAGATACCCAAGATACAGCCCGCAACGCGCGCCGTAGAATTATTGTACGTTCGTTGTCAGATGAAGAGCAGGCAGCAGAAGTGGCAACGCAAATTTTTGCTCTTCGCAAACGTAGAATTGATTTGGTGACCGGAGAATTTGAGCTACAAAGCAGTGAAGTACTCAATCGAATGCTCAAGGAAATAGATCTATTGTTATCACAATATTATGAGTTGTTTTTGGGAGAAACTAAAGTAACACAACAAGTTTTACGTTATACCATAATACCTCAAAAAGATAAATTGAATTATACGGTCATGCAATATTCTCAAGACAAAGGAGTTTGTAATAATTGTAATGAAACACTTTTTCTGTCTCTCATACCGTCATCACAATTTCAACAGTTTACAGAACCAACACTCTCTAATACTTTTACGTACAGATTGCCGGAATATGTAGATGCAAAAGTTATTTTAGGAAAACAAGAGTATGTTTCTTTGCGGGTTCCGGTGTACCAATTAGGAAAATTAGTCAATATTGCACTTCCATAATTACTTGTTTATCTGAAGAGGTTGTAGTTTGTGAATATCAATTATCATTGATTTATTGTACACCTTTCAATTATATATTCATGAAATTTTTAGCACTCATTCCCGCTCGTTATGCTTCTACCCGTTTTCCGGGTAAACCGTTAGTGAAAATTGGAAATAAAACAATGATTCAGCACGTTTATGAACGGGTTTCATCATGTTTTCAACATACTTACATTGCTACCGACCATCCGTTAATTGTGGATAATATAGAACAGTTTGGGGGTAAATATATACTTACGTCGCCCGATCACAAAAGTGGAACAGATCGTTGTGCAGAAGCATTAACAAAAGTCGAAACGCTTAGTCGGCAAACATTTGATGTAGTTGTAAATATTCAGGGAGACGAACCTTTTATTGTAACCGAGCATTTACATCAAATAACCGAATTGTTTAACTCTCCTCAAACCGACATTGCAACTTTAGCAAAACCTTTTATATCTGATGAAGATATTTTTTCTCCAAATATTGTGAAAGTTGTTGTTGGTAAAAATTTACAAGCACTCTATTTCAGTCGTTCAGTTATACCTTTTATTCGTAGTGCAGAACAATCAACATGGCAAAATAGTTTTTCGTACCTAAAGCATATTGGTCTGTATGCCTATAAAGCAACTGTATTAGAACAAATCAGTAAGTTGGAAAGTACTCCTTTGGAACAAGCAGAATCTTTAGAGCAATTACGATGGTTAGAAAACGGATATTGCATTAAGGTTGGACAAACCAATGTTGAATCTCTGTCTATTGACACTCCCGAAGATTTAGAAAAAGCAATACGGATGATGAACTATTAATCGTAAATCAATTTCACTGCAGACAAGTTAAGTGAAAATAGATTTTTATTGACTGCGTCCAATGTTTTCTGTTGAAACTGAAGATACCTTTCTTTATTGCTTCACACCTCTCCAAGAAAAAACGTAAGCCCTAAATACTATTTAAAGTAGGTGTTCCATATATGCAAATTGTAAAATATTAACAAATTGCATGTAAATTGAAAATAAATTTCTACATTTGTGCGTTATATTCGTATGGGTAAATAAAACTTCAAATTATTAATTTAATAACTAATGTTAACTATGAACCGAGTCTTTTTTCAAGTCATGGCTTTAATGCTTTTATTAATTTCTTGCGGTAATAATCAAACAACAAAGGTTGAACGTATTCGTTATGTAAAAACTACTTCAGTAGTATCTATGGATGATTATACCCAAACTTTTCCCGGAGTAATGCAATCAGACCGATATGCTAATTTAGCCTTCCGTGTCTCCGGACAAATTATTAATTTACATGTTGATTTCGGAGAAAAAGTGAAACAAGGGCAATTAATTGCCGAGTTAGACCCGCGAGATTTTCAGTTGCAGGTTGAGGTAACCAAATCTGCGTATGAAACAGCAAAGGCAGAATTGGAACGCAGTAAGCGACTTTTTGCAAAAGAAACGGTTTCTAAGCAAGGTTTGGAGGTGGTAGAAAATCAATTTAATGCAGCCAAAGTAAATTATGAAAATGCGTTGAACAGTTTGAAAGATACTAAATTATATGCTCCGTTTACCGGGTCAATAGAAAAAAGACTGGCATCTAACTATCAACGTATTCAATCCGGTGAGCCTGTAGTTAAGTTGGTTGACCCTTCAGACTTGTTTGTATGGTTTACTATTGCAGATGACGCTTTAGCTAAAAGAAGAAATGATGATTTTCATTTTACAATACAATTTTCGGGATTACCCGGCAAACGTTTTGAGGCTAAAGTAAAAGAAGTTTTAGACATCTCTCCGGATGGAAGCGGAGTTCCCGTTCTACTATCTATTATTGATAAGGATTTCAAGAACTACAAAGAATTTATTAAGCCCGGTTTTACTTGTCAGATTATATTAAGAGTAACAGGATTGGCTCATACCGGAGTATGTCTTGTTCCTTTAACGGCAGTTTTTAAAGATGATGCAACAGATGAAGATGCTGTATGGATAGTTAATGGCCAAGACAGCACAATAAGAAAACAGGTAGTTACATGCGGTCCGCTAATCGGTACTAATAACGTACTTATAAAAAAAGGAATAGAACCTAAAATGCAAGTCGTAGTTGCCGGAGTCTATCAATTGGCAGAGGGACAAAAAGTAGTCATTGAAAAATAATTATTTACTGATCTTTAATTTTTGCAACAATGAATTTCGCACAATTTTCACTTCAAAATAAAAAGATTATCTATTTCTTTCTCGCGGTGTTGTTATTTGGAGGCATTATCTCATTTGACAAACTCGGTAAAAAAGAAGACTCTCCTTTTGTTATCAAACAGGTTGTGTTAATAACACAATATCCCGGAGCTACGCCGTTGGAAGTGGCGGAATTGATTACTTTACCTATTGAAAGAGAGATACAAACACTGGCAAGGGTATATAAAATACGTTCTGAATCTACTTTTGGAATGTCTAAAATACAGTTTGAAGTGGACCCTGCAACCCCGTCAGACATGATTCCGCAGATGTGGGATGAACTTCGACGTAAAGTACTCAACATTCAAGCTCAACTTCCTCAGGGCGTTTCTCCTATTATGGTGTCCGATGATTTTGGCGATGTTTTTGGTATTTATTTTGGTTTGCATGCGGATAATGGTTTTTCCGATAGCGAATTGAGAGAATGGGCTCAATACATAAAAACAACACTTTCTGTAGTACCAGGAGTAATGAAAGTTACTTTATTTGGAGAGCAGCAAAATGTTGTAAATATATTTATATCCACGACCAAACTTGCCAATATGGGAATAACGCCCAATCAGATTATGAACATATTGCAATCACAAAATCAGGTGATTAATGCCGGAAATAAACAGGCAGGAGAAATGCAAGTGAAGATTGTGGCTGAAGGTACATATAAAAGTATTGATGATATTCGGAATCAATTATTAACTACAGATCAAGGGCAACGCATTCGATTAGGAGAGATTGCTCGTATTGAAAAAGGATATGCTACTCCTCCGTCTAAGGTTATTCGTGTCAATGGTCAAAATGCTATTGGTATCGGAGTATCTACAGACCCAAGTAAAGACGTAGTACGTACCGGAGATTTAGTCAGAAAATCAATTGATGATAATATTGCGGCCCGTATGCCCGTAGGCATGGAGTTAACCTCCTTGTACCCCGAAGATGTTATTGCTCGTGAAGCCAACAATGGATTTATCATCAATCTTATAGAATCTATATTGATTGTTATTGTCATTATTATGCTGGTTATGGGATTGCGTGCAGGATTGTTGATTGGCAGTTCCCTAATCTTTTCTATTGGAGGAACCCTCTTGATAATGCAGTTTATTAATGTGGGCTTAAATCGAACATCTCTTGCCGGATTTATCATTGCAATGGGTATGCTCGTGGACAATGCCATTGTCGTAACAGACAATGCGCAGATTGGGATGCAGCGTGGATTGAATCGTAAAAAAGCCTTGATTGATGGAGCCACAATTCCACAGTGGGGATTGCTTGGTGCAACACTGATTGCCATATTTTCTTTCTTACCACTCTATCTCGCGCCTTCATCAGTAGCCGAAATTGTAAAACCGCTATTTATTGTTTTGGCAATCTCTTTAGGATTGAGTTGGGTTTTAGCATTATCACAAACACCTGTATTTGGAAGTATCATTTTGAAAGAGCCTAAAGGCGGAAATCAGAAAGACCCTTATGGGGGAAAGTTCTATAGGGTATTTGAAAAGTTATTAAGCCTGTTTATTAAACGTCGGTGGTTGACTGTTGCCGGTATTGTAGGATTATTCTTTGTTGCCATGACAGTGATGGGATTAATGCCTAAAAACTTTTTTCCAAGTTTAGATAAACCCTACTTTAGAGCAGATTTGTATTTACCCGACGGATATAGCATTAATCAAATGGATAAAGAGATGCGTCAAGTAGAAGAAGAATGGACTCAAATGAAAGGAGTAAAACGCGTATCCATTACTTTGGGCTCATCTCCATTGCGTTATTATTTAGCAAGTACATCGGTTGGACCTAAGGACAATTACGGAAATGTATTGGTAGAACTCAATAGTTCAGACTCTACCTCTTATTATGAAGATTTATTTTATAGAACTGTCAGTGAGAAATTTCCGGATATGATTGTCCGTTCTTCTTTATTTAAACTTTCTCCGGCAGTAGAAGGAATTATTGAAATAGGCTTTTTAGGCCCCAATATCGATACATTAACCGCACTTTCGGCACGTGCCAAAACGTTAATGCAGCAAAATCCCAAATTAACGCACATTCGGAATAACTGGGGAAATCAAATTCCGGTATGGTCTCCGATTTATTCACAGGAAAAAGGTCAGCGTTTGGGTGTAACACGACAATCTGTGGCACAAAGTGTACGATTGGCAAGTAACGGACTCACTATAGGAGATTATCGTGAAAATGATATTTTAATGCCAATATTACTCAAAGATAATGATGTTACTACATTTAACTTTTCTAATATGAACTCTTTGCCCGTTTTTACACCCAATGGAGCATCAGTAGCATTAAGCCAAGTTGTAGATTCCATAACCTTCAATTATGAATATGGAATGATACGTCATTTTAATCGTGAACGAATCATGTGTGTACAGGCAGACCCTGTACGTGGTGAAAATGCCATCGAAGTATTTAATCAAGTATGGGCAGAAATGCAGGAAAAAATGGTCTTACCACAGGGATACTCTATGAAATATTTTGGAGAACAAGAAAATCAAGATGCTTCCAATGAGGCCTTGGCTGCCAACATGCCATTGACCTTTATCCTTATTTTTATTACTTTATTATTGCTATTCCGTGCTTACAGAAAACCGACCATTATTTTACTGATGATTCCGTTGATTTTTATCGGAGTGGTTTTTGGGCTGGTTGTACTTGGTAAAACATTTGACTTTTTTGCTATGCTTGGATTGTTAGGACTTGTAGGAATGAATATCAAGAATGCCATTGTACTGGTAGATCAGATAGGATTAGAAATTGGGGAAGGTAAAGAACCATATGCTGCAGTTCTTTCGGCGACAAAATCACGTTTAGTACCCGTTTCTATGGCTTCAGGAACCACCATTCTCGGAATGCTTCCCCTTTTATTCGACTCAATGTTTGGCGGCATGGCAGCTACGATTATGGGTGGATTATTGATTGCATCAATATTAACATTGTTTATTCTTCCGGTTGTATATTGTATTACATTCAAGGTTAAACCTCAATAAGAACAAAGATTATGTACACTAAAATTTTTATATCAAGTTTTTTAGTTGTTCTCACAACCTGTGTTTGGGGACAACAATTAAGCCTCAGCGATTACAGAAAAAAAGTGCTCGAAGCCGATGAATATTTAAGAATAAGTGATGAGGGTAGAAAGATTGCCAAAGAAAATAGAAAATCAGCCAAAACAGCTTTGTTACCTCAATTAGATTTTCAGGGTAATTATAATTTTGTCAAATATTTAGATTTTCGACAGTTGAATCCTCATAACTATGGAGCAAATCTTGTTTTGTCTCAAAATATATACAGCGGCGGTGGAGTCGAAGGACAATACAAAGTCTCAAAATTGCAGGAAAATCAGGCAGAACAGGGATATGAACTTACCAAAGACCAGTTAGAACAACAATTGGAAAAAGTATACTGGTCAACCTCTGCTTATGCTGAGTTTTATCGTGCTACACAACAATTATTGTCTATTACCAATAAACTTTACACACAAGTACAAAATCGATTCGACGACGGTGCAGCCGGAAAAACAGATCTTTTAATGCTATCTACACGGATTAAAGAAACCGAAGCCGCCGTCATACAATCCAATCAAAACTACATTCAGTCTCAGCAACTGTTAGCCATGCTGATGGGAGAATCTCCGGAAAGTTATAATTATACGCTCGAATCTGTCTTAACTCCGGACACTTTGGTTGCTTTGGCAAGTGTAGATTCTGTTATCATGAACAGACCCGATTATCAACAAGCACTCTTAGACGTTGAGATACAGAAAGAATATAAAAAAATAAATATGTCAAAGGTTAATCCTAAAATTGCCATAGGTGCTATGGGAGGATACAATACTCTTTCAACCAATAATGACGGTAAACCTTATTTAAATGGGGCACTTTTTGCCAATGTGTCGGTTCCTATTTTTCATTGGAACGATCGTGGAGCCATTCGCTCTGCATCAAAAGCTGCCATTCTTTCTAAAGAACTTGCCGCGCAACGTGCAGCAGATAATATAGGATTGGAATTATCTAATGCTTTAACAGCCATTACAGAGTCAGAGCGACTAATTCAAACGGCAACAGAGAATGTCAAAATAGCAGAAGAGAGTCTTGAACTGGTAACTTTTAGTTACAATGAAGGACAAGTTGCCATTGTTGATGTATTATCGACTCAAGTTGCGTGGATTCAATCACAAAACACCCTTATTTCTGCTCATTTAAACTTAAAAATGGCGATAGCCGATTACAAAAAAGCAATCAGTGGCTTTTAAATCATCATCTCTTTTTTCAACAGTACATATTTTTATCAATATTCTATTAGGAATGTAATTTTTATAAAAACCTCAGCGCGGAGAACCTCGTCTGAGGTTTTTTATAAAAAATATGTGCGGCGACCCTCTGCTGAGACCTTTTCAGAAAAAAAAGAGTACGCCGACCCTCCGCTGAGACTTTATCAGAAAAAAAAGAGTGCGGCGACCCTCTGCTGAGATCTTTTCAGAAAAAAAAGAGTGCGGCGACCCTCCGCTGAGACTTTTTCAGAAAAAAA
>CAYVGO010000020.1:0-35249 GCA_964450725.1 uncultured Muribaculaceae bacterium
CACCAGTTAAAATAATAGTGCCGGCACTATTACTTGTATTGGCAGATGTAATCAGCGTGATGTTGCCTGCGGCTTGGCTAACGGCGATTTTACCCGTGTTGAAATTGTAGATTGCACTACCCGATACTGCCGAAACCGTGCCACCAGAGATGGTAACACTGCCCGTGCCGTTATTGTAGATTGCGTAACCCGTTGCTGTGTTTTCTACCGTACCACCCGTAATGTCAAGCACATTGGCAGTAGCAGAATTAGTTAAACGAATAGTGCCGGTAGCACCTAAACCGGCAGATGTAATCAGTGTGGTTTTGCCTTCGGCTTGGCTAATGGTGATTTTGCCCGTGCTGTTATTGTGGATTGCACTACCCGTTGTTGTAGAAACCGTACCACCTGAGATGGTAACACTGCCCGTGCTGTTATTATAGATTGCTATACCCGTTGTTGCATTGATTGCCCCAGTGGTTGTGTTGTTATCAATAGCCAGAGACGCACCGTCTAAACGAAATAACCCACTTCCTGAAGTGCCTGTTATTGTTTTTCCATTCAGTTGGATACTCACCGTGCCGCTTGCCGCCCTGTAGTAGTTTGCTCCAAAATCCAAGTCGCCGTTCAGGATATAATTCCCTTCGGCAAGGGCTTGGTTTGTGGAGGTGGGAGCGGTTAATGGTGTTTGTGCAAAAGCGTTTGCACAGATTAGCATTGCTGCTGCGAAGAGTACGAATAATTGTTTCATAATTGTTTATTGTATAATTGTGTAACTGTTTAATTGTGGGCTAAAGCCCGGTTGTTGTTTTCTGCCTTTGTCTCCGTTGCTTAAAAGCAACGGCAATAGTACCTGTTCCATAGCCTTTGTTTGTAGCCATTCTCAGTATTATTGCTCAGAATGTATTAGGTACTATTGCCGTTCGGCTTTAGCCAACGGATTAGAAAATGGATTTTAAGAAGGCAATCTCTCTCTGTATTTTGTTTTCTTCCTTTCTTAGTCCGTTGCTTAAAAGCAACGGCAATAGTACCTGTTCCATAGCCTTTGTTTGTAGCCATTCTCAGTATTATTGCTCAGAATGTATTAGGTACTATTGCCGTTCGGCTTTAGCCAACGGATTAGAAAATGGATTTTAAGAAGGCAATCTCTCTCTGTATTTTGTTTTCTTCCTTTCTTAGTCCGTTGCTTAAAAGCAACGGCAATAGTACCTGTTCCATAGCCTTTGTTTGTAGCCATTCTCAGTATTATTGCTCAGAATGTATTAGGTACTATTGCCGTTCGGCTTTAGCCAACGGATTAGAAAATGGATTTTAAGAAGGCAATCTCTCTCTGTATTGGGCTTTAGCCCACTTTGTTAAATCCATAAACCTTTATGAAATCACAATATTCTTCCTGAAATGTTTTCTTCTTATGATGTTCTTCCTGCCTTAAAATGTAATCAGATACTCTTGAAATATGGCTTTCGCTTACAGACACCGCAAAATAGTCATCTTGCCATTTAAGATACTGGTCAATATGCTGTTTGTTATACCAATGTGCATACTCTCCTTTAATGAGTTGGATTACCTTAGAGATATTTTGTTCTTTTCCTAAAAGCAGTAACAGATGGATATGTTCAATATGACCTCCTACTTGTAGGACAAACAGTCCTTTTTCTTTAACATTGGCACAGATATGAGCAAATAACTCTTCTCTCCGACTCTTTTCTGCCAGAGTAGGATGTCTGTCTTTTGTACTCCAGACACAATGCAAGATAATTTTTACATAACTCATGATGCTGTTTATATTGTGTCCGTTGGTTAAAACCAACGGCAATAGTACTTATTGGTAAGTCCCTTCGGGACTACATCCTGCTACTTGCAGGGCTTTGCCATTATTAAAGTTAGTCCTGATAAGGACTTTTTCCTTTGATTACTATTGCCGTCAGTTTTAACTGACGGATAATGAGTGGCAATCTCTCTCTGCGGGCTTTAGCCCTGATGTCATTGTGGGCTAAAGCCCGATTGTTGTTCTCTGCCTTTGTGTCCGTTGGTTAAAACCAACGGCAATAGTACTTGTTCCAATTCCTTTGTTTGTTGCAATTCTTTGTCTCCGTTGCTTAAAAGCAACGGCAATAGTACCTGTTCCAGTTCCTTACATACCCGAATGTATTAGGTACTATTGCCGTCAGTTTTGGTTGCTGAGCGAAGTCGAAGTTTAACTGACGGATTAGAAAATGGATTTTAAGAAGGCAATCTCTCTATTTCCGGGTTCGACTACGCTCACCCGCCACCAGCCGTTCCCTGAGCTACAGCCGGCCGTTCCCTGAGCGGAGCCGAAGGGAACACATCACCCGAAGCCTACCTGCGGTAGGATTATGACCTTACAGTGTGTAGGATTATAACCCTACAATGTGTAGGATTGTAACCTTACAGTGTGTAGGGTTATGGTGTTTCTATTTTTACAGGAGTTTTGAATCTTACGGTGCGAGGCTCCTTGACGAGTTCTTTACCTCTACCGGTGGATTGCGTAACGATTTCCAGCCAGTATGTACCTGCGGGCAGTGCGGGCGTAATGATTTCTACCTCAGAGGGCTGATTGCGGGTTACATCCGGGTCGGGTACGCGGATGGGTGTACCGCTGTCGCCGGTGGGGACGAACCATACGCCGCAGTCGGTGGCATGTGTACCTATTTCGTCGGAGGCTATCCGCAGCCCTTCACCTTTGATACGCAATCCGCGTTGGGGTGTAATCACGTTTTCGGTGTGGCTCTTGACCTCCTGTCGGGTGAAGAGGTCGAGCACCGTACCGATGACCGGCCCTGTGGGCAATGCGCCGATGTTTACTAATTGGTTACCTTCTGCAATAGCCTGCAATGTGGCTTGGCTGATGTTGATGGCCACTTCGAGTTTATGTCCTTTGGCGGGGTCAAAGGCGGCGGTTTCGCCATCGAAGCGTCCGCTGATGACTGTCATGGCGTGCAATAGGGTGGTGTTTACCTTCTTGCCGGCGGCGAGTTGCTTGACAATCATGCGTTCCATTTTCTTAAACAAATCAACAATGGTCAGTTCGTTACTCTCGCTGCCTTCGGCAACAATGAGTCGGGCAAGGTCTTCGATTTGCAGTGTTTCGAGGTGCTGCACAACGGCGGTGTAATCGTTTTCGTCGGCCGTGAGTTTGTTTTCTTTTAGTCTGAAGTTAATCATAAGAATAGAATTAAAAAATGTGGGAATGTGGGAATTAGATAATGTGTGAATAAGTCTGTAACCGAATAGAGAGTATCATCAGCATTGCACTTGAAGCCATAATCAGTAATGAGTAAATGATAATCGGTAAACAATCAAAGAGATAGTTGTATGCTACAGAGTGGCGGCAAAGGTAGTGTAATTGGGTATTGTATCAAAGACCGAATTTTACTCTGAGAGTATTTTTTTTTACTCTGAGAGTATTTCTGCACTTTTGAAGGGGTTTTTGTGTCTGTTCTCTGTCTCCGTTGGTTAAAACCAACGGCAATAGTACCTGTTCCAAAGCCTTATCTACCCGAATGTATTAGGTACTATTGCCGTCAGTTTTGGTTGCTGAGCGAAGTCGAAGTTTAACTGACGGATTAGAAATGGCAATCTCTCTATCTCCGGGTTCGACTCCGCTCACCCTCCATCGGCGGCGGTCTCTATTTGTTGCGGAATTGGCTGGGGCTTACCCCTTTGTACTGTTTGAAAAGGCGGGAGAAGAGGCTGACGGATGAAAACCCCGACCTTTGACAGATTGCTTCTATCGTCATTTCAGGATGGGACAGTAGCAGCGTTGCAGCATATTCAATACGGAAGGTATTGACGGCGTTATAGAACGACCGGTATGCACTGCGTACAAATACTTCGCTGATATAACTTTTGTTGGTTCCTACCTGTCTGGCAAGTGTTTCGGTGGAGAGGTGCGTATCTAAATAGAGTTTTTCTTTAGCCATCAGTTCAAACACCAGCGTCTGCAACTCCCCGAACTTTGCTTCGCTGAGGCGAAACTTCTCGGCATCGTTAGAGACATCGGCATCTTCCAGCTTTTCTGCAATCTTACGGTGGGGGTTGAGGGTATAGAAGAGAAACCATACGTTGACAACGGTAAACAAAATGTCGCGTCCCATCTTCACCCACATATCGTCAAAGGCAAAGTTAAGGTACATCAACACACAAATACCTAATGGTAACCACTCTATACGTCGGGCAAAACGCAGCGGGAAATCACTTTCTGTAGAGTACGACCTCTCGTTGATGGCTCTGATTTGCCTGCGAATCCTCAGTTGGATGCGGATAATGATGACCACATAGCCGAGACAGAGCGTGGTAATGACCCAAAACAGAACCACCTTATTAAAGCCTAAGGACGGAAACCATCCCGGAACCACCGACAGCAAATAGCCCGACACCACCGCCACCGGCAGAAAGTAGAGCAGTAAATACCTTACAGGAGGAGTCTTTAGAAAGAAATAGGCTTGACACATCAAGGCCATCTGTGCCGGAAAGAAGAGGGTGGAAAAGGCGTTGACGTAAAACAGTGCTTCACTATTGCCGATCATCAACAGATAGGGAATCTCAAAGATTTGTGCCAGATAGAGTACGCCAACCACCTTCTGTCCGGGAAACAGCGCATCGTACGTATCTTGATAGGCCTGTGCTTTGTAAAACCACTTGAGTATCCAGCCGTAGAGATTGGTCAGGATGAAAATCAGGTTGGCGGTGTAGAAGAGTTGAAAGACATGAAATTCCATGGTGCAAAGGTATGCAATATTCTTCAAGTAGAGACGGGTATTTTATTGTAGAGACGCGGAATGCCACGTCTCTACAGTGCTCTGTTCCTACAGGGGCTCATCGACATGATTTATTCTGCATTATATATTGGCAACCCTGATAATGTCGGCAAAAACTCCCGCAGCAGTAACTTCTGCTCCTGCGCCGTAACCTTTGATAACCATGGGCTGGTCGTAATAGCGTTCGGTGGTAATCATCACAATATTGTTACTGCCTTCCAAGTTATAGGAGGGGTGATTTCCATCTACCTCCTGTAAGGATACTGAAGCTTTACCATTGTCAAGTTGTGCTATAAATCGCCATTTCTTGCCGGTTGCCTGTAGTTGCTTATACTTCTCAATCCAAGTAGCATCTAATGTTTCTACACTCTTCCAAAATGCGTCAATGTCTCCCTCAAAACATTCTTTGGGTAAGAATGGCGTAAGTTGTACATCATCTTTTTCTATGGCATAACCCGATTCGCGTGCCAAAATGACTAACTTGCGTACTACATCCATGCCGTTTAAATCTAATCGCGGGTCAGGTTCTGAATAACCTAACTCTTTTGCTTTACGAATGGTAGCACTGAGGGTACTTGTTTGACTGACGGTATTGAACAGGTAGTTTAATGTTCCTGATACTACGGCTTCAATCTTGATGATTTTATCACCGCTGCGTTTCAAATCGCGAATGGTGTTGATAATGGGTAGTCCGGCTCCGACATTGGTTTCAAATAAGAACTTAATATCGTTATCGCGTGCAAGGTCTTTTAAGGTTTTGTACTGCTCATACTCTGACGAGCAAGCGACTTTGTTGGCCGTAACAATGGAGATATAATTCTTCAATAAGTCTTTGTAGAGTGAGCTTACATCGGCACTTCCTGTACAATCGACAAAAATAGCATTACGTACATTCCGCTCGGCAATTTTCTCTACTAATGTAGTGAGTGTATAAGGTTCTCCGTGTTGGCTCAACAGCGCTTTATAGGTGCCCGTATCTATCCCGTCAATACCGTCAGAAAGCAGTATTCTTTTAGAGTTGGCAATACCCATAATGTTGATTTGTAATCCAAATTCCTCTTTAAGTTTTTGCTGTTGCTGCTCTATCTGCTTGACTAAACTGTTGCCTACATTTCCTACTCCCGTAATAAAAAGATTTAACTCTTTATACTTTGATAAAAAGAAACTTTCGTGAATAGAATAAATGGCTTTTCCTAACTGGTCTTTACGAATAACGACAGAGATGTTTAACTCTGAAGAACCTTGTGCTGTAGCAATAACACTAATACCGTTACGCGATAATGCGGAGAAAAGTGTTGCCGAAATACCGGGCTTATTCTTCATTTTTTCTCCTACAATTGCTACGATAGACAAGTCTCGCTCAATCAACAATCTGATGTTTTGATTATTCATAATCTCACGCCCGAACTCTTCTTTTAAAATGGCTTCGGCTACGTGTAATTGAGAGGGTAGAATACCAATACTTAAAGAGTATTCCGATGAGGCTTGCGTCACTAAAACGATGTTGATTTTATGCCGGGTGAAGATGCTGAACATACGTTCCGAAATGTCTGTTGCTCCCACCATTCTTGTTCCCTGAAGGGTAATCAAGACAATATCATTGATAGACGCAATTCCTTTGATGAGTGTATTCTCGTGGCTATAGGGCGTGTTATGGATTAACGTACCGTCGCTTTGCAGGTTGAAAGTATTCTTAATCCTCAAAGGGATATTCTTTTTGTATATGGGTGAAATGGTTGGAGTATAAATTACGGTAGTATCGAAGTGTGATAACTCTATTGCTTCTGCGTAGGTTAAGTGCTTTATTACGTTAGTACGCTTGGCAATCTCCGGGTCTGCACTCATAAATCCGTCAACATCCATCCACAACTCCAATACTTCAGCCTCTAATGCTGCCGCAATAAGTGCAGCAGTATAATCACCGCCCCTGCGTCCTAAATAAGTATAGTCTCCGCCTGTAGTATAGCCGAAATACCCCGGAATGACAGTCGTTTGCTTGATGTTTGAGAGTTGCTTTTGTATGGCACTTTCTGTCCATGCTTCATCAACTTTAGCGTTACCAAAACTACAGTCTGTGCGGATAATATCTTGTACATCAAGGTAGGTCGCATTCTTGACAATGCGGCTAATCAAAATCGCTGTACTTCGTGTAGCATAACTGAAGATTCGGTCTCTCACTTTTGGTGTTAGTTCCTGTAACAGAAATACTCCGTGAAACAGTTCTTCTACTTCTCCAAAGAAGTCGGTAATGTATTGCTTTACTTCGGGTGCTTTATCTTTAGGACATAAACTGTCAATAATTTCCAATTCTCGATTGAGCAACTCTCCAATGAGTTTTTTGTACTGCGGATTCTTTTCTACGGCTAACATCCCTATTTTATCTAACTGCGTAATAAACCCGTTATAGGTAGAAACAACAACAACACAAGGCTTATCCTCACGGTTAACAATATTTGTCAGCATTCCTATGGTTTCAGCATTGGCAGTGGCAGAACGTCCGAATTTTAGTACTTTCATAGTTTTATATTTACGATTTATAATCAGGTTAGTCACGGTAGAGTTCAGATGGTAGTTTCACTTTTTCAACTAATGTTTCTATCCAAGTTCTAAATCTTAAACATCTGTCAAAAATTGCTTTTATCGTATTTACCTCTGCAATAATTCCTCCATAGAAAGGTTTATTTTTATCAAATCCGGGAATTAATTGCTCTAACCTTTTGGAAGGTGCAGTTAATTCTCCATCGTTTAATTCCTCCGGATTTGCTTTTTCATCAACAGCCAATAATAACTTTATCAGGTTGGTTGGTTTTATATCAGGCAAAAACTCAAACCCATCTTTTGCAGCAAATAGTAGTCCTTCAAATTCATGTAATTGAATGTAGGGTATAAATCGTGAGTTATTTATTGCATCTGATAATATTTGCTCTAAAAAGTCAACTCTCTCCATTTTATTTTGCTTTTGCATAGCCTCTTCAAACTTAGGAAAATCGCTTTTTAATCTAAAAAAGTCTATAAAGGTTGTAACCAGTATATCCTTTTCGGAATGCAATAACTTTTTAATGTTGAATTTTAAACGATCATACTTTACATCTCCTCCTTTGTGGCCTTTACTGGTGGACATTAATATAGGACGTACATCGTAAATTTGAAGGGTGTTGAAATAGGTTCTCAACACTCGATTGATGAATTCTTCTTCTGTTTGTCCCTCACAAATAATGTAAATAGCCCTCATTTATAATCTGCCCCCTATTACGTTTTTCTCCCACAATTCTCCAATTGAATAATCTTCCAACCATGCCTTAAGTGATTCTTCTGATTGCCTTTTGAATATAGTTTGTTCATCTTTTCTATCTGCGACTATGATGTCATTAGCCGAAAATTCATTTACAAGATTTACTGACTGAGTGGCAATGATAATTTGCGATTGCACAGAAGCCTTTTTTATCATTCCGGCCAATTTTGCAATAGCAAAGGGATGAAGCCCTAACTCCGGTTCGTCTAAAATAATTGTTTTTGGCAATACGGGTTGCAGTAATAATGTTGATAAAGCCATAAACCTTAGCGTACCATCAGATAGATTGTGAGCATTAAAATAATCGTCGGATCCTTGTTCTAACCAATTCAAAAAAATCATTTCGGGGTTTTTAGCATCGGGTTTTAAGTCAAATCTTTCAAAAAATGGAGCAACGGACTTAACCGTATATTCAATCATTTTAAAATGTTTGGGATTGGTTTCTTGTATTCGATATAAAAATGCAGCCAAGTTACTTCCATCTTCTTTCAGATAGTCATAATCGTTAGTTTTATTGACTTGTTTTAATGTTGAACTTGCACTTGTGTCGTGAAAGTGAAATACCTTAAAACCTTCAAAGTAGTCCGACAAATATGTAGCTCTCTTAGAGCCATTATTTCTTAACTCGCTTTCCTCTTTTCCCTCTCCTCCCATATTAATAAAATCCCAATTTTCGTTGTTGCCAGAAGCAAAAAGATTGTATCCTCCTTTATCTTCTTCAAAATAAAAGCCATTTTCTTGTGTTTGTGGCAAAAGTTTGAAGTCATATCTGTTGCTTGTATTTCCATCTTCAGGCTTAAAAATAATACTGCCCGCCAAGAATTTGGAGTGCTTTCGCCCAAAATATAAAATACGATTTTCATACCCATTTTCGGCAGTATAAAACTTCAAACGTTGTTTGTATATACTATTCAATAGTTTGAAAAATGAAATGAAATTACTTTTACCCACACCATTTGCTCCAATCAAAATATTAATTGGTTGTATGCGTATATCTTTAGAGTCTTTTATTGACTTAAAGTTGGTAATATGGATTCTATCAATTGGCATATTTTATATCATTTCAAATTCACTCAAGTGTCTTTGATGTACATTTTATGAAAATACCGTCGAAGGCAATTGTTTTCATTTTTCGTTAATCATTACTTACTTTTTTCTTTTTTGCTATAATAAATCCCACAATAAGGAGTAAAGATAAGATAAGGAAAGAGGAGGCTATGGAAGCATAAATCTGACCTTTGTAATAACTTTCAGGTTTATATTCAAAGGTTATTGTATGTTCGCCTTGCGGTATAACCAATGCTCTCAGTAAATAATCGGCTCTTAATATCGGTACTTCTTGCTCGTCAATATAGGCTTTCCATCCTTTATCGTAGTATATTTCACTGAATACAGCAATACCTTCTGACGATGCAGAAGATTGATAGATTAACCTGTTGGCTTTATAGGAAGTAAGGTTAATGGTTGCCGCTGTGGGTGCTATAACAGGCTCTTTCGGCAGGAATGTCGCAAACTTTTGATCAAATACGGCGGTAGTACGAACATCAATACGGTCTAACGCTGCCATCTCTGCATTGGCATCTTCTGCTATTTCCAATGTATTGACAAACCATGCATTAGACAGTGCTGCATGATTAATTAACGGCTGTTTGTTATTGACAATAATGTATTTGGCGTTGAGCATGTTGAGTATCTGTTGCTTTTGGAGCAAAGAGTCTATTTGTGCATAAGAGGTAATCTTATTTAATCCTCCCATCAAACTGCTGATTTCTGGTTGTAAGTGCCGGTCAATAATGTCTTGATAACGCTGTAACTTGGCTCCGTGATAACCGCCGATAGAGTGATGATAGTAACTTACAGAGGCATCATTGAATATATTCTTTGTTAAGTCTAATACTCTGTAGGTTGATGTGTCTTGTAAGATTACTTTATCTACAGGGCGTAATGTAAAGTAATTATTGACTTGCTTAGGAGATACAAAGTTATCGCTGTTTAAATAGCGCTTATCTACCGGATAAAGGTCTATTAAAATGAGTACTCCTAAGGTAATGTAGGCATATACAGGCTTAATTTTCTTACGGATACCCAAAAAGAGCAGCGCAGCGGCAGCAATCATTAATCCTAATGACCTCCATGCATCCATGCGTAATAAACTCTTACGGTCTTCTATCAATGCTCCGGTCAACCATTCGGGTAATTGGCTGTCGGCTTGTCCTTGAAAACTGCCCGCAAGTCCGGGAAACAGTGCCATCAACAGTGTAAAGCCGCCAATGGTATAGAGTGTAAACTTTAATCCTCGCCAGAACACTTTGTTATCCATATTTCCGTCAAATACTTCTTTGACGGCTAATATTCCTAACAACGGTACAGAGAATTGTAAGGCCGTCAAAATGGAAGATACGGCTCTGAATTTGTCGTACATCGGCACGTGATAAAAGAACAATTCGGTGAACCACATGAGGTTCTTACCCCAACTTAACATCAATACAATTACCGTACACCCGAGTAAAAACCACTTGACAGGATGTCTGACAATAAAGAGCCCGAAAATAAAGAGAAAAACAGAGATAGCTCCCAGATAAGCCGGACCTCCGGTAAAGGCTACATCTCCCCAATAAAGCGGCATCCTTTTAATAATTTGGTCTGCTTCTTTCACACCATTGCTCTTCAGTGCCTTATAAACTTCCGACTGTTGTGAGAGTTCTCCGTTAGAGGAACCTCCGTAAAAGTTAGGGATAAAGAGATTAAAACTTTCTACTTTACCGTAACTCCATGCCGTTGCATAGTCAATTTGTAACCCTTCGGTATGCTGAGTGTTATCCGTCAATTCACTACCTCCGCGCATGGTTTGTTTGGAATACTCAAGATTAGGGAGTAAACTGTCGAGGTTGGAAGCCAAGCCCAGTACTCCGGCAACAACAAGTATCACTGTCCTTTTGAAGATTGCGGGTATTTTCCTTGTACGATACGCCTTTACCCATTCGGCCACAATAACGGCTAACATAACAAAAGCTATGTAATATGTCATTTGAGGGTGTCCGGCAAGTACAGATAAAGACACAGCAATGCCAAACAACACACCACCCAGCCATTGCCTGTGCCTAAGAGTATATACCATAGCGGCTAAGGCATAACTTGCCATACCAATGGCAACCATTTTTGAGTTATGTCCTGCTTCAATAATCTGAAAGTTATAAGCACAAAATCCAAAGGCTATGGCACCACTCATGGCTAACCAAAGATTGATATTGTAGGCTAAAAGTACTAAGTAAAAGCCAATCATGGCAAAGAAAATAAAGCCAATAGGACGCATTTTATTCATTGCACTTAAGATAAATGAAAAGAAATTCCCTTCTGTTTGCATAGAAATCATATTGGCCGGCATACCACCAAACATACTGTTTGTCCACAAAGGTTCTTCTCCATACTGCGTACGATGCTCGGTAATTTCTTGTGCCATTCCTCTCCAGTTCATTGTATCTCCCTGAAAAAGCACTTTGCCGCTCCAACTGTCGGAAAAGTAGATGGCGCTGAGAGCAAAAAGAACAACTATGACTAAAGCGTGGTATTGAATCTTCATAAAGATATTGTTTAACGTTATAAAAATGAGGTGCAAAGATAGATATTTTCAGGGATAATCCAATAGGGAATTGACGGTAACAATTTGCTGCAGAGATGTTACACCCAACACCTCTATGTTCGCTGCTCAAATTTATCTGAACGTTCATCATTCTACATTTTCAATTTTACATTTTCCTCTTCTTTTGTAAGTCTATGGAAAAAAGAATACTTTTGCATAAATTATTGTACTGCCATGAATCATAAGATACGATTTGCCGTTGTAGGAACGAACAACATCTCACACAAGTTTATGAATGCAGCCATGTTAGACCCTCGATTTGAGTTAGCGGCTGTTTACTCTCGACAATCTTCTACCGGTAATACTTTTGCAGAACGGTATAAAGATAAATTTCCACACATTGTAACATTTACCGATTACCGTCAAATGCTGCAATCTCAAGACATTCACGCCATCTATGTTGCTTCTCCCCATAGTTGTCATTGCCAGCAGACAATATCTGCACTCAATGCCGGTAAACATGTACTGTGTGAAAAGGCTTTCGCATCAAATGTTAAGGAGGTAAAAGCCATGATCACTGCGGCAAAAGCCAATAATGTAATGTTGATGGAAGCGATGAAAAGTACGGTATTGCCAACCTTTGACGCAGTAAAGAACAATCTCCACAAAATCGGACGAATACATCGTTATTTTGCTACATACTGTCAGTTTTCATCACGCTATGAGAATTACAGAAACGGTATTATTGAGAATGCTTTTTTGCCCGAATTGTCCAACGGTGCATTGTTAGATATAGGAATTTATGCTCTTGCGCCCTTAGTATGGATATTTGGTAAACCGCGGTCATTACAGGCTCACGGTGTACTGATGGAAAGCGGCGTGGACGGAAAAGGAAGTATGATTTTGGATTATGGAGATATGGAAGCCGTAGTAATTTACTCTAAGGTAAGTAATTCTCATTTAAGTACGGAATTCCAGGGCGAAGAAGGAACTTTGATTGTTCATCATGCCAACTTGTTTGACAATGCTGTCATTCGTTACCGTAACGGAAGTGAAGAGGTTTTGACGGTAGCACATCAACCTTATGATATGTATTATGAACTTCATGAATTTATCAACTGTATAGAAAACCGTCAGACCGAATCTCAAAAGAACCCTCTGACCAACTCACTTATTTTAATGGAAATCATGGATGCCGCTCGACAACAAATCGGATTGGTATATCCGGCCGACTCTATTAACGATTAGTGATGAACAGTAAACGGTTAATGGAATACTCTCTACAATATCACTAACCGTTAATCACTAATCACTAACCGTTAATCACTAATCATTATTTTATGTATAAACCTGCATTACCTGACGTACAAAAAGCCAAACAACAAATCAATGGCGTTGTAAAACAAACCCCACTATTACAGAACCTGCCCTTGTCTGAACGATTTGGAGCCACCATTTTACTCAAGCGTGAAGACCTGCAAGTCGTAAGATCCTATAAGATTCGCGGAGCCTATAACAAAATTATCTCTCTTACTCCCGAACAACTGACTAATGGTGTTGTGTGTGCAAGTGCCGGTAACCATGCACAAGGAGTGGCATTTGCTTGTGCCGCATTAGGAATTAAAGGGGTTATTTTTATGCCTAACCCTACTCCCAAACAAAAGATAAAGCAAGTACAAATGTTTGGCAGAAATCACATTGAAATTAAACTTACAGGAGACACCTTTGACGATGCCTACAAGGCGGCCATAGAATACTCTACACAAGAAAATGTCAGTTTTATCCATCCTTTTGATGACCCTAAAGTAATTGAAGGACAAGCAACCGTAGCTTTGGACATCTTGAGTGATACTCATCAAACAATTGACTATCTTTTTGTACCTATCGGCGGCGGAGGGTTGGCTTCAGGTGTAGGAAGTGTGTTTAAAGTATTAAGTCCAGATACTAAAATCATTGGCGTGGAAGCACAAGGAGCAGCAAGCATGCAACCCTCTATCAGAGAAAACAAAATTGTAGAATTATCTCAAATTGACACCTTTGCCGATGGTGTGGCGGTCTGTAAACCGGGAAACCTTACTTTTCCGATTTGCAGCGAAGTCTTAGATGACATCATCACCGTGCCGGAAGGAAAAATATGCAGTACGATTCTTCAGTTATATAACGAAAGCGCAATAGTTGTAGAACCTGCCGGGGCTATTGCCGTAGCCGCATTAGATTTTTCACCTTACAACCTTACCGGAAAAAATGTAGTATGCGTGGTCAGCGGAAGTAATAACGACATTACCCGGATGGAAGAAATCAAAGAACGGTCACTACTTTATGAAGGATTGAAGCACTACTTTATTGTCCGTTTTCCTCAACGTGCGGGAGCTTTAAGAGAGTTCTTAAACAACGTGTTGGACAAAGATCAGGACATTACATTTTTTGAGTACAAGAAAAAACACTTTAGAGAGAAAGGGCCTGCCGTGATTGGTATTGAATTAGCACAGAAAGAAGACTTGCCACCTCTCTTAGAACGAATGAAATCGGTCAACATTCAATATGAATATTTGAATGAACAGCCGGATTTATTTCAGTATATTGTATAACGAATATGTCAATGACATCTTCAGAGTAATCTACCTTCCTTTTTGTAAATCCACAACAAACCGACCGGTGTGCGAACTGTTTTTTATTGCTTCAAGGGCTGTATCAATGTCATGCAGTCCAATGCTTTCTACTTTCAATTGCGACATGTTGGGTTTCCAATCGTTGGCTAATCGGTGTAAAATTTCTTGACGTACAGACATTGCCGTATCTGCCGCATTAATTCCTAACAAGTTAATTCCGTTCAGAATAAAAGGGAAAACGGTCATGTTGATATTTGTACCCGAAACACTCCCACAAGTTACCACCGTACCGTTTTTGTGTAATGCTTTTAATATATTCACCAACGTTACTCCTCCTACAGCATCAAAGGCGGCACCCCATGCAGGACGAGACATGGGCTTGGGGTTTTCTGCTGACAATTCTTCACGTCCAATAATATTTTTTGCTCCCAGAGACAATAAAAAATCGGTATGTTCAGGTTTCCCCGATACTGCCGTTACTTCATAGCCCAACTTTGACAATAGATGTACTGCAATACTTCCAACACCGCCGGTAGCACCGGTAACCAAAACAGGGGCAGTATATGGCAGATATTCCATTAATTTTAACTTATAGATTCCGAGTGCTGCCGTAAATCCTGCGGTTCCCAAACTCATGACTTCCATTGCAGACAACCCTTTCGGTAACTTTACTACCCACGCCGCCGGTACGGTAATATATTCTCCCCACCCACCATTGGTATTCATTCCCAAGTCATATCCCATGACGACTACTTTTTCCCCGATTTTAAAGTCCGGACTGTTGGAAAGTTCTACAGTTCCTGCTGCGTCAATACCGGGTATATGCGGATATTGTTTGGTGATTCCTTTGTTACCGGTTGCCGACAAATAGTCTTTGTAATTAATACTTGAATATTCAACTTTAACGGTTATCGAACCTTCTTGAGGTGTTGAAAGTGTTTGGCTTTCGATAGTACCGCAAAATCCTGTGGCGGTTTCTCTTACTACGTACGCTTGAAATGTTTTCATAGATAAATGAGTTAAAATGTAAAAGAATGAAGGAATGAAAAATAGAAAACCCGACGTTGTTAATGGTACTTAATGAACATGGTGATGTTCCATAAAAGTTAAGGTTATGGTGTAATATATTCCTGCCAATATCATGACAATTGCCATAGTACGGCGGATGTATAATTCCCATGTTTTTATCTTATTATAAAACGAACCGATATTGCGGAAACTGTAGGCTAAAATCCATACAACAATCACTACAGGAAGGGCTGATGCAATGGCATAAATGATCGGTAAACCATAACCATAATCCACTGTTGTAGCGATGGGAATAAGGATTCCGAAAAAAATAGCAGCATTATAAGGACAAAAGGCTAAAGCAAATAAAAATCCGATAACAAATGCCGTCCAACGGTTATTGACCTTAAAGCGACGCTCTATGAGTTTTGTAAATTTAAAGTTGAACAACTTAAAACTAAACAAGTCTAACAACAAAACCCCTACCACAATGAGTAACGGGCCTACCATCCGTTCTCCAACAAACCCTAAATCATGTTCTAATCTATCGATAATGTGGGTAGCCTGAATAATAAAAATAATGGCAAAAGAGAGCCCTATATAACACAACATTCTACCTAATGTATAAAACAATCCATTGAGAAGTACTTTTTTAGAAGAGTGTACATCTTTAGCAAGATAACCAATCGCTGTAATGCTAAGGGCTATAGAGCAAGGGCAAACTGCGGCGACAAATCCTAAAACTAAAGCAGAAAAGAAAGGGAGTTGACTGTTATGCAGAGAGAGTAAAGAATCAAGCATTGTTGTATATATTTAAAGTGCAAAGATAAAAGAAAACAATGATTAATTGAAATACATTCTAAGTTCCGTTGGATAAAACCGAACGACAATAGTACTAAAGACCCTCTGAACAATAAGGCTATGAAAAGGTGACAAATAAAGGAAATAAAACAGCACTATTGCCGTTGCTTTCAAGCAACGGAGAGAAAAAGGCACAAAAATACAAGGATAACGAGTCAAGTCAACCTTCAGAGAACAATAACTCTCCAATCTGATGAAATAATTTAATCATTTAAGGAATACTGAACAGCGAAAGTCTATCCTTCAGACGTTGCACGCAACATCTCTACAACAATGCCGACGAACGTTTTCAACACATTTTTCGCAAACCAATTCTCTTTGAGTATAATCTCTGCAATAAACTCCTACAAGTTCAGTAGATGAAAATAAATTATTTTGCACATTAGCAAAAAAGATATACCTTTGCATCGGTTTACCTATGCCCGGATGGCGGAATTGGTAGACGCGCTGGTCTCAAACACCAGTGACAGCAATGTCATGCCGGTTCGATCCCGGCTCCGGGTACAATAAATCTCTGAAAGTCAGATCATCGATTTCAGAGATTTTTATTTTAATCGAATGAAGTTTAAAAAACAAAATTTACGGATTATTGTTTTATCAATATTATCTGTTCTTGTATTTTTAATCATTGCCTCGGCAATATTCTATAAACCGATTGTTCGCTTTGGGATTCGATGTGCTATTGCCAAAGTCGAAGATAGATTTGGATTAAAGATAGTAACTTCTGCTATCAATATCCATTCTCCTCTACACTACACAATCATCGGTTTTTCTGTACATTCAACAACAGACCAAAGTACATTTGTCAACATGGACAGTATCTGTGTTGGTTTTTCGGCTTGGTCACTTCTTGCTTTCTCTCCTGAATTGTCAAAACTTCATTGTTTCCAAGGAACAATACAGTTAGGCGATGTAGCAAATCTTCAACAAAAATTCCAAAAATATAGGGTTACTCAAGACTCTTTATTGGTAGATAAGAAGTTAAACTTTATAGATTTGAGCCAAAGATACTTAGGAATATTGCATCATAGACTTCCTAAAAACTTATTGATTAACAAGGTAGATATCTATGCCGTATATCAACATAAACGTTTAAAAATAGATGTTGATACTTTTGTATTATATCAGCAAAAATTACAAAGTCTTGCATCCTTTCGACTAAATGATGTGGTGTCGAAGTGGAAACTTGAGGGTTTAATCTCTGACGATGAAGAAGGAAAATATCAATGTCAAATCACAGCCTTACAGCCTACGACTGCCACATTCCCACTACTTTCATTTTTCACATCTTCCACTTTAGAGTTTTCTGATTTATATTGTGAAGCAGAAGTAACGAAAATAAATTCGTCTTATAAAACAATCTCCTTAGAACTGTCAACACCAAAAGTTAAAATATTCAACGCCGCAATATCATCAGAAAAAGTACCTATAAACAAGTTTTCATTAACCTTAGACCTCGACATTTTCCCTCATCAATTGCAAATAGACAGCACCTCAAAAATCAGCATCAACGGTCTGACGCTATCACCTTATTTGTTCATCAACAATGAAGAGGATTTACAAGTTGATTTTAAGATTTTACGTCAACAAATATCTGCACAAAAAATACTGCAAGCCCTACCGTCTAACGTATTTACAACATTAGACGGATTAGAACTTTCCGGAAGTTTTCTTTTTGATGTTACTTTCTCTTGTCAATTTAACGCATTAGACAGTTTACACTTCGATTATACTTTTACACCTCGCAATGTTGCCATATTATCTACCGGAAACTCAATATTTTCTCGTAGTACCACTCTTTTTACGCACCCCGTAAAGGTGAGAAATCCTGATGGAACATACTACTATCGCCGACAGTTTTTAGATTACCGCTCTTCCAGATTTTTACCGATGGAACAAATCCCTCGCTATGTTGTTTCGTCCATTTTAACCCGTGAAGATCCAACATTTTTCACTCATAAAGGAATTATGAAATCGGCAATACAAGAAGCATTGGTTGTAGATATCAAAAAACGAAAGTTTACACGCGGAGCAAGTACTATTTCGATGCAGTGGGTAAAAAATATTTATTTGGACAACGATAAAACCATTTGCCGAAAGTTAGAAGAATTGTTATTGGTCAGTTTAATAGAACAGTTGCGGTGGATAAGTAAAAACAGAATCTTTGAGATGTATGTAAGTCTCATCGAATGGGCTCCCAATGTTTATGGACTATATGATGCTTCAGCCTTCTACTTTGATAAAACTCCTCAACAATTGACACTTGGAGAGTCACTGTTTTTGGCTTTAATCATTCCAAGTCCGGGTAAGTTTTATACCCATTTTGATAAAGAAGGAAACTACAAACCTGAACAACAAGAAAGAATTCAGTCAACCGCAAAATTGATGTTATCTCGAAACTTGATTTCTAATGCAGAGTATGAAACTTTAGATACCCACATCAAAATTAAAGTAAAACCCGAAGAGATGAAGGCTCTTCCAACGATTGACGAAGAAGACTATACACTCGACGAGTAGACCCAATTATTCACTATTTATATATTAAAAATTTCATGAAAAAAGCCTATTTATTTCCGGGACAAGGTGCCCAATTTGTCGGAATGGGAAAAGAGTTATACACTCAGTTTGAAGAAGCTAAAACAATGTTTGAAAAAGCCAATGCCATTTTAGGCTTTTCCATTACAGATCTCATGTTTAATGGCACAGACGAAGATTTAAGACAAACTAAAGTTACCCAACCTGCTATTTTTTTACATTCTGTCATTTTAGCCAAATTATTACCCGATTTTAAACCGGACATGGTGGCAGGACATTCTTTGGGTGAATTTTCGGCATTGGTTTCAGCCGGGGCTCTATCCTTTGAAGAAGGATTGACATTAGTATCAAAACGTGCTTTGGCAATGCAGAAGGCATGTGAAAAAAATCCATCGACAATGGCTGCAGTATTGGGATTAGCCGATGAAAAGGTGGAACAAGTTTGTAGCGAAATTAATGCAGTGGTTGTTGCTGCAAATTACAATTGTCCGGGACAGTTAGTAATTTCCGGTAGTAATGAAGGAATTGATTTGGCATGTGAAGCATTGAAGGCCGCGGGAGCAAAACGTGCCTTAAAACTACAAGTGGGCGGAGCATTCCATTCTCCATTAATGGAACCGGCAAAACAAGAACTGGAAGTTGCTATTAAAGAGGCTAAAATTGTACAACCGATTTGTCCTGTATATCAAAATGTAGATGCAAAGCCTCAAACTGACCCTATTATTATTAAGAAAAATTTAATAGATCAACTTACTGCTCCTGTACGTTGGACACAAATTATTCAAAATATGAACACTGACGGAATGACTACTTTTGTAGAATTAGGACCGGGTAAAGTGTTAAATGGATTGGTGGGTAAAATTGTACAAAATGTAGAAGGAATCAGTTTGGATAAAATCTAAACCTACTCTCTTTATATCTGAATATATAATATTACCTTCAATAATATATATTCGTAGCAAATCCGTTTTTTAATATTACTATTGAGTAGTGATTAAAAAACGGATTTAATATTGCGATACAACATTTCAAGCGTACTATTAGAAGGCTTAGAAAATGATTGGCAACTTCTGATTGAGAGTGTCTTTAAAGCAATACCTTCATATAACGAATGCGAATCAATAAGGTTGAATGATTATCCTTTCGATTTCCTAAGACGTTCTCTTACATTAGGGTCTAAATGTATTTTTCGCATTCTGATAGATTGCGGTGTAAGTTCTACGTATTCATCTTCTTGAATATACTCCAAAGCCTCTTCTAAAGAAAAAACTACCGGAGGTGCAATACTTACTTTTTCATCTGTACCAGACGCTCTAACGTTCGTAAGTTTTTTATTTTTACATACGTTGACTGTCAAATCCTCACTGCGAGTATGCTCTCCAATAACCTGTCCTGCATATACTTCTTGATGTGCCGAAATGAAAAAGCGTCCTCTGTCCTGCAATTTATTGATAGAGTAATCGAATGCTTCTCCCCCTTCTGCGGCAATCAATGAACCGTTATTACGTAATTCAAAATTACCCATGTAAGGTTTATAACAGTCTAATCGGTGTGCCATAATGGCTTCTCCCTGTGTAAGGGTCAACATTGTACTTCTTAACCCTATAATTCCACGCGAAGGTATTTCAAACTCCAGCCGATTTCTGTCTCCATGTGAACTTACTTTCAACAACATTCCCTTTCTTCTTGTTACAGTATCAATCACCGTACCGGCAAAAGTTTCTGGTACGTCAACTGTCAATATCTCTACAGGTTCACACCGCTGTCCGTCAATTTCTTTAAACAATACTTTGGGTTGTCCTACCTGTAATTCATATCCCTCTCTTCTCATCGTTTCTATCAAAATACTCAAATGCAACACTCCACGTCCATAAACAGTAAACTGGTCTGCCGTCTCCCCTTGTTCCATTCTTAAGGCTAAGTTTTTTTCCAACTCACGTTCCAAACGTTCTTTAATATGTCTTGAGGTTACAAACTTTCCCTCTTTTCCAAAAAACGGAGAATCATTAATTGTAAATAACATACTCATTGTTGGCTCATCAACTGATATGGAGGGTAATGCTTCCGGATTTTCATAGTCTGTAATCGTATCGCCGATTTCAAAGTCTATCAATCCTACAATGGCACAAATATCTCCACAAAACACTGTCTCTACTTTTTCTTTTTCCAAGCCGTTATAGACCATCAACTCTTTAATTCTCATCTTTTTGACAGTACCGTCTCTTTTCACTAAAGAGATATTTTGATTTTCTTTTAATGTACCTCTGGCTACTCTGCCCACGGCAATTCTACCAATATAGTTTGAGTATTCAAGTGATGTAATCAATAATTGTGTTGTTCCGTCAACAAATTTTGGTGCAGGAATTTCAGATAACACAGCGTCTAACAACGGAGTAATATTGTTGGTGGGTTGTTGCCAGTCAAAAGACATCCAGCCGTTCTTAGCACTGCCGTAAAGGGTTTTAAAGTTAAGTTGATCTTCTGTGGCTCCGAGTTCAAACATCAAATCAAATACCTGTTCATGCACTTCATCGGGACGACAATTGGTTTTATCCACTTTATTAATTACAACCAAAGGCTTTTTACCCATAGATAAGGCTTTTTGCAATACAAATCGCGTTTGAGGCATTGTACCTTCAAAAGCATCGACCAGCAATAATACGCCATCGGTCATATTGAGTACCCTTTCTACCTCTCCGCCAAAGTCGGCGTGTCCGGGTGTATCAATCACATTTACTTTTACTCCTTTATAAGTAACAGATATATTTTTAGCTAAAATGGTGATGCCGCGTTCACGTTCCAAATCATTATTATCCATAATCAATTCACCTGATTTGGCTATTTCCCGTTCGGTTTTACTATGTAGAATTAATCTATCTACCAATGTTGTTTTTCCGTGATCTACGTGTGCTATAATGGCTATATTGCGTATTTCTTGCATAAAATCGTTATTTAATCGGCGACAAAGGTAGTGTTTTTTTTACTATTTTTTTACTACCTTTGACTTTCTCAAAAAATACTAACTCTTTATTTAACCTGTGATTTTACTTCTTATAACTCTATTACTCATGGAAAGTAACATTTCTGAATACAAGCAACTAACTCAGGAAGAGCAACATGTCATTCTTCACAAAGGCACAGAAAAGCCTTTTTCCGGAAAATACAATAACTATAACATCGAAGGTATCTATTGCTGTAAACAGTGTGGTGCCTTGCTTTATTTATCTACCGACAAATTCGATTCGGGCTGCGGGTGGCCAAGTTTTGACGATGAGATTGAAGGGGCTGTAAAGCGTTTACCTGATGCTGACGGAAGACGGACAGAAATTCTTTGTGCTAAATGTAACGGGCATTTAGGACATGTATTTACGGGTGAACACTTTACTCCTAAGAATACCCGACACTGCGTCAATTCAATATCTTTAGATTTTATACCGACGCAAACTGCGGTTTTTGCCGGCGGGTGCTTTTGGGGTGTTGAGCATTTAATGCAACAATTGCCGGGGGTTTTACTTGTAGAATCTGGATATATGGGTGGAACTAAACAAAATCCTACCTATCAGGAAGTTTGTCAAAAGAATACAGGACATGCCGAAGTGGTCAGAGTCATTTTTGACCCGACAAAAACTGATTATACTGCCGTAACCAAACGTTTTTTTGAGATACATGACCCGGAACAACTCAACAGGCAAGGCCCTGATGTAGGAGAACAATACCGTTCTGAAATTTTTTATACTACGGAAGAGCAAAAAGCAATAGCCCTGCAATTAATCTCAACCCTAAAAGAAAAAGGATATAAGATTGTTACCAAAGTAACTCCGGCTGCAACCTTTTGGAAAGCAGAAAACTATCATCAGGATTACTACGTAAAAAAAGGTACTCAGCCCTACTGTCATGGGTATGTCAAACGGTTTTGACGAGATAAGATATTGTTATTGACACTGCGAAGAACCGACCCGGAATAATTTCTGTCTCTAAAAAGAATACTCACTCCTAAAAATTAAATCCCATTGATGTTATCAACACTGGAATCAGGTAATCTTTAGCATCAGTATTGCTGCCGGGAAACTTTCCTGCCGTAGGAAATGCAGACCAGCCAAGTCCTAAATCCAATACAAAGCCACTCCTTACAACAATCTGACAACCTGTCCGCAATCCTATTTCGGGTGAGTGATACCAACGGTCTTTTAAATCGTCAAATACAGGGTCATCCCACCTGTAGCCGGAGTAATTTCCATAATGTCCGTATGCGGCGGCATAGCCCGCTGAAAACCCTATATAGAACCCTTTGGGAGCATGACGAAGTCTGTAGGCCGGATAGATTCGACACTGAAGGTTCAGACGAAAAACCTGCATGGGTTCATAGAAATAGCGATAAAAATAATTTACTCCTGTTTGCAGTGTCAAAAAGTTGGTAATTCTTCTTTCATACGTAAGATCAACGCCCGCTACGACTATAGACCATAGATTCATTTTTAAAACATTATCTTCAATATATTGATTATCCATTTTAATCATCATTGTTTTTAATGCTTTCTTATCAATAATTGAGTCTTTTTGCTCTGCAAAAGAAGATTGGCATAACCACAAAACACCCAATATTAATATTGCTCTTTTCAAGTAAGTGTTCATAACCAATTATATTGATGGGTTTATACGTTCTGCTTCGGCAATCATGTCGTCTGTAATCACAATCTTTCGCCACCGTACATCATGAAGGTCAACACTGTCTTTAATAAGTCGCCATATTCCTTCGAAATACAGTTCTACCGTATCTTTTATATAATAAACATAGTGCCTGTCAATATCCGGTGTCCCCAAATCAAAGATAAACCTTACTGGTCGTTGGATATGGTACGCTGTTTTGAGAGTATCTTGTTGACCTTGTGATACAATCACCTGCTTGTTATTACGTTCATTCAACATCAGCACTTCACAACGCAATATCTCCTGAGACTGATTGACAATGGTCATGACTTCTACATCATACCTGTCCACTGCCGGAAGGCAGGAATAACAACTAAGTACTACAACAAAAATAGTAATAAGAGAAAATAATCGAAATGTCATAACTATACTTTTAAAAGTTGAAACCTATTGAAGTATTTAAATTCAATGTAGTATAGGGCTTATTGCGTAAATCATCTCCCGTATCACCCCTCCGCATCGCAGGGAAGGCTAACCACCCAAGACCCAAATCTAATGTCAAGCCCGATTTAAAGATAAACTGATAACCGCAACTTACACCAACTTCCGGAGATTGATAAACTTTGTAAAGCGGTTCAGGTTGAATATATCCTCCATCTTGATAAACCATTCCGGGTGTTTCTTTCCCAAAGGAAACGCCATAACCTCCCAGTAGTCCTATATACAAAAACTTTGGAGCAGAAATCCAGCCACCCAAAGGATAAAAGCGAAGTTGCAGATTGGCATTGAAAGCCTGCATATAGCCAAAGTATCTATAGAAATAAATACCTTCAACCTGAGCGGTTAGAAACTTGTGCAAGCGACGTTCGTAACTCATGTTTATACCCGTTAATATACAGTAATACAAGTTAACCTTGATGTTATTCTTGAACATATCGCTGCTTTCAATGCGGCTGTTTTCCTTGATAAGTTTCTTATTGGACTCAGAAGCGGGTTCGTGTCCCCAAAGAGCCATGGAAGAGATGATAAATAATAGAACAAATAACTGTTTCATCTATAAATTACATTTACAGTTTCACTTTGTGTGAAAAGATTACAATAAAGACGGTAATTTCCTCTGAAAATACAAATGTATCTATTTTTAGTCAAAAATTTTCTTTCTATCCAAATCCCGGTTGCGAGGTAAGGACATTGCGTACAACGTCTCTACCAAGAATGGTTACAATATTTCAAGGCTATTTGCTTATAAAACGTTACCCACAACGTCTCTATTTGGGAGTTTGTGAATGGTTCACGTAAACTTTTCAAATCAACTTATTTACAAACTAATGTGAATAACAGCAAAAAGAATGCAATGTATAGAGATATAATTTATGACAAAATAGTAAAATTTAATACATTAATCGTTTTAAAAGTCTCTAAAAGCAAGTTCTCTTTTGTGAAAATGCAGTTTTGAGGCACTAAAATTGTATTGACAATTCAATAAATCGCTCTAAACCGTTTTATGATTTCATCTTTATGAGTTTATAAAGTCATCTATACGGTGTATGCAATTTGTCTATACGAATTTAAAAATCGTCTATACAAATTCGATAATTCGTATAGACGATTTAAAAAAATGTATAGACGAATTGGGAAATTTATCTATACGATTTTGATTCAAAACAGCAACAAGACACAAAAAAATCGGGAAACATCCCTATGTATGTCTCCCGATTTCCACCTAATGAAATTCAAAGCTTGCTACTATATTGCTTTGCGAACAATCTCTTTCATTTTTTCAAATTGCTGTTCCATGCTTTGAAGCAGTTTGAATTGAGCGTGTGTTCGCTGTAAATTATGTTCAGGATGGTGAATTTTATAATAAGTATCTCCGTTCAAATAATCAGTGAAAAATCTTACGGTCTGCATATAGGTCAACAGTTTTGCTCCAAAGGCAAGATACTCTAACTCTACAGGAGTTAAAAATCCTTTGGCTCGTTTAACATAACCCTTGGTATAAGCTTCAAAAATAGCAAGGTTAAGGTTTATGTTATCTAATTTTTCGTCGTCTTCGGCTCCGGTATTGGCTCCGGTACGCATAAAGTCTCCGAAATCTGAAAGCACATAACCCGGCATCACCGTATCTAAGTCAACCACACACATCACCTCTCCTTTTTTGTTAAACAAAATGTTGTTGACCTTGGTATCACAGTGGTTAATTCTTTTGACTAACTTTCCTTGACGGTGTAACTCTTCGGGCATACACATTTCGGCGGCTCTTTTTTCAATTTCATCAATAATACTTTTTGTTTTGGCAACTCTTTGTACCGGGTCTGCCTTGAGTGCATCTCTGAATTGCTGTAACCTGAATTCCATATTGTGGAAGTTGGGAATGGTCTCTACTAATGGTTTTCCTTTAATATCGGCAAGCATGGACTGAAAGTCTCCGAAAGCCTCTCCTGCAAATTCTGCAGATTGTGGAGTAATGGCATCATAGGAAACACAATCGGGAATGAAATAGAGCAATCTCCAGTAATTCCCCTGTTGGTCTTTGTAATAACACAAGTCATTGTGCTTTGACGGGGCTAATCTGAGTACCCTTTTTTCTATTTCGGGAGTACCTTTTTCTTTTAATTTCTCTGCAATGTGTCGGGTTACACGGATAATGTTTTCCTGTAATCCGTCAACATTTTTAAAGATGTTGTGATTAATCCGTTGCAATACATAATCGGGAGCATTGCCTTCAGTTTTCAGAAGAAAAGAATCGTTGATGTGTCCTGCTCCAAGCGGGGCACAGGAAAGGTAGTTACCTTCTAAGTCAAACTGGTCTGATAAATATTTAAAATCTGTAGTCATAGGGAAAAAAAATGTAATGATTTATGAAAAAATTATGTGGATAGATTCAAAAATGTACGAGATTAAAATTTCAACATACTAAGGGAACTACTCATTTCTTCAATATTGTCAAATTTTACAACACTGCCGGTATTGACAATCTCTTTCTTTTTTGTCTGAGTTTTACTAACAGTTTCTAAAATGGACTGAATATCTGCAGAAACATTGATGAGTTGAACGTTGAATGCCTGATTTTTGGTTTTAAGAAAAGTATTATAAAACTCATCAATAAAACTACGGGTTACAAATTTAACCTTAGAGAAATCTATTATCACTTCCTTCTCATTTGTATTCAGAATATATAGTTTCAAGTCGCTGACTGCCGACCTTGATCTGAGTTCTGTTCCGAGTATAAATGTTATATCTATTATTGTGTTCATGGAAAATATAATTAATGATGCGTACTCATGATTACTTCAAAGAATATTCTTTATGTTTTCCCGTTATCATAACCTTGCCTGAATAGTGAAAAGTTAACGTATCTTTTACCGCAAATATAGTAAATATTTATTCAAGGTAATTGATGTAATTGAATTTTTTATTGTGATAAGGAATTCTAAGGGCAATTATTGTTCCTTTCCAATGAATGTCTTGAGGCAGAATAAAATACTTATCTATTTCTCTATTTTTAAGGTGAATTGCTGTACCTGAAATCATCACAAAATGACCATCCAAACCCTTTACAAGCATTTTCTTGGAGGTAATGATACCATACCCTCTATTTTCGGCATCCGGTAAATTCTTTGTTGACACTCCTTGATTTGCAGCTTGCATGGCTTCGATATCGGACTCAATTTCATTATCCGGCAACTTCTTATAACTTCCTAATAAGGTAATTCCATTATCTGCAATACAAATATCAATATATCCTTTTTGCTTGTATGCTTGAGCAAAAATATAACCTCTTTCTGAATTTGAATGCTCTGTTATATTATCTACCGTTTCTCCAATGAGATATTTTAATCCTATTACAATATTCTTATCCAAATTAAGTTGACTAATAATAATTTTTTCTACTGTAGAGATTATTGCACCCTTCTCATCATCACGGTTTGTCAATGCCTGAAAACTTATAATCGGAATATAATTTCCCTTAGAGTAACTTTCCATGTGGGCTAAAAATTCACTCTTTCGCATCTGTTCGGGTTTATACTCATGTCCAAACTTAATGGTATTCAAATATCCAGATATGTTACAATATGAAATTGTTTTTGCACACCCATTGACATAGACCATTAAAGGTAGCACAAATAACGGCGAAGCAAAATGCACAAGACTAAAGTCAATTACGATTTCAGATTCAAGAGAATTTTCAATTTCATGAATTATTTCTAACACCGGTAAAAGACCATTAATTAAACTATTGTCCTGAATATTGATGTGGGCATTAATGATTAACATAGTGCAAGGAAATAAAATGAATATCCTTAAACTTCTACACCGGTCAACATAGGAACAAAACTATATTCTTCAAGCCTTTTGTATGTGAACCGATGGCTGTTTACTCTTTGAATAACCAACATTTGCTGCTTGTCTTGCATGGTTTGCTTATTATGAGGAATTACCATTTTCCCTCCAATAGCGAGTTGAGCCAATAATGTCTTAGGAATTTCCGGAGCGGCACAGGTAACTAAAATTTTATGATATGGGGCATGCTGCGGTGCTCCTTGAAATCCGTCTCCGAATAGAAACACGGCACGATAGCCGATGTTGGTTAATATTTCCTGAGCCTGCATATAGAGTGGTGCTTGTCGCTCTATGGTATAGACTTCGGCTCCCAAGCAACAAAGTACGGCGGTTTGGTAACCGGAACCCGTACCGATTTCGAGCACTTTTTCACCTTCTTCAATAGAAAGTAATTCTGTTTGTCGAGCAACCGTGTAGGGGTGAGAAATGGTTTGCTCTTGTCCTATAGGAAAAGCCTTATTTTCGTAAGCTTGCAATGCTAAAGTTGTCGGAAGAAAAAGATGTCGCTCTACAATAGACATTGCCTGTAGTACAGAGGTTGATTGAATACCCGACTTGTGTAAGTCTTCGACCATCTTTCTGCGTTTGCCCTGTAAGAGTATGCTGTCTGAATTTATTGTCATGGTGGATTGGAGGCTAAATATTGTCTTTTCTGTAAACTCTAAGATTGTGATGTTCTGGTTAAATAGCCATGGTCTTCTTCTAAATCGTTACCTTGAGCGGCAGATGTGGCTAAAAAATCACACCGCTCATTATATAAGTTTCCGTTATGTCCTTTGACCCATATTAATTTTACTTGGTGTTTACGGTAAACATTCATAAATCGTAACCACAAGTCTTGATTGGCTTTGTCTTTAAACTTTTTGGCAATCCAACCATAAATCCAACGTTTTTCTATGGCGTTCACTACATATTGCGAATCGCTGTAAACTGTCACCTCACTTCCGGGCTTTAACAAAGCTTCTAATCCTACAATACATGCCAGCAATTCCATTCGATTATTGGTGGTTAATTTATAGCCTTTTGATAATTCTTTTTTATGAGTTCCGCTTAACAATACGACTCCATACCCTCCCTTCCCCGGATTTCCTTGTGCTGCTCCGTCCGTATAAATTTCTATTGCCATACTTTAATCCAAGTTGGGTTGAACTGTGTTTTTTTCTTTAAACTTTTTATAAATTACTGACTCTACAGATATGTGTTCTAATTTAGATTCTATCCAGGAGATAACGTCCAAATAAAGGAATGCCCGTTTTTCATAAGGGTGTTTTTCATAACTGCGTAAATTTTTTAGCAGGTTTCTCAAGTCTTCATTGACATTAATCTTGTTATCATTTTTTACTACGGCCTTTAGAAATCCGAAAATTTCTTTCTGCACACCTTGTAGATTATTTTGGTTGGCTAAGAAACGATAACTTGACTTTAATTGATATTCTAAAAGCCAAGTATCTCCACTTTCATAAACGGCAATTAATCTTAAAAGTCTGGCAAAGCATTGAAGGTCGGAACGTATATTGACATTGCTATAGTTAATAATATTATTCAGATGTAAAATTGCATTATGATTATCTCCACTACCAAAGTAAAGACAGGCTATTTTGTAATAAAACAGTAATATTTGGTGTTGGTCAATCTTTGACTTGTAACTCTTTATAAACTGAAGCAAAGGCTGTATAATCTCTAAACCCTCAGTGAATTTTCCCATCGTAAAGAAGAGGTTGATTGAGTTAGTATAGTAGTATGTCTTGGCGAGCACTTCATCATTGGGATCTAAGGGAGATTGTTTACTGTCAATTTCCTGTTTTAATAACAGTATTTCCTCTTTCAGTTTAGGATAGTGTTGCAGATAAAATAAAGTTTCCATCATGCAGTTCAATGTACGAATGTAAAATGTAGAATAATTAATTCGCATTTGCTGATGGGTCTGAAACAATTCTTTATTTTTCTTGATATACTTGTAACAAGTGGTAAATTCTTGCAGGATGTAGTAGTACCAGTAGTAAGAAAGGTTATAATAGAATACTTCGTACAAACTTTGGTTTTTCAAATCTACGGAAGGTCGATTTTTATGTAAGAAATCTTCCATAAACACAATATCATTACGATTTTTCACATGTCCCCGTTTGAGATAAAGGTCATATAACTTGAGAGACAAATTGGCAAATTCGTTGATTTTTGCAATATGATTGGTAACCGTTAAAGATTCTCCGGCTAACTCGTCGGCACGTTTTGGGTGTTGGGTTGTGTTGTATTGAGCATGAATAACCCGTTCAAAGTCTATAATTTCTAACTCTGTAACAAACAACATTTTGTCCTGTGCTCTCTTTTTTGCTTTTTGCAGGACTTTCAAACTTTCTTTGTAGAGTCTTTTTGAGTAGAGGATACGGGCAAAGTCTAACTGTTCATGAAGATCTATTTCACTATAGCGGTCAGAATTGGTTTGTCTCAAACTGATGAGGATTTGTTTTAACAAGTACAGTTTTGCTCCGGGTAATTGTTCTTTGGTTATTTTTGAGCGTTGTAAGATTTTCTTTTCGTCATATTCAGAAATCGCTTCCATTGCTTCAAATAGAAGCAGAAAGTGTGCATCTTTACTGTTACTCATGCGCGTTGCAAACAGTTTAAAGGCACGTTTTTCTGACTTGCTCATGGATTGTATCAACTCAAAAACACTATCTTGCTTAACCTTAGCCATGTTTATTTTTTTTATAGAAAAGCAAAAATATACTTTTTTCATGAGATTGCCAATATTTGGTAAGGCGGCAACCCCTTCATTTTATATTCAGCATTTTACATTTTACATTTCAGTACTTCATTCTTTCATTCTTTAATTCCTTAATTCTTTCATAAAAACACTACCTTTGCACTCTTTATATTACTAATAACAATTATTTCTCTATTATGGCATTACAATGTGGTATTGTTGGTTTACCCAATGTAGGTAAATCTACCTTATTTAACTGTTTAAGCACGGCAAAAGCACAATCGGCAAACTTCCCTTTCTGTACTATCGAACCTAATTTAGGGGTCATCACCGTTCCCGACATACGACTAACCAAGCTTGCCGAAATTGTAAAGCCGCAAAAAATAGTGCCAGCGACAATGGAGATGGTAGATATTGCCGGACTTGTAAAAGGAGCAAGTAAAGGAGAAGGATTGGGAAATAAGTTTTTGGCACATATCCGTGAAACCAATGCTATAGTCCATGTATTAAGATGTTTTGACAATGACAATATTGTTCATGTTGACGGACAGGTAAACCCTGTAAGAGACAAAGAAATTATTGATACAGAGTTACAAATTAAAGATTTGGAACAAGTAAATAATCGTATTGCTAAAGTACAAAAACAAGCACAAACCGGTGGAGACAAAGAAGCACAACGAATGTATGAAATTCTGATGACATACAAAAACGTACTGGAACAGGGTAAAAATGCCAGAACCGTAGTATTGGATAATAAGGAAGATAAAAAACTGGCAGACTCTCTGTTTTTGTTGACTGATAAGCCGGTGTTGTATGTTTGTAATGTTGATGAGAAAAGTGCAAAGAATGGCAATGAATATGTAGAGAAAGTAAGGCAAGCCACTGCTTCTGAGAATGCTGAAATTTTGGTGATTGCGGCTCAAACAGAAGCTGAAATTGCCGAACTGGAAACCTTTGAAGAACGTAAATTATTCTTAGATGAGTTAGGAATGGAAGAGAGCGGTGTTACACGATTAATCCAAGCCTCTTACAAATTACTGAACTTGCAAACTTACTTTACTGCCGGAGTACAGGAAGTCAGAGCTTGGACATTCAAAAAAGGATACAAAGCACCACAAGCAGCCGGAGTAATTCACACTGACTTTGAAAAAGGATTTATCCGTGCTGAAGTGATTAAATACAATGACTTTATTACCTTAGGTTCTGAGCAGGCTTGTAAAGAAGCAGGGAAAATGAGTGTAGAGGGTAAAGAGTATGTTGTAGAAGACGGCGACATTATGCACTTCAGATTTAATGTGTAATTATAGTGATTAGTGATTAGTGAAATACACCCTACGAATAACCACTAATCACTAACCGTTAACCATTAATCACTAACCACTAATCTCTAATATGTCTAAACCAATCTTTATTCTCCTAAGTTTACTTGTCTGTATCAAGTTATATGCTGCTGAAACTCCGAAATTAACTGTTGTGGTAGTGGTAGCAAAAATGAGTAACGATTACCTGCAACTATTTCAGAATAACTTTTCCGGTCAAGGATTTAATTTATTGTGTAATAAGGGTGCATTATGTAAAAATGCAACTTATAGTACTGCCTTTACACAATCTTCGCCCTCTTTAGCCACCATAGCCACCGGTACTACACCTTCACAGCATGGTATTGTTGCCGACAGTTGGTATTCCAGAGAACAAAAAAGAATGGTCAACGCTTGTGAAGACAATCAGGTACAAACATTCAGAACCAGAGATTATGTAAACTCTCTTTCTCCAAAGTTTCTCATCGGCTCTACGGTTGCAGATGAGTTGTCATACATCTACAAGAAGTCAAAGGTGGTCAGTATCAGTTTACGTCCGGAACCGCCGATATTATTGGCCGGAAGAAATACACAGCATGTCTATTGGTTAGACAAAAGAAGCGGAGACTTTATAAGCAATAAATATTATGCTTCACAATTACCGGCTTGGGTAGAGAGTTTTAACCAAAAGAGACTAATAGAAATCTACATTGAGAAAGCATGGAATCCGTTTTTGCAAACTTCAAAATATAGTTATCTTACTCCCGACAGAACTTTCGAAACTTTAGGTACACAAGGAAAACGTAATCTCAGTTACGAAACTATCCTGCAACGGCCTTATGGAAACAATCTGGTCAAAGATTTTGCTCTAACGGCTGTTGTCAATGAAAAATTAGGGCAAACCGCAGGTTCTTCCGACATCCTTTATCTTTACTTTGATGCCCAAGAAAACATTGCCCGACAATATGGTTTATACTCTCCTGAGTGGGAAGATGCTTACTATAGATTAGACGATGATATTGCTCACCTGTTATCTTCTATAGATAACTTGGTGGGTAAAGAAAACTGCTTATTTATACTTACCTCTGACGGTGCTACGGAAAAAAGATTAGAGCAAAATAAAACAACACCCAACTACTTCAATCAACATTTTGCCAATGTATTGCTTAAATCTTATATCAAGGCAAAATATGGTACAACTGACTGGATTGCCGAAATTTGCAACAGACAATTCTACCTGAATATCAACAATATCAAGAAAAGTAACAAAGACGTGGGTGCATTAACGCTGGAAATTGCAGAGTTTTTGAAAGAGTTTAAAGGAATTAGCGACGTGGTGATTGCCGACGAATTGAAACGTAAAGCCATTTGCAGCACTTATGTAAAACCTTTCTATGACAGTTATTATCCTGAACGCTCCGGAGATATTTTGATGATGTTACAACCTTACTGGTCTGACGTTGATGCCAAAACCACACACTTGGGAACACCTTACTTATATCACACCCACGTCCCGTTAATTTTCTATGGCCACAACATTCTTCCTCAACAAATCAATGACCCTGTAGATATGCAAAGCCTTGCCCCTACCCTGTCTAACTTACTCAATATTCCTCCCCCCATGTTTAGCAAATATGTAAAAATAATACCGCTACGAACAAAGGGAATGTAAATGTCGAATTTGGGGTAATAGACATAGAGACAATATGATTTATCTTATCTTTTGATTACACCGTTTCTGTATATACTAACAATGCTCAACGTTAAACATCAATACCCTATCGAAGGATACATAGAACGTCGTTCTATGTATCCTTCGAAGGTCGTTCTATGCATACTTAGAAGGTCGTTCTATGCATACTTAGAAGGTCGTTCTAAACATACTTCGAAGAGGTCTCTAAATATACTTAAAAGATGTATCGAAAAAACAATAGCCTATTCCTTTTTTTGTATCATCTTTGTATGGGCTGTACAAGGTTACGCAAAAATCCCTCAACAATATATCAATCATCAATATAACATAAAGATATATCAACAAATAGAGAAAAAGCAATATGACTCGGCAATGTATTGTACAGAAAAGTACTACAGGCAAAAAAGCATTACAGAAAAAGAGTATTATCGCAATATAGCAGAACTCTCTTTTTTGTTACAGGATTATCTAAAAGCGGCTCACGCATACAGTTGGCAACTCGCCAATACAAAAAATAATGATGACCGGCAACAATATAGATTAAGATTAATACAATGTTATGCCGCCCTATCTCAAGACTCTATGGCTCTCTATTACTTGCGGCAATATCTTGTACATTCCCCAAAAATCAGAGAATACCTCATCCAAAGCGATACTTTATTCAACAACCTCCAACATCTCTCTTGGTGGAAAGAACTGTGGAAAGAAGAGCATTATACAGAAGCAGACTTGATATACTCAGAGTTACAATGGTTAGATTATAGAAAGGAGTACGAAGAATTAATTTACTATTACCAGTCGCAACCCGACTCTTTAGTCAGCCTTAATACCAATAATCAATATTTATATGCACAAAGCCTCTATCGGCTGGGTTCTTTACAAAGTGCAATCCATGAATTAAAGAATATCATACAAAAAAATCCGAATCACAGCCAAGCCTTACAGTTGCTTGTAACCATTCATAAAGAGAAACAACAATACAAAGAACTTATTGCTACAGGACATCAACTCTTGAACTCAGCCCCCTTTCTTTATGAGCCCTATTTAGAGATTGCGCAAGCACTATATTATCTTAAAAAATACAAAGACAGTCAATCTTACCTTACGTTTTATCTTCAACTTACGTCCGGCAATGAAAATGCAATATGGTTAAGTGTTTTGCTCGCTTACCATCGTAAAGAATATACAGATGTATTAGAACAAATAACCATACTAATCAATAACAATTACCGGTTGAATGAAACATTGCTATTACGTGCCGAAGTCTATTTTGAGACAGATTTACCGCAATATGCCATACAAGACATTCTGCAAAGAATTAGACTTCAGCCGTTGACCGATGATTTAATCCTAAAGTATGTAAAGCGGCTTGAACTCCTTCAGGATACAAAGTCTTGCTGCCTTTTACTCCAAAGTGCAACAACAAGTATTAACCCCGATATTGACCTTCTTCGGAAGAAATATTGCAAATCAAAGAAACAATGACAGAAAATTATCAATGGATAGGTAAAGTGAAACGAAGCTTCGGCAAGGATGGACAACTCTCCCTTACAGTTCAAAACACTGAGGGTATTTTGGCTAAAGACAAATTTCTTTTTGTGAGTATCAATGGTATATTCGTACCCTTTAAAGTAGAGTCTGTTGAGCAAACAAGAGGACAAGTCATTGTCAAGTTTTATGACTATGATACAGAAGAGAAAATCAAGTTTCTCATCGGAGAGCCCTTATATACCAACCAGCCCGTAGTAACAGAAGAGGAAGTAACAGACAATGATTTATCTTACTTTGTCGGCTTCACATTTACAGACAAAACCTCCGGCAGTTCGGGTACAATTACCGACTTTTACGACTACCGTAACAATCCGCTCTGGGGTGCAAATGTCAGCGGTATTTCGGAAGAGGTACTTATTCCTTGCGT
>CAYVGO010000021.1:0-34558 GCA_964450725.1 uncultured Muribaculaceae bacterium
AAAGGAATAGTCAACTTTGCCAAGAGTTTACCCGATGCCACACAAAACTTACTTAGAGGAAATAAAAGTTTAAGGGATGCATTAACTGCCCAATACATCAAATGGAAAGAACTTACTGCAAATTTAGATAATTTTACACCCGCAGAAAAAGAACTGATTGCCAAACAAGAGCAGGTGCGGAGAATGTTAGGGGTGGTGGAAAATGCAGGGATTAAGTCAATTGACAACATCATAGACGAGGCTACAATTACTCTACTAAGCAAAGAAATTAAATATTTGCCAGGACCTCAACTACCGCAAAAAGTAGCAGAGACTTTTGATAATCTTCTTTATGTAAATAGAAAATTGGTATCTAATGAAAAATTTTATAAATATCATGGTATAGATAATCGTACAGGTAAAAAATATGCTTGGTACACCAATAAAAAATATACTACAGAATTAGAATTAAGGCAAAAATTGGCAATAAGAGAAGATTGGGATATTAAAATTGAATATATTACAGAGTTTGATGTGCCATCGGGCACTTGGGTGAGTGAAGGGAAAGCGGCATCACAAGGCGTTGGTTACCCGGGTCAAGATTATCAAGTCGTTATTCTAAACACGCCTACTTCGTGGATTATAAGAACGGATAAAGCTTTTAAATGAATATATGGAAGAAAATTTAATTAATAAAATATTATCTCTAGTATACATACTTAGAGAACGAGATCAAAAGTCCTTTGTTTTTTTTGAAAATATATTGAAAGAATTACGAAACGGAAATGTTAATAAAGCTTTAGATACTTTATTACCTTGCTATGTAATTGTTCAATATGCTAATTTTAATTCAATGGAAGAAAAAATACTAAGTGAAATTTTAGATATTGCTAACGAAATTAAAAATCAGTTATCTTAATGAAGTTCTTACTCCACGCATCACTTTTTCTTTTCATATGGTTTAGTAACCATATAGGTATCAGTATCGAGAAATATATTAAATATGAAAATGTAGTAGTAGATACTGTGGTGAATCATGCTGACGTAAGTTCAAAAATGAAGGGTTGCGTAGATATTTACAACGGGGCTATGGGGTTGATTGGGGTTTACCATGTGGGGAAAGGAATAGTCAACTTTGCCAAGAGTTTACCCGATGCCACACAAAACTTACTTCGAGGAAATAAAAGTCTGAAGGATATATTCACTGCCCAATACATCAAATGGAAAGAATTCACTGCAAATTTAGATAATTTTACACCCGTAGAAAAAGAACTGCTTGCCAAACAGGAGCAGGTGTGGAGAATGTTGGGGGTAGCAGAAGATACTAAAAATATAGTAAGAAAATTTACCTTACAGCAAATAGATGAATATGTTGCGTTAGCAACCAAACAAAATGACAAAACAAAGGTCATGTTAGGAATGTGGGACGGAGGCGGAGTTAACTCATATATTTCAAAAGCGGAGAAATCACATACTTATTTTCATTTGGGGGATAAATGGAGTGAACTTTATAACTTTGTCAATAAAAATGATGACGAAATATGGCGAATTAATAAAGAGTTTATTGATAGACAGAAAATTGCAGGAAAAGAATTTTGGTTTTCACATGATCCATATAGTCCTAAAAATGATCAATACTTTGCAAGAGAAGTAAACTACCTAATTGATTTGGGTGTAAAAGATTTTCAAAAAGTTGGAGATTTGTGGAGAGCAGTATGGTAAATCAAAACATTGAACTAATAAAAGATTATTTTTTCAAACACTTACCAATGTTTGAAGTTGAAAAAGAGGCATTCCAAGTACCATTTTGGTATATATCGCTTAGATTTAATGAAATTAGAATAATAATAGATGGAGATATTGGCTTTGCAATAGTTATAGAATTATATAATTCAAAATATGATTTATGGCAGCATGATAAAAGCATTATTGATAAGATGAAAACTACCAATGATAATATTTTATACCAATTATCTGTATTGAAATCATTTTTAGATGGTATTCTATAATCCCAAGTTGCTATTGCAAATACTCCTAACTCATGGATTATACAAACAGAAAACGCATTTACATAATGACTGAACAACTTAAAATAAAATTACAGCAACTTGTGGAATTGCTAAAAAAGAACAATAATGGTTCATTTGTTTTTTTTGAAAAAATTATACGAAAAATGGATGAAGGTGATCAAGAGTATATAGAGTTAATTTTAGGCTCCATTACAATTATTCAATATGGAAACTTCAGCCATAAAGAAGAAGAATTATTTAGGGAAATTTGGTATATTACAAACAATATTAAAAATAAATTGTCTCAATGAAGTTCTTACTCCACGCATCACTTTTGTTTTTCATATGGTTTAGTAACCATCCGAGTATCAGCGTTGAAAGATATATCAAGTATGAAAACGCAGTAGTAAATACTGCGGTAAATCATGCTGACGTAAGTTCAAAAATGAAGGGTTGCGTAGATATTTACAACGGGGCTATGGGGTTGATTGGGGTTTACCATGTGGGGAAAGGAGTGGTTAATTTTGCGACAAAACTTACTGAAAGCACAAAAGATGTTCTTCGACAAAACCAAAGTTTACAAGCCATTATCAAATCTAAATATTTGGACTGGCAGGCAGAAATAGCCAAGTTGGGAGACCTGACTCCCGAGGAACTTAAACTCAAACAGCAGCAAGAGCAAGTATGGAGAATATTGGGAGTGGCGGAGAAATCTATCAAAACAACATTCGATGATGCACTTTTAAATGCTGCAAAATCTTTTGATGACAATGCCTTAGATATTGCAAGCGTAGGTTTTCAAAACTGGAAAATTTTTCAAAACAGGGTAGCAGAACAATTACAAATTTTGCATCCCGGCAAGAAAATAGGAAATCAAATTACATTAGATGTAACTTATATTGAAAACGGAATTACAAAAACAAAGACTATTATACCCGACAACTTAATACAAATTGAAGTAAACGGAGTAAAAAAATATAAGGTAATCGATGCCAAGACCTCACAGACTGATTTGGTAAATAAAGTAGACCTTACAAGCACTTGTACACCCAACCAGCAAGTCATATACAAAATGATTGATGGTGATGCTACGGCAGGGACAATTGTAAAAGTGGAAATGAGAGGAAAGCAAGCGACAGATGCCTTCGGATTTGACGATTTTGTAGATGGTAAACGTAAAATTCACCTTGAAACAGGAGTTGAATTTTGGGTAAATGCCTCTCCATTAGATTTTGCACAATATTTAATAAGAAAACGAATAAAATAAAAAAATTATGAATTACAGTGAGGTGAAAAAAGAACTCAAAAAGGAGTTTGAAAAATTTTTAAAGCCTATTGGATACAAATCTAAAATGTGTCATCAGGGTTGCGAATTTTCTTTGATTAATGATATTTACTTTTTTAGAATTGGTTTTGGAGTGGCAAATTATATAGACGAGTTTAAAACATCATGCTCTGTAGGACTTGGTGTTCTTCCAATTCAGAAAGTGTCATTTGTCATTGTAGAAGGAACGACAATCATTCCCAATGATTATGGAAGCACTTTGGGGGTTAGAATTGCTGATTATTTTGGAGAAGTAAATTATAATTATAAAATTAGAACCCAAGAAGATATAATAGCATGGGGTAAAATAGTGAAAAAATTTTATGAAGAATATGTCGTTCCTTTTTTTGAAAAATACAATACATTAGATTCTATTGATAAATTGCTCAATGACCACCCTACTGAAAAAGTAATTTATAGTAGTGATTTAGGTTGGCGAATAATTAAAGGTTTGATTGTGGCCAAACTCAACGTAAATCCTAAATACAATGAACTACGAGATTATTATAAAAGTGAAGTAGAAAGTAAATTTAAGGGATATTTTATGTATGATACGTGTATGAAAGTAATTTCTTTTTTAGATAATCACAGTCAAGAGGAAGTATTAAAAATAGCAGAGGGTCAATGGTGAGATTATTATACATACCAAATGTAGAGTTTTGGGTAAATACATCGCCAACAGATTTTACGCAATATTTAATAAGAACAAGAATAAACTAAATTATGAATTATAGAGAAGTGAAAAAAGAACTCAAAAAAGAGTTTGAAAGTTTTTTAAAGCCCATTGGTTATAAATCTAAGACGAGTAATCAAGGGTGTAGATTTTTGTTAAAGAATGAGTCCTCTCAATTTATTTTAGGTTATGCCATTACGAATTATATTGATGAGTTTTATATTGGATGTTATATCCAAATTGAAATAAAAACGATTGAAAAAATAAGAGAATTATTGTATAATGACGAGGGTGGATATGCTATAGGTGCCAATATAGATAGTTATTTTAATGAACTGAATTATAGTTATAAGATTACAACCCAAGAAGATATTATAGAATGGGGCAAGATAGTGAAAAAATTTTATGAAGAATATGTCGTTCCTTTTTTTGAAAAATACAATACATTAGATTCTATTGATAAATTGCTCAATGACCACCCTACTGAAAAAGTAATTTATAGTAGTGATTTAGGTTGGCGAATAATTAAAGGTTTGATTGTGGCCAAACTCAACGTAAATCCTAAATACAATGAACTACGAGATTATTATAAAAGTGAAGTCGAAAGTAAATTTCAGGGATATTTTATGTATGAAAAATGTATGAAGATAATTTTGTTTTTAGATAGTCACAGTCAAGAGGAATTATTAAAAATATCGGAAATGGAATAATGATATTTCTACTGAATTTAGATTGCGATACAGCATAGCGACCAAAATTCTGGGTAAAACGGGTATGGGCATTGGCAGAAGTTGCGGGAGCGGTGGGAAATATTGTGGTAAACACACAAACTATTACCAACCCTCAAATACAACAAGTTGTCAATATTTACAACGGGGCTATGGGGTTGATTGGGGTTTACCATGTGGGGAAAGGAATAGTCAACTTTGCCAAGAGTTTACCCGATGCCACACAAAACTTACTTCGAGGAAATAAAAGTCTGAAGGATATATTCACTGCCCAATACATCAAATGGAAAGAATTCACTGCAAATTTAGATAATTTTACACCCGCAGAAAAAGAACTGATTGCCAAACAGGAACAGGTGTGGAGAATGTTGGGAGTGGCGGAGAATACAGAAAGAAATAGGCTTATTAAAAATATTGATGATTTTAAATCAACCATTGCAAACGGCGAAAATGTTTTTTATGTTGGTAACCATTCTGATATTATACCTAGACCTACAGGAGTTCAATCTCACCATGGAATAAATACAGTATGGATGGAGGCTACATATTCAAATTATTCAGTGAATAATGCTCCGTCAGTATATATGCTCAATAATCCAAACTAGTACTGGTGCGTTAAGTTTTTAGTCAAATAAATTAGGTTGTTCTTTGACATTTTGATTTGAATTAATTTCGGTAAGGAGTTCGACGATAGGTGTTTTGTCGAAGGCGGAGATGCTTAAAATCTGCATAACTTCGTAAACTGACAGTTTGCTACGGAGTTGAGCTTTGATGTAAGCGACTATCAAATAGGCACATAATGCGACCCAGATATGTATATGTACTGCATTTTTAGAGTATCCCCATAGCCGTTTTATGGTCAAGTTTTGTTTAATCCACTTGAAAAAGGTTTCTATCTGCCAGCGATTTTTGTAGATATAAGCCACATCCAATGCCAATAGCTCAAAGTTGTTGGTAATGAAGGTGAGCAAAATATCCTTTTCTATATCCCTATACACAACCATTCGCAGTGGAATAGGATATAGTTTTGCAGACTTAACTCCCTTTAAAACAATGGTTTGGTCGCTGACGAGTCCTGTGCGTTCATCTATGTTGTAGTTCGTTTCGATAATCTCAAAGACCATATTGTCTTTAGCTCTGGTTACGAAGAACGCTTCGGCTTGCTCCATTTCATATAAGGCTGCAAAATCAACATAAGCCTTGTCCATCACATAAATAGCATCTTTTTCGAGTGGCATAAAGTCCAAAACATTGCTGTCGTGATACTTGCCGTGAGAGAGATGGATAAATGTTGGTATACTACCACGCAAGTCCAACAAAGTATGCACTTTAACCGCTCCACGTGAGTATTTACCAAAAGCCCAAGTAAATAACTTGATACTCAGTGATATTGTTGTTGAGTCAAGTGCAAAAACTTGATTTTCAGCATAGATGTCTGGTATTGTCTCATCTGCATACAACGGCTGAACTACTGAAATCAGGTATTGCCCAAAGTCGGCGAAAATCCGCCAATCTCTGCTCTCGTTAGCACGAGAGAGCGAAGAATGAGTTACATTTTGCTTTATGCCAAGATGATAGAGTTTATTTTTGTGTGCTTTTAGACACAAACAAATATCTCTCAATGAGTTGAGAGAAGTTAGTTGCCCGAACAAAAGTTGAATAAACAGATTTCAACAGTTTAACTCTCGTGTCCTGTGGTCGCCATTATATCGTTCGACACATTTGTCGAACTCCCAGCGACTTACAAATGTAAGTATCTGAGCAAAAACATATTTACCTGAATTCATAGCCTTGCATTAAAAAATGCAAAGTTACTTTTCATTTCAAATCAAAAAGTCAAAGAACGCTTATAAATATATTCATATCAATCAGTTACAATGAAAATTAAAAAGTTAACGCACCACTAGTACATTTTAATTGAAGATACTTTAATTGGAGATACTGCTTATTCAAAAGTTACTTTTGCTATTATTATTGAGAATTATTTAGAACCATTTTCTTCAGTGGAGTTTTGGAATTTTGAAGAATTTGACGCTGCAGATGTACCTAAAGTTGTACGAGAAGAATATTATAAACTTTGGAATGAGTATATAAAAACATTAAATCTTAAATAGTATGAAAAACAGTTTGATCCCTGAAAAGTTACATCATCTAATCCCAATGGTGGAAAGGTGGGGCATTGAAGATGATGGTTATAGAGACGAGGTAATTCATAATGCACAAAAAAACGAATTAGAAAATATAGTTAACTCTATTTCAATTGAAGATGCTATAGAATTAGATACATGGTTTTGTAATCCATTAGAGTTAAACTCGCCATCAATTGAATATTTAAAGTTTAGTGCATTTTTTATGGCTTTTGAATATGCCAAATTGCTACTAAAAAATAATGAATAATTAATGAAACCTTCACTCTATATATTGCTTCTTATTTTCACGTGCCTTATCGGTTGTAAAAACCAAGACATTGAGAAAAGTATCAAGTATGTAAATATGGTGGTAAATCAAACTGTTACCAATCCCCAGTTCGGCTTAATATGCAGTAACCTCGGTTCAGAACGTTAAGCGAAATTTAACTTCGTTGAGTTTGGAAACTCGGTTGTAATTTGGAAACAGAAAAATAAAAAATATAATGCTCAAACGCAACACACTCTTTCCTTGTTTACTTTTTCTTGGGATTTCAACATACTCACAACCTGTTGAAATGCCGAAAGACAATGTGTTTACTCAATCCAAGTTAGTTTTCGCAGTTGACAAAATCACCACCCCGTTCGGCGGAATATGTGCAAGAAAATAAGCGGAGAATGTTAAGCGGAATTTGCAATTCCGCTTGGAACACAACAGAATTTGCAATTCGGAAATAGAAAAAAGATAATGTCAACAGGATGTCAAATAAAAGATCAGTTTGCATTGTATTACTTGACTTTTCAGGTAGTTTATTGGATTGACATTTTTTCGCGAAAAGAATGGATGCTGTGACTTTTTGCACACGCAGCCAAAAGGCAAAGTAAATTAGGTGCATATCAAATTTGGACACACTACAATCATGCAGAAATTATTTACTCCAATGATTTTATTACACAAAAACTGGATTATATACACAATAATCAGTTCGAGCAAAACTTGTTGAGCATCCACATGAATATATTTATTCGAGTGCAAAAAATTATGCAGATATGGAAGGGTTATTGCCTATTATTAAAATTTTCAGAGTATGGAAAACAATATAAGTATAATGCCAAATTACAAATTTGGCTATGTTGCAGAGCGGCATTACAAATGCCGCTCAACGTTCTTGCACATATTTCGCCGAATGGGGGTTTCTATGAATGCGGAAGAGTTTCTATGAAAGCGAAAGAGTTTCTATGAAAGCGAAAGAGTTTCTATGAAAGCGGAAGAATTTCTATGAAAGCGGAAGAATTTCTATGAAAGCGGAAGAGTTTCTGTGAAAGCGGAAGAGTTTCTGTGAAAGCGGAAGAGTTTCTATGAAAGCGGAAGAGTTTCTATGAAAGCGGAAGAATTTCTATGAAAGCGGAAGAGTTTCTGTGAATGCGGAAGAGTTTCTGTGAATGCGGAAGAGTTTCTATGAACTTTATATAGTATCGGTAAATATAATCTGTAAAAAATCGGATGCGAAATAGGAGACCGTATCCGAATATCAGCAAAAAGTCTCCTGATAACTTCATAAAAACAATACAATATGAAAAGTTACATCGAAAAAATCAGTAGTTCGCATGTTATGCAGTCTGGTATGAATAACAATGCTACCGAAGCCGCCGGTCGCGGTTGGTCGTCCGAGAAGAATGCACGACTCGAAGTGCTTCGCTCCGAAGCCACAGCCCTGAATGATGAGCAGGAACGTCTCAAAGCCCAGTTGAAAATGAAAACTGCAGAACTTGACGCTAAAATGGCTGAACTCGACACCCTGATGACCGAAGCAAAAAAGGTAGTCAAACTCGGCTTCCCGCAAGCACAGTGGAAAGAATTTGGCGTTACCGATAAACGCTAACAGACTGTTGATCTGTTACACAGTTGCTCTGTTTGGCGGAATATGTACAGGAAAATAGTTCGGAATGTTAAATGCTGATTAATATTTCTGCATATATTCCGCTAAAATTGGAGGATTACACCGTTGAAAATATTATTAATTCTGGGAGTATTGAGTATGTTAGGATTAGATAGCAGCGCTCAAAAAGTACAGACTATACTTCAAAAGGAAAACCTGAAGGGTAAAGTAAAAACTGTATATATGACGAATGGGCGTGATTATATCAAAATTTATTTTGATGAAAGCGGTAAAATTACAAGAGAAGAATCTAAGCATAGTACTAATTCGATATACGTAAAATATAATTATACGTATGATAGTGTCGGACGCATAATGTCCTATGTCTCTTATTCAATGGATCGTCCTGATGAAACACTGGAATATCTCTATAAATATAATGATAAAGGTTTTTTGGAAAACATTCAAAGGACCTACGGTTATATAAATTATGAGTATGATCTAAAGAGACGTTGCGTAGTGGAAAGTAATTCGGCTTTATATCCAACAAAAGTGAAGAGAATTTATAACAAAAACAATCAGGTTATTGAGGATTTTTACTTTAACGCAATGAGTGGAACGCTCAATGTACACAAAATAGGCGAGAACGGTTGTTCCTATGAAGAGACACAAATAGTGCCACCTCATGAAGGTAGTCATGCCTTTTACGAATACAATACTTATGGAGATGTTTCACGCATAACGATTAAGGGAGATACTGTCCATATTGATAACATCACGTATGACTATGACGATAGAGGAAACTGGATTAAACGAAAGCATTCCATTGGTTATATTCCTCATTGGAGTTTTATGGAAGAGCGAGGTGTCAGCGGTTCCAACTTTACACGTACCATCGAATATTATGAATAGAAAAGCGGAAATTCTGCACCAATTTCCATTGTTTGGATTTATAGGCATTCATATTGGTTCGGAATTTAGAGCTAAGCGGCGTTTGCAATATCATTTTTTATGGTTAAATTTGTCATGCGTCAACAGAAAAATCATTTACGAAAAACAATCAGTCATGATTTACAATAGATATAAATCATGATGTAATAATTTTACAGATGACAACCAAAGATCAACAATTTTCAGAACAGATAGAAGCAGCATATAACACAATGCTGAGTAAATGTATGCGTACGTTTACAGAAGAACAAAAGGGAAATATCCGCAGGGCTTTTTTGTTGGCAAAGGAAGCGCATAAAAATGCTGCCCGAAAATCCGGAGAACCCTATATTTTACATCCAATTGCCGTAGCACAGATTGTTGGACAGGAAATTGGACTTGGAGAACGTTCTGTGATGGCGGCATTGTTACATGATGTTGTAGAAGACAGTCATTATACGGTGAATGACATTCGGAGCATGTTTGATGATACGGTAGCCTATTTGGTGGAGGGTCTGACAAAAATCAGAAATGTAATAGATGTAGATTCTAATCAGGCAGAAACTTATAAGCATTTAATCATTGCAATGTCTAATGATATAAGGGTAGTCTTCATAAAACTTGCCGACCGGTTACACAATATGCGAACTTTGTCCTCTATGCCGGAGCATAAAAGGGATAAAATTGTGAGTGAAACGGCTTATTTTTATGCACCGCTTGCCTATCGAATCGGATTATATTTAATCAAGTCTGAACTTGAAGAGTTGGTGATGCGCTATCGTAATCCGTTAGAATATGAACAAATCAAGCAATATATCAATCAAACGGTTGAGGAACGAGAACAGTCAATACAGGCTGCAAAGGAAAAAATAGAAAGCATTTTAGATAAGCAAAAATACAATTATGAAATTACAGGTCGAGTAAAATCCGTAGCCTCTATTTTTCATAAAATGCAGACACAACAAAGAAATTTGTCGGAAGTCTTGGATATTTATGCTTTACGTATTATTCTTACCCCAAAATCAATAGACGCAGAGAAAGAAGAGTGTTATGAAGTATATAGAACAATTACCCGTCATTATCACCAACATCCCGGCAGAGACAGGGATTGGATAAAAACGCCGAAAAGTAATGGTTATGAAGCGTTACATACAACAGTGATGATTGACAAATGGGTGGAGATTCAAATCAGAAGTCAGCGAATGAATTTGATTGCCGATTATGGCATGGCAACGCATTGCAGATATAAGGGAGTGATAGAACGACCTACATTATTAGAGAATTGGCTGAGAAATATTACTGAAATGTTAACTCATAACGACAGTAATGCCATTGATCTTGTCGAAGATTTTCAAGCTTCTTTAATTACAAAGAATATTACAGTGTTTACGCCTAAAGGGAGGGAAATTGTTTTACCGAAACAATCGTCGGCTCTTGATTTTGCTTTTGCCATACACTCATCTATAGGATTATCGGCCATTGCGGCTAAAATCAACTGGAAGTTGTCTCCATTGAGTCATATTTTGGAAAATGGAGATCAGGTAGAAATCATTACATCTTCTCAGCAAAAGCCACAGGAGCAATGGCTTGCATTTGTGGTTACCCATAAGGCCAAAAGAGAACTTTTAATGCAGTTTAAAAGTGAAGACAATTACTTAAAGTCTAAAGTCAGTAAGGGTAAACAGTTGTTTAAGGAGTTTGTTGCTAAAAAAGAGATAAAGCCTACGGTTACTTTCTTTAATTCATTACTCAAGTATTTTAAATTAGATAATGTAGAGGAGTTTTATCTAAAACTCGGAAATGAGGAAATCCCACCGGAAGAGATAGAGAAAGTACTGCGCAGTAACTGGAGGATATTTCGTAAATGGATTGTGGGTATTATCGCTACCCCTTTTACCGTATTTGGAAGTAACAAACAAACACTCGCATATCTTGTATTATGTGACCCTGCATTTAAGGGCTACTTGTATTATACTGCAAATTGTTGTAATCCACAACTTGGAAGTGATAATATTTCTGTGATAGAAGAGAATAAAAGCATTGTTATTCACCATAAAAATTGTAGAATTGCTCAAAATATTGTAACCGAAAAACAAAATAAAATTACGACCACGCAACTATTAAACTATAAGTTAGATCACGCTTGTCATCCTACGACCCAGGATGAGCCAGTCGTAATAGAAAGTAAAGGAATAATTACTGTCCATAAAGGAGATTGTGAAATGTTGAATGCTCTTAAAGAGAATGCAGACGCGAAGAGGTTATCTGCATTGTGGGTAAAATCTCCACGTCCGCTTTCTTTCTATCCGGCACAATGCTGTAAACCTATTCCCGGAGATGAAATTACCGCATTTTCAGAGCCTCGCAACAGAATAGCCATACACAAAAAAGGATGTACGGTTGCCATGAAACTTGCCGCCGAGCATGGTGATAGAATTTTACCGGTAAAATGGCATAGAAGAAAAGAAGATAGATTTATTGTGAAAATAGAATTGGAAGGTTTTGACCAAACCGGTATGGTCAATAAAATTACAAAGATTTTGTCTCAAGATTATGATGCCAATATTCACAGAATTAATGTTGGTGTGGAAAATAGTATTTTTAAAGGATTCATTGAGTTGTATGTTTCCGATAAAAGTATGTTAGATAAAATTATGGACGCACTAAAAAGTGTAGATGGAATGTATCAAGTGAAGAGAGAAGAGTGAGGAATGTAAAATTGAAAATGTAGAATGTAAAATGAAAGACGCTTGCTTTCATTTAAATTAGAAATCAAAAATAAAAAATAAAATGATGTTATTAGAAATTAAAAATTTACATGCAAGTATTGGTGATAAAGAGATATTGAAAGGTATCAACTTACAAATCAATAAAGGTGAAACCCATGCTATTATGGGACCTAACGGCTCTGGGAAAAGTACTCTTTCTTGTGTTGTTGCAGGAAAAGAAGGGTACACTGTAACCGATGGAGAGGTTATTTACAACGGCGAAAATATTTTGGAAATGTCTCCGGAAAATCGTTCTCATCAAGGAATATTTATGGGATTTCAGTACCCGATAGAAATTCCGGGGGTATCAAATATTAACTTTTTAAAAAGTGCTGTTGCCGCTCAGCGTGAAAGCAAAGGATTACCGCCATTGTCTGCGGGAGAGTTCTTAAAATTAGTACGCGAAAAGGCGGCGTTGGTAGAATTAGATACAGCCTATTTGAACAGAGGGGTGAATGTAGGTTTTTCGGGTGGAGAAAAAAAGCGAAATGAAATTTTTCAAATGGCAGTTTTAAATCCGACGTTATCAATTTTAGATGAAACAGACTCAGGATTGGATATTGATGCATTGAAAATTGTAGCCAACGGGGTGAATAAATTAAAGTCAAAAGATAATGCAACGGTCATTATTACTCACTATCAACGATTATTAGATTATATAATTCCCGATTTTATCCATGTTTTATATAACGGAAAAATCATTAAAACAGGGGGAAAAGAATTGGCTTTAGAGTTAGAGCAAAAAGGATACGACTGGTTAAAATGATTTGCGATTTACAGGTTACAATTTTGATTTGTTATAAACTCTGATATGCTTTTTGACGATTTTCAAAACCATAAAGAACAGTCTATAAGAAAATCTTTGTTGTGGGAATATGACATCGCAAAGATAGATTGGATGGCTATGAGGCATGTGGTCATTCAACGTGTTGTGGAGCGTGGGAGATTTGAAGATTTTTATGCGGCATTAAATCTTTATGGTCAAGAATTATTTATTCAAACCATTAAAGAAATAAAATATTTCAATAAAAAAGATGCTAATTTTGTTCGCGTGATTTTTGGAATTAAAAAGAAGGAAATGCTATGTTATACACACAGACCGTCCATCAAAAAACATTGGAACTCTTGAAAATGTTGATGGCTGACCCTCAACTAAATTCTTTTGTTTTAGCCGGAGGTACAGCGCTTTCATTACAAATTGGGCATCGAGTGAGTGTTGATTTGGACTTTTTTACGAATACTCCATTTGATGAACAAAAGATTTTAGAACATTTACATAATAATTATAATTTTGAACTTGATTTTTTAGATAAAGAAACGATTAAAGGAGTAATTAATGACATTAAAGTAGATTTAATTGCCCACAAATACCCTTATGTAAAATCGGTGGTAACGACGGAAAATATTAGATTATTATCACTATACGACATTGCTGCGATGAAACTCAATGCCATTGTTGGGAATGGTTCTCGATTAAAAGATTTTGTTGATATTGCTAATTTATTTCACCACATAACATTGCAACAGATGTTAGATGCTTTTCATAAAAAATATAACACGAATCAAATCATGGTATGTAAAGCCTTGGTGTATTTTGATGATATAAATTTTCAAGAACCGATTATATTACTTGATCAAAAATTTGATTGGAAAAAAATAAAATCAACAATTGTCAAAAATGTAAAATAGTCGCTTTGCTACGATATATTTCACTTACCACCATTGGTAGCCAACCATTGTTTTCCACCTTAAATAAAAAAATAAAATATAAATGATAACTATAGACTTACCCCCAAAAGAGTATCGATACACCGATATTGCTCAGTATTTTTCAGATATTGAGCCGTACCAAGGAGTTGATACCGCAAACCAAACCTATTTCAGATGTCCTATTTTATCTGAAAATAAAGTGATATTAATCCATCTGCAAAACGGACAATTTGCAGAAGAAGAAAGTTATATGATGCTGGAAGATGGTGTTATTATTGCTTCCATCGCTCAATTTAAAGAAAAACATGAGGTTATTTTCAATACACACTTTAATCGCATTGCACAGCAAAACCAAACATTAGTACAACTCAATACTCAATATTTTACAGATGGAGTCGTTGTTTATATTCCGAAAAATGTAGAATTAAAACGGGCAATACAAATTGTCAGTTTGACTGATAATGAAGAATCTTATCTTTTTTCACCACGCGTTTTGTGGATTCAGGAAGAAAATTCATCTTGCGATTTGTTTGTATGCAGCCATACTTTTGGCACAAAAAAAATCGTCAATAATGCTGTCGTAGAGTTGCATTTGTCGAAAAATGCCATGTTGAATTGCGTAAAAGTACAGAGTGAAAATAATACGGCAGTAAGAATTTGTAATGACTTTTTTGATTTATATCAATCCAGCAAAGTCAACTATTTTACATTTTCATTACATGGAAAAGTCATCAGAAATAATGCAACGTTTAACTTGAGAGAGCCTGATGCCGAATGTAATATTTACGGACTGGCTTTTACGGCAAACAACCAGCATGTAGATAATTTTTTAAGAGTAAATCATCTTGTCAAAGGTTGTAAAAGTAAATCACTTTACAAAAATATTGTATCTGAAACTTCGACCATTGTATTTAATGGTGGTATTCTTGTGGCGAAAGATGCACAAAAAACGGAAGCCTATCAAAGTTCTAAAGCGATATTGTTATCACCAACCTCGAAAAATTATTCACAGCCCGAACTTGAAATTTATGCCGACGATGTCAAATGTTCTCATGGCGCTACGGTTGGACAATTAAACAGTGACGCTTTGTTTTACATGCGTTCGCGAGGAATCAACTTAGATGAAGCCAAACTTTTGCAAATGTGGGGATTTGCATGCGAAGTTTTAGAACAATTACCTTCGGACGACTTGCGTGAAAGTATTTCAGTGCAGGTTGACCACCGGTTACGCGGAATGATGAACGGTTGTGAGGAGTGTGAGAGTAAATGTTGTGTAAAATAAATGTTATATGAACGTAGGACTTTTTTTTGGTTCTTTTAATCCTGTCCATAATGGACATTTGACCATTGCTCGGGAAATTATAGAATCTCAGGTTATGGAGATAGAAGAGGTTTGGTTTGTTATATCTCCTCAAAATCCGTTAAAAAACATAAAATATCTACTGCCGATAGAGCAGCGTTTTTCCATATTGGAAATGGCGTTGCAGAATAAAGAATATCATCGCTTGAAAATTTGTGATATTGAATTACATTTACCGCAACCGTCTTATACCGTTGATACGCTTAACGTTTTGAAACAGCAATATCCTTCGGTTCATTTTACAGTCATTGTTGGAGAAGATTGCTTGTCAAAACTTCAACAATGGAAAAATTTTGAAGAATTATCAAAATATCCATTTTTGGTTTATCCTCGTGCAGAACAATCCTTACAAACTGTCAACTTCCCTTTTGTGAAGAAAATTGACAAACCGTTACTGCCGATTTCTTCAACTCAAATCAGAGAAAATGTCCGGCAAGGATTATCTGTTGATAATTTAGTCCCGGCAAATTGTATTCCGTTAATACATTATGTTATAGGATTACAGTTATGGCAACACGGACATTTGGCGGAAGCCTATAACGCCATCAGTAAATCTGTAGAAGCCAGTAATGGTGATACGAAATTTACGGAAGCATTATTACTACTGCAACAAATTTTAAATTTTGAAAAAACAGTTCCGGAAACATTTTAAGATTTTGCAGTAAAAGGGTGTATGGAATTTGAAAAAAAAAGAGTACTTTTGTGGTGCTCTTCAAAAGGAAATATAATAATTTTATTAATCATAGACTTATGGACAATAAATTGCAAGTACTTACCGAAAAATTATATAATGAAGGTCTGCTCAAAGGTCAAGAAGAAGCAGAGCGAATTGTTGCAGATGCAAAGCAAAAGGCTGACGAAATTATTAAGCAGGCCAAGCAAAATGCCGATAAATTGTTGAAAGAATCACAGCAAACTGCAGAAACATTGAAAAAATCGGTAGAAAATGAACTTAAAATGGCGGCTAAAAATACGCAGTTAACGTTAAGAAAGCAGATTGAAGATTTAGTCATCACAAAAGTACTGTCAGACCAAACTCAAAAAACATTGTGGGATGCTACTTATGTTAAAGATGTTATTAAAATAGCCGTAACGCAATGGAATGCCAACTCAACTTCTCCACAATCTTTAGAAGTAACTTTACCGGGTGAAAAACAGAAAGAATTTGAAAAAGTTTTTTCTGAAGCGGCTTTGAAAGAATTGGGAAATGTTGAAATTGTTTACAATAAAACAACCAAAAGCGGATTTAAAATTGGAGAAAAAGGAGGTTCTTATAAACTTTCATTCGGAGATGAAGATTTCGATTCTCTCTTCAAATCTTTCATTAAACCTAAATTAAATACATTGTTATTCGGACAATTGTAAAACTAAAAATATTATTTGCTGTGAATAGGAATTACTATTATTTAGTTGCAGGATTGCCCGATATTATTTTTGAAAATGAACAAAAGTCTTTTGATCACTTGTCCATTAAAAATGAAGTTTTAGACGGTGTAAATGATGTTGATAAAAAAGCCATACGGCAACTTTATTTGCCCTATGATAATGAAAATTTAATTCATCTTTTACTCAAAAAGAAAGATTCTCTATCCAATGAATTCGGAAGTTATACTCTTGAGCAGTTTTCCGAAGAACCTCAGACCTTACCTCAATATATACAGCAATTTATAGAATTACAAAAAGAACAGCGGGAAAATTCTACTTTACCCGAAAATGAATTGTTTGCATTGTTCTACCAAGAAATTCAACAATCCAACAATCAATTTATTCGTCAATGGTTTGCTTTCGACCTTAATATCAGAAATATTTTGACTGCATATACTTGCAGAAAAAAAGAGATTGAAAACAGCGGGTATCTTGTAGGTGAAAATGAGTTCAATAATATTTTGAAGAAAAGTATGGCTGCAGACTTTTCACTCAAAGGTGAATATGACTATGTAGATAAACTTTTGGTCGCCGTAGAAGAAAAAAACTTTTTAGAAAGAGAGCGTAAGTTGGATTTAATACGTTGGAATTTTGCCGAAACATTAGTAGAATATGACTATTTCAGTATTAATGTTCTATTATCTTTTCTTATAAAAATACAAATTGTTCACCGTTGGAAATTACTTGATACGGAAAAAGGGAAGCAAATTTTTGCCGAAATGATGTCGGTATTGCGTTCCGCCTATCAAGAACCAACAGATTTAATCAATAAAAAATAATGATTCATGAAACGAATATGTGTCAAACAACATTTGAAGTTTCATAAGACCTTAATAAAAAAAATATTTACGTATGAATACAAAAGGTAAAGTAATTGGTATTATTGCCAACCTTGTTTCTGTAAAAGTTGACGGACCTGTGATGCAAAATGAAATTTGTTTTGTAGAGCATAGTAATGGAAGTAAACTCATGGCAGAGGTCATCAAAATTGTTGGAGATACTGCTTTTACTCAGGTTTTTGAAAGTACACGCGGACTAAAAGTCGGAGATAGTGTTGAATTTATGCAACACATGTTGGAAGTAACTTTAGGGCCGGGAATTTTATCTAAAAGTTATGACGGCTTACAAAATGACCTTGCGAAAATGGAAGGTGTATTTTTAAAGCGTGGAGAATATACAGATCCTTTAGATAAAGACAGTCGATGGCAATTTACACCGATAGCCAAAATCGGAGATACGGCAACTGCCGGTTCTTGGATTGGTGAGGTGAAAGAGGGTTGGATGGTGCATAAAATTATGGTGCCGTTTAAAATGACTGAAGAATATACGGTCAAATTTGTTGCCTCGGAAGGTGAATATGGATTGTATGATAAAATGGCGATAGTGGCTGACGGTAAAGGAAATGAGCATACAATTACAATGGTACAAAAATGGCCGGTGAAAGTAGCTATTACAGCATACAAAGAAAAACCCCGACCTTTCAAAATCATGGAAACCGGAGTTCGTATTATTGACACTTTTAATCCTATGGCGGAAGGTGGTACTGGTTTTATTCCGGGTCCTTTCGGGTGTGGTAAAACTGTATTGCAGCACGCATTATCCAAACAAGCCGAAGCTGATATGATTATTGTAGCGGCTTGTGGAGAACGTGCCAATGAAGTGGTTGAAATATTTGCCGAATTTCCGGAATTAATAGATCCACGAACCGGTAGAAAATTGATGGAACGTACTACTATTATTTGTAATACTTCTAATATGCCAGTAGCTGCACGTGAAGCGTCTGTTTATACGGCAATGACCATTGCTGAATATTACAGAGCGATGGGTTATAAAGTATTATTGTTGGCAGACTCTACTTCTCGCTGGGCACAAGCATTAAGAGAAATGAGTAATCGATTGGAAGAGTTGCCCGGACAAGATGCTTTCCCAATGGATTTACCTGCGATTATCTCCACTTTCTACGCTCGAGCAGGGTTTGTTTATCTCAACAATGGCGAAACCGGTTCTATTACGTTTATTGGAACTGTTTCACCTGCAGGAGGTAATTTAAAAGAACCGGTAACTGAAAGTACGAAAAAGGCTGCGCGTTGTTTCTACGCATTGTCACAACAGCGAGCCGACAGTAAACGCTATCCTGCAGTAGATCCAATGGATAGTTATTCAAAATACTTGGAGTATCCTGAAATTCAGGAAAATTTAGTGCAAAAGTTGGGAGAACAATGGGTAAGTATGGTTTATGAAGGGAAAACAATCGTACAAAGAGGTAAAGAGGCTTATGAGCAAATCAACATTTTGGGGGATGACAGTGTTCCGGTTGAATATCATGACCGCTTTTGGAAGTCTGAATTGATAGATGCTATTATTTTACAGCAAGATGCGTTTGATAAAATAGATTCATCATGTCCTTTAAAAAGACAAAAATACATGTATGAATTGGTGATTGATATTTGTAAGAAAAAATTGTACTTTGCAGATTTTGAAGACTGTACGGGTTTTTATAAGCAAATAATCAACCTTTTAAAACAAATGAACTATTGTGAATACGAAGATGTTAGTTTCAACAAATATCTCAATGAATTAAAAACAGCAGTTCAAAGTAAAGAAGTTTCGGCATAAGAATAATCAAAAGTATTGGTCATTATGGAAAAAAAAGCATTTCAACGTATATATAGTAAATTGGAAGGAGTCACCAAAGCTACCATATCTTTAAAAGCACAAGGTGTTGCCAATGATGAATTGGCTTTTGTAGGTAATCGGTTGGCACAAGTTGTGAAAATTAATGGAGAAACGGTAACACTTCAGGTATTTGCAGGAACAGAAGGTATTGCTACGGATACAGAAGTTGTATTTTTTGGAGAAGTACCTTCGTTAAAAGTAAGTGAAGAATTATCTGGACGATTTTTCAATGCTTACGGAAATCCGATTGACGGTGGACCGGAAATTGAAGGAAAAACTCGTGAAATCGGAGGGCCTTCGGTAAATCCCTATAGGCGTAAGCAACCTTCGCAATTGATAGCCACAGGAATTGCAGGTATAGATTTAAATAACACTTTGGTTACGGGACAAAAAATTCCGTTTTTTGCTGACCCAGATCAACCATATAATCAAGTAATGGCTAATGTTGCATTGCGTGCTGAAGCCGATAGAATTATTTTAGGTGGAATGGGATTGACAAATGATGATTTTCTGTACTTCAAAAATATTTTTGAAAATGCCGGAGCATTAGATCGCATTACATGTTTTGTCAATACAACAGAACAGCCTCCCGTAGAACGGCTGTTGATTCCAGATATGACTCTTGCTGCTGCAGAATATTTTGCTGTAGATAAAAATGAAAAAGTATTGGTGTTATTAACAGATATGACGCTCTATGCCGATGCTTTGAGTATTGTTAGTAATCGTATGGATCAAATTCCGTCAAAAGATTCTATGCCCGGTTCTCTTTATAGTGATTTGGCAAAGATTTATGAAAAAGCAGTACAATTGCCGGCTGGAGGATCAATTACCATTATTGCGGTTACCACATTAAGTGGAGGAGATATTACACACGCCATTCCTGACAACACAGGATATATTACGGAAGGACAGTTGTTTTTGCGTAGAGATTCTGATACCGGAAAAGTAATTGTTGACCCTTTCCGTTCCCTGTCACGATTAAAGCAGTTAGTGATAGGAAAACAAACCAGAGAAGATCATGCTCAGGTGATGAATGCTGCCGTGAGATTATATGCGGATGCTGCTAATGCTAAAACAAAACTTGAAAATGGATTTGATTTAAGTGATTATGATGAACGTTCTTTAGCATTTGCTAAAAGTTATTCGGAAGATTTGTTGTCCATAGATATTGATATTGACACAACTGAGATGTTAGACCGATGCTGGGCTTTATTTGCCAAACATTTTTCTAAAAATGAAGTAACGATAAAACGTGAATTATTGGATAAATATTGGAAAGCATAGAAACATTATTCTATATATTTACTAAATTATGAAGTTAAATTTATTTTTTATCTTTTTATGTTCAATTATATTGTTCAATTGTTCGGAAAATTTTAATAAAGATACAGAGGAAAGTTCAACGGCAGAACAACGGCTACAAGCAAGAGCGGGGACGCAGCCGTTGGTCTTAGGAAAACAGTTGGAAAACCCTTTTGCCATAGAAAATATGCAGCAAGCCCTTACTGAAATACTTGCTGACTCTGAAGAAAATCTTGCTCAAGCAGGTATCAGAAAAAAATCTGTTGAAAATATTGTTTTAGATGTTACAGATTTATATGTAAAAATGAGAGCTACAGATTCGCTAAGTGCTTTGGATTTGCAGTTTGATTCAACGTTGACACTTTTTCCGTTTCCATTAGATTATGAAATTCAACAGCGAGGAGATTATTTGCCAGAGGAGAAGAACAGCAAAAAAGAGTATCCGTGGTATTATACCACCGTTAAGCCGGGTTATACCCCACTACAGAATGTAAAAATGGAATTACTTGCCGAATTGTTTATTCCCGAACATAGCGATTTATTTACGATAGAAGATGTTGATTCTGATGAGGGTTCAGTAAATACATCGTCAGTAAAACCTACAATGAATAAAAATTTTGTCAATGCCTTGCTCACAAAATCCTTTGAACTGACAGGTAACGCCAATCAATTATCAACCACAGAAGAGTCTGGAATAAAATCTAAAGCCAGTTATACAAACTGTAAAACGTATAGATTTTTATGGGTAAAATGGACTTCTTGCGACACTTACTATAACCCTGAAGGATATATAAAAATCCATACAAATTCCAACGGTATGCCTGTACCCCTCAAGGGTGTCAAAGTAAGAATGTGGCGATGGTTTTATTATGGTGATGCATGGACAAATTCCAACGGATACTTTAGGCATAACGGGCAATGGAATAAGTTGCTGTTGGGAAATGATATGGACTATCATATTATTTTTGAGGGTAATTATCATATTCGATGGACATTGGAAAAAGGTTATCCGTTTGCGTTTTGGACACAATGGTATGATGCAGGAAAACATAGTCCAGATCGATTTGATTTAACATTTTATACCAACAGTTATTATTGGGGAATCGGTGTGCAACATACTGCGATTTATGATTTTATAACCAATGCCGTAACTGAAGGATTATCGTTACCTCCTAATAATCTTAAAATATCTACCGGTCCGACAAATGATAATGATGGAATTACGAGTTCGGCTCCTATGTTGGCTTCCCATGTTGACTATACTGCGGTATGGGCGTCGATGATAGTAATGTTCCCACAAATTTTTCTTGTAACGGCGGATCTTGTATTGCAATATAAAAACGAACTTGAATACTATTCAAGTGTTCGCTCTAACACGATACACGAAGTGGCTCATGCGCAGCATTTTCAGAGAATAAGAAAAGATAAAGGTTTTTGGGGAGCCAGCAATTGGTGGAGTGCTTTGGTCTTTAATGAAACAAGACATACGGCTGCCTCTTTCGGAAAAAATTATTATGGTAGTAAAGGTGATGTGGGATGGGAATATATTGCCTTGGCGGAAGGATGGGCAAATTATAGGGAATGGAGAATAGAGGGGAGTTATCCTAGTTCAGAAAAGTTTGAAGAGCAATATGCACATATGTTTAATGCTTTATATCATATTGGTTGTAGTAATCAAATAATGGAGCGTTGCCTAACTGCTACTTCTGTGAAGGAGTTTAGGGAAAAGTTAACTTCTTTATATCCTTCTTTGAAGGTTTCAATTGATAATATTATCATTGGGCAAGGATATGAATAATAAGGTTATTGGTGTGTTCTTTTTATTATTTGCATTGCTTTCTATTCAATGCGATCGTGCTGTTTGGAGTAGAACTGCAGAATTTGTTGTGAAAAATGAAACAGAGAAAACATTTTACGTACATATTCAACCTACGGATTTGTTTGCTTATTATAAAGATACATTAAGTGGATACATTGCACCATTTGAAATATTTAAAGGTGAATTTTATCGTGATAAAATTACACAACAAATGATTAAAGGAGTATTTACAACTGAATTATGTTTATATAATATAAGTGATACAACAACTATTAGAGAAAAAATATTTGGTGGAAATAACTCATCCGAAGATCAATATAAGTTTGTAGCACCCTATAGTTCTTACGAATCAAAATATTCTATTGAAAAAACTTTTTATGTTGAAACTACTACTTTGCGAATTACTGACAGTTTAGTGCAAATCATGTTTAAAGATTACACCATGCTTGAAAAGTTCAAAGACTACTATTTTCAGTCACATTAACAATATTACTCAGGTATCTATACATCAATTGATTGATGTATAGATACCTTAATTATTAACCTCTTGAAAAACGTATAAAACAACTTATGGGATTATTTTCCTTTTTAACACAAGAATTAGCCATAGATTTAGGAACTGCTAATACAATAATTATTCATAATGATAGAATTGTCGTAGATGAGCCTTCGATTGTAGCCATTGACAACACAACAGGAAAGTTGATTGCAGTGGGTCATGAAGCGCAAATGATGCACGGAAAGACACATCAAAACATCAGAACAATACGTCCTTTACGCGATGGAGTGATTGCTGATTTTAACGCCGCTGAACAAATGATTCGCGGAATGATAAAAAAAATTAATAAAAAAAGTAGTTTGTTTTCACCATCTTTGAGGATGGTTGTTTGTATTCCTTCCGGCAGTACTGAAGTAGAAATACGTGCTGTTCGAGATTCTGCAGAAAGAGCACAAGGACAAGATGTGTATATGATATATGAGCCTGTCGCTGCAGCATTAGGAATTGGCTTAGATGTTGAAGGTCCGATAGGAAATATGGTCGTAGATATTGGAGGTGGAACATCTGAAATTGCAGTTATTGCATTGGGTGGAATTGTAAGTAATATGAGTGTTCGGGTGGCCGGAGATGTCTTTACTAATGATATTATGCAGTATTTGCGTAATGCTCACAATGTAAAGGTTGGAGAACGAACCGCAGAAGAAATAAAAATTAATGTTGGTAGTGCTATTACCGAACTTGAAAATCCGCCGGAAAATTTTATTGCCCGAGGTCCCAATATAATGACAGCATTGCCTATAGAAATTCCAATTACTTACCAAGAAGTAGCCTATAGTTTAGACCGCTCTATTTCCAAAATAGAAGTTGCGATATTGGGAGTATTGGAGCAAACTCCTCCGGAATTGTATGCTGATATTGTCAGAAATGGTATTTACTTAACCGGTGGTGGTGCATTATTACGAGGGTTAGATACTCGTTTTCAGGATAAAATCAAGATTCCTGTTCATGTTGTAGAAAATCCGTTACATTCTGTTGCTCGTGGAACGGGAATTGCTTTAAAAAATATTCATCGTTATCCGTTTTTATTGCGCTAAACGCTTTTCTATAATTATTCAATGGACGTTATCGTACATTTTTTTAAACAAAGAAAACTTTTCTTTGTTTTTCTTTTGTTAGAAATAATCTGTTTTGGCTTATTGTTTTATGGAGATAACTATCAAAGTTCTCAAATGTTTGCTTTTGCAAACACAGTGCGAACTTCAATGTTGAATGTTACAGGAAAAGTCCGTAGTTATCTTTATTTAGAAGAATATAATAGCGAGTTACAGAACCGTTTGAAAACCTTAGAAGAGGAACGTATCCAACTCCTGTCGCAGGTTTCGCTTTATCGTAACTTAAGAGCAGATACAATATTACGAAAAACTTATTTTTGCCACCCGGCAGAAGTGATTGATATACAAGTCAATCAAAGTGATAATCTTTTTATGGCAACTTTAGGAGAAAATAATGGTATCGAAAAAAATATGTGCGTAATCTCTCATCAAGGTTATTTAGTTGGAGTTGTGGAAAATATATCTCCAAATTACAACATTATACAACCGCTCATTAACACCCGATTGAAGGTTAGTGCTTACCATAAAAAGTCTGCCCAAGTAGGAGTATTGTCATGGAGTGGACATTTGATCAATGAGTTGCGAATGGATAATTTACCTTTACATACCCAGGTTGAAATTGGCGATACTATTTTAACCAGAGGTTTCACTCAACTTATTCCACCGGATATTCCAATAGGTACTGTAACCGACGTAAAAGTACAAAAAGGCGCATTCTTGGAAATTAATATAAAACCGTTTGTTGATTTTACAAAAGTAAGGTATGTTTATGTTATTCAGTTAATTCATCAACAAGAGTTGGAGTTTCTAAAAAACAGGGAAAGCAACCTTTAGATATGGATCAAACTTACCTGAATTGTAAGTAATTTATGAATAAATTTCTTTTTTTCGTATTCTCTTTTTTTCTTATTGTATTACAATTTTTTGTAATTGATAATTTGGTCATGCGAAATGCTTTTTCAAGTTATCTCTCACCTGAATTATATATATACATTATCATTACGTTACCCTTTTTTTATAACCCTATTTGGGTGATGGTTATTGCATTTTTGTTAGGAATATTGTTAGATGTAATTTCCGGTACATTGGGGTTGCATGCTATTCCGCTGGTAATGATTGGGTATGTTCGTAATTTCTTTTTGAAAGATATGCAAATTAAGGAAGAACGAGAAAAAAAACTTTTGCTGACTATGCATAGCATGGGAAGATTTTATTTTTTGAAATATGCTCTGATAATGATTGTAATTTATCATTCTGCCTATTTTGTCTTAGAAACCTTTCAATTTAATTTACCATGGCTACTTTTACTGAGAATCATTTTTAGTAGTATTGTAACTTTTTTTGTTATATTTCTCTTTCAATTTTTACCATTTTATAGAGAATAAAGGTGGAACGCTATTCTAATCGAAAATCACATATAGCCCTATTTGTAGGATTCTTTTTTTTACTGTTTGTTGTTGTTTTCGGATACTTGCAACTTGTGAATGAACGATACCCTATTTTGGCGGATAGAAATGTTTTTGTTTATGATATTCAATATCCGGCACGAGGATTGATTTATGACAGAAATGACAAAGTACTTGTGTCTAATGAAATTGTTTACGATTTATTTGTTATTCCAAACCTATTAGAGGCATTTGATACAACTGGTTTTTGTCAAATATTTGCATTTGACAAAACTGAATTTAGAGATTTATTAGTATCTTCACTGAAAAAAGCTCGACGACAAAATCATCCTTCTCATTTTCCTTTACGGATTTATCGAAATGTTACAGATAGAACATACTATACATTTTTGGAAAACAGTGAAAACTTTCCGGCGTTTTTGATAGATCGTCGAAATCAACGTCATTATCCATCCTTTATATCGGCAAATTTGATAGGTTACCTTGGTGAAACTGATTCTGCGGCAATTCAAAAAGATAATTTCTATATTACAGGCAGTCAAATCGGCAAAATTGGTATAGAGTATAATTATGAAAAACAATTGAGAGGAAAGCGAGGTACGGCAATACATTTACGCGATAAATATAATAAGGTACGTTCTCAATATAAAAACGGATTATTAGATACTTTGCCTGAACCGGGAAAAGATATTACTATTACCATAAGTAAAGATTTACAGGATTTTGGAGAATATTTAATGAATGGTAAAATTGGCAGTATTGTGGCGATAGATCCTACAAATGGCGAAATTCTGACGATGGTGTCATCACCAACCTTTTCTCCAGATATATTTTTACTGGCGCAAAAACAGGAAGAACGCGATAAATTACGTAACAATGAATTTAACCCTATGTTAAATAGGAGTGTTATGGCGCTTTATCCTCCCGGATCCATATTTAAAACCCTTAACGCATTAATTGCCTTGCAAGAGAACTTGATTACTCCGGCATATACTTATTATTGTAAGGGGGGCTATGATATAGGGGGGCATATTGTTAAATGTCATCCTCATCTGAATCCTTGTGATGTATCGGCATCTATAGCAGTATCTTGTAACTCATATTATTGTAATCTTTTCAAACTGTTGATGACCAATAAAAAATATCAAGACCTCCCATCTGCTTATACAGCATGGCGAGATTATTTGGTTGGTTTTGGTATGGGGAAAACTTTAAATACGGATGTGTTTAATGAGTTACAAAGCAGAGTTCCTACCTCAGATTATTTTCAAAAAGCACATAAGAATAGATGGAGATACCAAAATAATATTTCGATGGCAATAGGTCAAGGAGAATTGCTAATTACACCGCTACACATGGCTAACTTTGCTGCTATCATTGGAAATAAGGGATATTATTATACTCCGCATTTGATAAAAAAAATAGATGGAATGGAGATTGCCACCAATTTTACCAGCAAGCATTTTACTGCTGTAGACTCAATCCACTTTAATAGTGTGATTGATGGAATGTACAAAGTGGTACAAAGTGATTACGGTACCGCTCGACGATGGAGGTATTCTGGTGTGGAAATTTGTGGTAAAACCGGTACAGCGCAAAATCCTCATGGAACAGATCACTCTGTCTTTATATGCTTTGCACCTAAAAATAATCCAAAAATTGCTATGTCTGTTTATGTGGAAAATGGTGGAGGAGGTTCCGGATTTGCCGCTTCAATTGCATCATTGATGGTAGAAAAATATTTGACAGATACAATTACCCGGTCTGAAATGGCTGAGTATTATCATAAAACAACTATAGAATATCCCAAATATGAGCAAAAGCGCAACCCTATTAAAAAGAATTGATTGGATTACTTTTTTGCTTTGCTTGGCATTGTCAGTAATTGGAATTACGGCTATCAATAGTACCTCTCATACAGAACACTTTAATATCTTCAACTTTTCATCCAAAGAAGGAAAGCAATTTCTGTGGCTTATTATTTCTATTATCGTTATTATTCTCATTTTTCTCAATAACTCTACCATTTGGGAATTACTCTCTCCCCACTTTTATGTATTCATGTTGGGGTTAATGTTGATTACAGTTTTTGTAGGAAAAGAGGTCAATGGTTCTAAATCTTGGTTGGGTATGGGTGGATTTGGTATTCAAACGGCTGAATTTATGAAATTGGCGACAGCATTGCTGACTGCTAAATATCTATCGGTCAATACTGTGAGTTTTAAATATTTTAGAAACTATCTTCCACTGTTGCTGCTTTTAGCACTTCCGATTGGAAGTACAATTTTACAGCACGATTTGGGTTCTTCTATCATTTTTCTATCGTTTCTTATTGTACTTTATCGAGTGGGATTTCCTACAATCATTGTATTTATTTTATTGTTTTTTATTCTGCTGTTTTTTGGCGTGATTTTATTTGAAAATTATTATGTAATCATTATTTTATCTTCTATTGCGATTTTGCTTTTCGGATACAAAGTGAAAAATTGGAAACTTACACTTGTTTTATTGTTGTATGTTTTGGGAGGCTTTTACATAGGACTTAAACTTTTCGAGCATTTTCATATTAATTTCGATACAGATATTTTTTCAACATTTCCCATTATATCACTTTTCCCGTTTGGAATTATTTATGCTTTTAGAAAAAAAGCATTCAAACTCTACAGAACATTATATTTATTACTCATTACAAGTTTTGTAATATCCATTTCTATGGATTTTATTTATGAAAATGTTCTGAAACCGCATCACCGAAATCGTATTGAAATTTATTTAGGATTAAAAGAAGATATTCAAAGAGCCGGATTTAATCTTCACCAATCTAAAATAGCCATTGCGTCCGGAGGATTTTTAGGTAAAGGATATCAACAAGGTACACAAACACAATTCGGATTTGTTCCCGAACAAAGTACTGACTTTATTGTTACAGCGATTGCAGAAGAATTTGGTTTTGTCGGGATTGTTATATTACTGACACTTTACTTGTTGTTATTTTTGAGATTAATCATTATTAGTGAAAGGCAGACTAATCTTTTTGCCAAATATTTGGGATATTGTTGTTTGGGAATTATATTTTTTCATACGATTCTTAATATATCTATGACCATAGGGCTTTTTCCAACCATTGGCATACCTTTACCTTTTATCAGTTATGGAGGGTCATCATTACTTGTCTTTTCAATTATGATTGGGATTTTATTAAAATTAGATACAGAAAGAAAGGTTAATTTCTAATAAAACGTTCTTTTTGAATTCGGGCGTTTCTCAAAAAAATAGTAACTTGCACAACAAATTCTAACTTATTATAATTTAACTATGGCAGGAAATATTACTTTTTCTATGATTAAACCCGATGCGGTAAAAAATGGCTATATCGGTAAAATATTATCTCATATTGAGAATAGTGGCTTTAAAATTAAAGCCATGAAGTACACCAAACTATCGATTGAAGAAGCCGGACGCTTTTACGCTGTGCATACAGGAAAACCTTTCTACAAAGAATTGACCGAATTTATGTCTTCCGGACCTTTGGTGGCTTTGGCTTTAGAAAAAGAAAATGCAGTAGAAGCATTTCGTAAAGTTATTGGTGCTACAAATCCGGAAAACGCAGAAGCCGGTACAATTCGTAAACTATACGCAGAATCTTTGTCTAAAAATGCAGTACATGGTGCAGATAGCGATGAAAATGCTGCGATAGAAATAGCCTTTCATTTTTCACAACGAGAAGTTCTTTAATCTGCATAAACGAAGGTTGAACTTACTTTATGCCTAAAAAAGAACTTGAAATTTTAGGACTTTCATTTGCCCACTCTATCTTGGGAGATGATGCCATTATTTTAAAAGAAGTCGGCGGAAAACGTCGGCTTCCTATATTGGTATCTAACACAAAAGCAACTCGATTGGCAATGCAGATTGACGGAGTCAGACCATTTCGTCCGATGACTCACGACCTGTTGGAAAAATTCATCGAAAGATTCAATATTGTATTGGTAGAAGTATTAATTTACAAAGTGGAAGACGGAATTTTTTACTCAACATTATTTTGTGAGGATAAAGGGGAAAGTATTGAGTTTGAAATCAGAACTTCTGACGCCATTGTCATTGCTCAGAAATTCAATGTCAAAATTTATGCTACAGAAACATTGTTAGACAGTGTGGGCGTAATTTGTGATTTGGAACATTCAACAACTTATCCCAATCAATTTACAAGACTAAGTAATGCCGAATTAAAAAAGCAATTAGAAAAAGCGGTAGTGTCAGAAGATTATGCACTTGCGATACTTATCAGAAATGAATTGACTGCAAGAAGTTAGTGATGTTATGTTTATACTTTCAACGGCTTATTTCCCCAATATATACTATTTTTCAAAGATTCTTCCGTATAACTCAGTAACCATAGAGCGTAAAGAAAATTACAGAAAACAGAGTTACAGAAACAGAATGGAAGTTGCCGGTGCTAATGGAAAATTAGTATTGATTTTACCAGTGAAGCATCAACAAAAAAGTATTGATGACGTAGAAATTGAGAATGCTGTAGATTGGCAAAAACAGCATTGGAGAAGTATTGTCAGTGCCTATAAATCGTCGGCTTATTTTTCATATTATGAAGAAGAGATTTATGCTCTTGTATTTCAAACGGAAACTTCTTTATATGCTTTTAATTTCAATATTTTAAAAACTCTGTTGCATATTTTTCAATGGAAAGGAACCATAGAGGAAACCCAAGAATATAGAATCGATTATGACAAAGATATGGATTTGAGAGAAGAAATTACTTGTAAAAAATCAACCGTAATAACTCCGAATTATTATCAGGTATTTCAACACAAACTCGGATTTATTCCCAATTTAAGTATTTTAGATTTACTTTTTAATGAAGGTCATCGTGCCACAAAATTGATTACTGTTTTATAATATCAACAACAAAAGTTTCACCACTAATTATTTAATTTTATGTTTAAAAATCACCCCAAAGGCTTATTTGTAGCCTTCTTTACCAACATGGGAGAACGTTTTGGATTCTATACCATGATGGCCATTTTAGTACTGTTTCTTCAAGCAAAATACGGACTTTCTGAAGCCGATGCCGGAGAATATTACAGTTGGTTTTACTTCTCAATTTATGCTTTGGCACTCATTGGAGGAATGTTAGCCGATTATACCAAAAAGTATAAATTGGTTATTCTGCTCGGGCAAATTGTCATGTTTTTGGGTTACGGCATTATTGCTTTGCCTGATATGTCTTTAAATATTACTCTTGCCGGCTTATTTATTATTGCTTTGGGTAACGGGTTTTTCAAAGGAAACCTACAGGCTGTTGTAGGACAACTTTATGACAACGACAAATTCAGAAAGTTGCGAGACTCCGCATTCATGGTATTCTATATGGGTATCAATATCGGAGCATTTTTTGCACCTTTTGCCGCCACGACCATAAGAAATTGGTGGTTACAAATTAACGGCTATTTACATGACGGAAGTTTACCGGCTTTGTGTCATCAGATGGTCAACAAAACTATCACTCCGGAGAATACGCAACAGTTACAAACATTAGCCGATAAAGCTATTGTTGCCGGAGGACAGCCTGTAACTGATTTAATGCAGTTTGCTCAAAATTATATTGATGTTTTTGCTCGAGGTTACAATTGGGCTTTTGCCATCGCTGCAGGTGCGATGTTAATATCTTTGGTCGTTTATCTTGTCTTTAGTAAAGCCTTACCCAACAAACAAAAAAGTGTGGACAATGCCAACTCAACCGCACAAAAATCAACCAAATCATCAGTAAATATCAGCCATATTCTTTTATCGGCAGTGTTATTGGTTGGTGTGGCTGCTATTGTACATTATATCGGAGTTTATTTTAATGTATCACAGTTAGATTATAAACTCGGAGGTGCTATCGGATTGTTTGTAGCCTTTGTTACCTACATGTTCTTAATCTCTAAGCCCGAAGAAAAGTCACGCATTATGGCTCTCTCTTTAGTATTTGTTGTGGTAATTTTCTTCTGGATGTCTTTCCACCAAAACGGACTTACGCTGACTATCTTTGCCCGTGACTACACCGTTACCAAAGTGGGTGCCGTCACCAATTTGTTTTTCAATTTGGAATCCATACTTTGTGTGATTGCGACTATTATCGGTGCTGTACTTGCTTTACGTAAAAATCAACATATCAAAGAAAGAATAGCGGGTATTGTTACATTTTTAGTTGCCGGAGGCTTGTGCGGGTATTTTGTTTCTACTTATGGTTCTCACAATGCTATTTCTCCCGAAATCTTTCAATCTTTCAATCCGTTGTTTATTGTAGCGTTAACACCTTTAGTGATGGGATTTTTTGCTTACTTGAACCGTAAAAACTATGACCCGTCCACTCCTAAAAAAATAGGAATGGGAATGTTTATTGCGGCCTTCGGATTTGTTATTTTGTTGATAGGTTCACTCAACTTAGTATCGCCTTATCTTTTACAAGGTGCCGCCGTAGAAGAATCTATGAGAGTTTCGCCCTATTGGTTAATCAGCAGTTATTTGGTATTAACGGTTGCCGAATTGTTTTTAAGCCCTATGGGATTATCTTTTGTTTCAAAAGTGGCTCCCGCACGTTTCCAAGGATTGATGCAGGGTGGATGGCTGTTGGCTACCGCCATTGGTAATAAATTATTATTTGTTGGCAGTTTGATGTGGGGAAAAATAGATTTGTATTTACTGTGGGGTATTTTCGTATTGGCATGTATTGTATCTGCAATATTTATTTTTGCCATCATGAAACGTTTGGAGAACGCAACTAAATAAAGTGTGGATTGGGAATTTACGAATTACGATTTACAAGTTACAATTGCAATACATTCGCTGTAACTTGTAAATCGTAATTTGTAATTTATAACCCGTAGAGTATATTTCAATTGTAAATAGTAAATCGTAACCGGTGCTTATTGTTATAGATAAAAATATTCCTTTTGTAGGGCAAATATTTGAGCCGTTTTTTGAAGTAAAATATTTACCTTATCAGGAAATTAATCAAGCCGCCGTGCGTCAGGCGGATGTATTGTTGATAAGAACAAGAACCCACTGTAATCAAGCATTACTTCAAGACAGTAATATCAAATTGATTGTTTCCGCAACCATAGGTACAGACCATTTAGATACCCAATATTTAGAAAGTGCAGGTATTACATGGCGAAATGTTCCCGGCTGCAATGCCACTGCTGTTGTGCAATATGTTTTTACGGCATTGTCGGTTTTTTCTACAAAAACAGCGCAGCCACTTGACGGAAAGGTTTTAGGAGTTGTAGGAGTGGGAAATATAGGTAGAAAAGTTGTAGAAGGGGCAGAAAAGTTGGGAATGAAAGTACTATGCTGCGACCCTTTGAGACAGCAACAAGAAAACTTACCTCACTTTGTGGACTTGCAAACCATTGCAGAAAACGCGGATATTGTAACCCTACATACCTCCTATACACAGCATGGAAACTTTCCGACCTACCATTTGTTGAATCAAGATTTTTTTAATCGCTGTAAGACTAACTTGTGGCTTGTCAATACTTCCAGAGGAGAAGTGATAGATGAAGTTGCTTTGCTAAAAGCGCTTTCAGATAACAGCAAAATTGCTCAAATTGCTTTAGATGTATGGGAAGGCGAACCGCAAATTACACATCAGAATCTACCTTACTTAGTTAATATTGCTACTCCACACATTGCCGGATATTCTTTGAGAGGAAAGATTAATGCTTCTCGACAAGCGGTACAACAAATTGCTGATTTCCATCAATTGCCGCTGCAATTCACAACACCTCACTTACCTGTAGTTACAATGTCTAATGATTGCTGCGGAATGTCTAATGAAGAGACCGTAAAAAAAATAATTTTACAAACCTATGATATTGAACAGGAAACCCGACAGTTTTTAGAAGATATTACGTTAGCCGAAAAAATACGTTCAGAATACCAATATCGGCTTTCATTTGAAGATTTTATCATTAAAACTGCAGATAATCAACAATTGTCAGAACAACTTACAACCTTAGGATTTCAGATAGATAATGGATAATTGGTTTTCACGTACGGAATTATTACTTGGCCAAAAGACATTACAGACTCTCAAACATCAACATATTTTGGTCGTCGGAGTCGGTGGGGTCGGGGCTTATGCCGCAGAAATGCTATGTCGTGCCGGAATAGGGCAACTCACCATCGTAGATGCTGATACCGTACAGCCGAGTAATATTAATCGACAGTTGATAGCACTGCACTCCACTGTAAATAAGTCTAAAGTTGAAATATTGAAGCATCGGCTGTTAGACATCAATCCGCAATTGAAAATTACGGCATTACAACAGTTTATTTGTGATGAAGAAACAGATGTTTTACTTTCTAATCCTTATGATTATGTGGTTGATGCCATTGATACCTTAGCCCCTAAGGTAAATCTTATTAAAAAGACTTTAGTACGTAATTATCCATTAGTTTCTGCTATGGGAGCGGGTGCTAAGAGTGATCCTGCCAAAATTCGTATTGCAGATATTTCAAAGTCTCATACCTGTTATCTTGCGTATGCTTTGCGAAAGCGGTTACACAAAATGGGAATTTACAGTGGATTTCAGGTTGTGTTTTCAGAGGAAAAACCGGAGGATAAAGCCATTGTAGCCGTTGATGACCAACAAAATAAAAAATCGATGGTGGGTACTATTTCCTATATGCCCGCTATCTTTGGATGTATGGCAGCCTCTGTTGTTTTGCGATACTATATGAATCAACCCTAAGCATAAAATGGAGAATACTGAATACGGAATATGTGCAGGAGGTTTCCCCATGTTGGGAAAGTCTGCCGCAGCCGTG
>CAYVGO010000022.1:0-26872 GCA_964450725.1 uncultured Muribaculaceae bacterium
TTTATGAGCAAAAAGTTGTTCTTCTGCGGCCATTGTTTCAACGGTGGTAGCAATATTATCAAAGCCCTCTTGAGAGACTATTTGGAAAGTAATCTTTTTTACAAAACTGTCTAAGGAAACTCCGCTGTAGTTGCGTGCATAACCGTTGGTTGGTAGAGTATGATTCGTTCCGGAAGCGTAATCTCCAATACTTTCGCAACTCAAATGTCCTAAGAATACCGATCCTGCACTTTCTACTTTAGATACAAAACTTTCAGCATTATCCATAGATAAAATCAAATGTTCTGGAGCATAAAAGTTACTAAAGTCAAAACAACGTTCAAGGGTTTCAAACACAAGTGCTTTACTGTTTTTCAAAGAGAGTGCGGCTAACTCTTTTCTGGGCAGGTGTTCTAACTGTCGGGAAACTTCCACCATAACATCATCAATTACTTTTTCTGAATTTGAAACCACCATTGCCTGACTGTCTTTACCATGTTCGGCCTGAGCCAGTAAGTCTGCCGCAATGTACGCAGGATTAGCCGTAGAATCACCAATGACCAATACTTCACTTGGTCCGGCTGGCATGTCAATGGCAATTCCAAACTTTTGTGCATATTGCTTTGCAGCGGTTACATATTGATTGCCGGGTCCAAAGATTTTATAAACCTGAGGAACGCTTTCCGTACCGAATGTTAATGCAGCAATAGCCTGAATGCCACCAACCTTACAAAGTTTTGTAACTCCCGATTTCTTAGCCGCATATACAATGGCAGGATGGATAGAACCGTCTTTATTGGGAGGTGTACATAAAACTATTTCTTTACATCCGGCAAGTTGTGCAGGAATGGCTAACATTAAGACTGTAGAAAATAGAGGTGCAGAGCCATTGGGAACATAAATACCGACTTTTTCTATTGCTCTGTTTTCTCTCCAGCAAGTTACCCCTTTCATGGTTTCCACCTTTTGAGGAACTTCTGTCTGTTGAGCATGGAAAGTGTAGATATTACGATAGGCTATATCAATGGCAGATTGGAGGGATTGTGAAATTGATGAGGGGGTTGAAAGAATATCTAAAGTGAGGTTATCTAAAGTAACTTTATCAAACTTTTGAGTATAAAATCGTACTGCCTTATCTCCGTTTTTTTCAATATCTCCAAATATTTCAGAAACGGTATTTTCTAAATTATGGCCTTGTATATTACAGCGTTGCGATAATTTACTCCATAACTCTATCTCCGGATTGAGGTATTTTTCCAACATTTACTGTATTAATCTTTCAATAGGTAAAACTAAAATTCCTTCTGCTCCTAATTTCTTCAAATCATTGATTTTGTCCCAAAATTCCGACTCTTTAATGACGGCATGAATACTCATCCAGCCTTCTTCTGCAAGCGGTAAAATCGTAGGGCTTTTGATTCCACCTAACAACTTACTTATTTTTTCGACAGAACTGTTAGGACTGTTTAGCATTAAATATTTATAGTTTCGAGACTCTATGACGGTTTCGATTCTGAATAACAGTTGGGCTACGAGTTTCTTTTTTTCTTCAGACAACTGTTTGTTGCCAATTAAAACGGCTTCACTTCTGCATACTTCGTGAACTTCTTTGAGTCCGTTCATTAATAATGTACTGCCTGTACTGACAATATCAAAAATAGCATGAGATAATCCTATGCCTGGAGCGATTTCTACACTTCCCGTAATTTCTTCAACAGTTACCGCAATATTTTCCTTACTGAAAAAGTCTGATAGGATTTTGGGATAACTTGTCGCTATTTTTTTCCCTTGAAAGTAAGACAAATCCGTATAAACTTCATCTTTGGGAATGGCCAAAGCCAATCTGCACTGAGCAAATCCCAACTTGGTAACACAATCTATTTTTTTATCTTTTTCCCACATCTCATTCTCGCCTACAATGCCAATATCGGCAACACCTTGTTCTACATATTGCGGAATATCATCATCTCGAAGGTAAAGTAATTCTATGGGGAAGTTTTTTGCCGTAGTTTTAAGAATGCGGCTGCTGTTGGAAAATTTAATACCACAATCTTTAAGTAAGTCTAACGACTGCTCATTTAATCTTCCGCTTTTTTGAATGGCTAATCTAATCATTATCATGTTATAATTTCCGCAAAGATAGTACGTTTTTCAAAGGTGAACAAACATTATTTACTATTTGCAATAACAGTCCACGTTGTTATTGTCTTATGTTTTTGCGATACTCTTTGGGACTTATTCCTGTATATTTCTTAAAATATTGGGAAAAGAAGGAGGGATTGGGAAAGTTCATTTCGTCGGAAATATTCGTAATAGATAAGTTGTCATCCTGTAATTTAGATTTGATATTGGCGATTGTACAACTGACAATCCACTCACCTGCCGTTATACCTGACATTTGCTTTACAACCATTGATAAATGTCGTGGAGTAATGGATTGTTCCGTAGCATAAAACTCCAACGTTCTGTGAGTGTCAACGTTATTGAACAGCGAAAAGATAAACTGCTGAAAACTTTTTTCATTACGAGAGCGGGGTTGTTGACTGATGGGTTTGCGTTTAAAGTAAATTGCGGCAATTTCGTAGGTAATGATTTTCATTATAGATTCATCGATTTTTTGACGAAACGGATGTTCCATATTACTACTCTCACGCAAAAGCATGTTGTATAGAAAGATTATCTTATCCCATTCCTCTTTTTTCAATGAGATACATGGATTCTCTTTAATATATAGATAATAAGAAGGTTTATCTGATATTTGAATAGACGTAAAGAAATTTAAATCGGCACCGATGATAATTCCATCGCAATCTTTACTATAGTTTAAAACCTGTACAACAGTATGAGGAAATGCTACGACCATATCATTGACTGTGATATGAAATCTTTTAAGGTCAATAAGAATATCGGCATGACCACTTTGACACAAAAACAACCCGCCTTGTTCTAATCGAATCGGCATTTTGTTACTAAAACTTTGACAAGTTAGTTCGGTATTACCTATAATTAAGCGCTTATATTTCTCCATTGCGACACAAATGTAGAGATAAAATTTCGAATATAAGTCAAAATAATACATATTGAACATTTTTTGCTCAATAAACGACTTTTCTGTCTCATACCTCAGGAGTACCTTTGCAGCAAAATTCTAAAATGTAAATATATGAAAAAAGTTTTCCTACTGTCCTTGTGCGGTGTAATGATTAGTTGTGTAAATCATAAGGTGAAAGAAGAACCTTTCCGCACTGTTAGATGTGATACCGTCAGAGTGATTGACCATTCGGTTGAACTCTCAAAGTTTTCAGGAAAAGTCAAAGCTGTTTCTGAGGCAAATATAGCCTTTAGAGTGGCCGGACAGATTCTGACAATGAATGTTACTGAGGGGCAATTTGTCCGTAAAGGGACTGTATTGGCTCAATTAGACGATCGTGATTATCAAATTCAACTTTCGGCAACCGAAGCAGAGTATAATCGGTTAAAGGCTGAGGCTGACAGGGTGATTGAACTCTACAATAAAAAAAGCGTATCTCCCAATGACTACGACAAAGCGATGTATGGATTACAACAGATTACGGCAAAGTTAGATGCTCACAGGAATACCCTGTCTTATGCTAAACTGCTGTCGCCGTTTGACGGCTATATTGAAAAAAAACATTTTGATCGGGGTGAAACTGTCGGAGCAGGTACTCCGGTTGTATCAATGATTTCTACAGATACTCCGGAAATAGAGATAAACATACCGACTACAGACTTTATCAAAAGAGAACACTACGAGTCTGCCACTGCCACCATTGAAGCATTTCCCGGTAAAACTTTCAAGTTACAACTCTTGGGTATTAATCACAAAGCAAATCTAAACCAACTCTATTCCACACGCTTTAGAATCTTAGACTCTGCGTTGCCGGCGCCCGGAATGACAGCCATGGTAACAATACAATACAAAAGCAATGGCAGGCTGTTAATGCAAGTTCCGGTTACTGCTCTTGTAGAAAACAATGTATGGATTGTTACCGGAGAAACAGTAGTGAAGAAGGCTGTAAAAGTGATTGAGATTACAACAGATGGCCGTGCGCTGGTTGAGGGATTGAAGGAGGGAGAAGTAGTGGTGAGTGCCGGAGTAAACTCTTTAAAAGAAGGACAGCAGGTAAAGGTTTTACCTCAAATGTCTAATACTAATAAAGGAGGACTGTTATGAATTTAGGAAAATGGGCTTTAGCCAACAGTAAGTTAGTGTACTTTATTGTCGCTATTCTTATTATCGGAGGTATTTTCTCTTACGACCGGATGAGTAAACTCGAAGACCCGGCCATTAAAGTAAAACAGGCTGTAGTCATTACAACCTGTCCAGGTGCCTCTTCTTATGAAGTAGAGTTACAGGTAACTGATCCGTTAGAAAAGGTTATCCGGTCAATGAATAATGTGGATAAGGTAGAAAGTCAGTCTTCTGCAGACTTATCCATCATTACGGTAAATCTCGAAACTACGGTTCCTGACAAGGAAACTGAACAGTACTGGGACATGTTACGCCGAAAGGTAGGTGATGTTCAGTCAAAACTACCGTCTGAGGCGAATACAAGTATTGTTGTTGATGACTACGGAGATGTTTTCGGTATGTTCTATGCCCTTACGTCTGACGGGTTCTCAAACAAAGAACTTTCCAAATACGCCGAACAGATAAAGAGAGAGGTACAAAACATTGAGGGAATATCTAAAGTAGAACTTTACGGAATATTTACACCTACAATCACTGTTTCCATTTACGAAGATAAGATGGCCAACCTTGGTGTATCTCCGGCAGAAGTTTTACAGACCATTCAAGGGCAAAACAAAACTATCTATTCTGGATACTATCAGAGTGGAGATATGCGGTTACGGGTGTCTGTGGGGGATAAATATAAAACCATTGAGGATATTGAAAACCTTATTATACAGGGACATGAGAAAGACCAGATGAGGTTACGGGATATTGCGCAAGTCTCTAATGATTACAGCCATCCGATCAGAAATGCCCTCTTCTACGATAAAAAGCCGGCGGTAGGAATATCAATTTCTGCACTGGCAGGAACAGACATCATAAAGTTAGGTAAAAAGGTAGAAGAGCGTTTGGCTGACTTGCAAAGCAATTCTTTACCTGCAGGAATAGACTATAACAAAGTATTCTTTCAGCCGGAAAGAGTAGATGATGCTATCGGTACGTTTGTTATCAATCTGATTGAGTCGGTGGTTATTGTGATTGTAGTATTGATGTTTGCCATGGGATTCAGAAGCGGTGTCTTGCTGGGTACAACATTAGTTGTTACTGTTTTGGGAACCCTGTTGTTTCTGAACTTCTTTGGTGGAACATTACAGCGTGTCTCTCTTGCTTCATTTATTCTGGCTATGGGGATGCTGGTCGATAATGCGATTGTGATAGTGGATGGAATTTTGATTGATTTGAGTAAAGGAAGACTTAAAACAAAATCATTGACAGACATTGGACGTAAAACCGCCATGCCGCTTTTGGGGGCTACACTGATTGCTATCTTAGCCTTCTTGCCGCTGTTTCTTTCACCCGATACTGCCGGAGTATATGTCCGTGACCTATTTGTAGTATTGGCAGTATCACTCTTTTTGAGTTGGATTCTGTCGCTGACCATGGTTCCGCTTCAAGCCAAAACAATGCTTAAAGCAACAAAACAAAAGAAGAATCAATTCAATAACAGGTTTTATATCGCTTTAAGAACAATGCTCTCCTGGGGGTTGAAACACAGAGCAATAGCCGTTGTCGGAGCCTTTGCTCTGGTAGGAGTAAGTATATGGGTATATACCAAGTTACCCCAAAGTTTCTTTCCTGATATGAACTACGACCAGCTTTACATAGAATACAAGTTGCCGGAAGGAAGCAGCAGTGCACGTACAGAAAAAGATTTACAGGCCATTACAGACTACCTCTTTTCAAGAGAAGATATTAAGCATGTTACTGCCTCTGTTGGTGCTACCCCAAGTCGTTATAACTTAGTGAGAAGTATTGCTACACCATCACTTTCTTACGGCGACCTGATTGTTGACTTTACATCGCAAGACAACTTGGTAGCTGCCATTCCCAGTATCCAGCGCTATCTTACAGACAACTTTCCACAGGCTTATGTCAGAGTTAAACGCTATAACCTGATGTATAGCAAATACCCTGTAGAGGCTATGTTTACAGGTCCTGACCCTGCGGTGTTAGCCGATTTGACAGCACAGGCGCAAGCAATTATGGAACGCAGCGATAACCTGATGCTGGTTACTTCTGACTGGCAACCTAAAATGGCGACCTTAGAGATTGATTACGACCAGCCGAAGGCTCGAAATGCAGGGTTGACAAGACAAGACGTAGGGCTTTCTCTGCTTACTTCAACCGACGGTATTCCCATCAATACAATATACGACGGTAATGTTTCCCAAACCCTTATGGTTAAGTGTGTAGATAAGAATGGTCAACAGATTGAATCTATTGAAAACATACCTGTCTTTTCATTGTTGCCCTCACTCAAAGGGTTGAATAAAGAAACAATCAAAGGATTAATGACGGGCGCAATCTCTGAATCTGACATTATTGCAGAGGCTCTTGCAACCACACCTTTAAGCCAAACCTCAAACGGTATTCGGCTCAAATGGGAAGACCCTCTTGTGATAAGGCATAACGGACAGCGGGCTATGAGGGCACAAGCCAATAACATTCCAAGCGTCGGAGCAGAAGATGCCCGCAAAGAGATTGAGGCTGCCCTCGAAGCAATACCCCTTCCAGAGGGTTACACCTTGTCGTGGGAGGGTGAGTATGTGGCAAAGAATACGGCTCTCAAATATCTGTTTGCAAACCTTCCTTTAGCCATTATTCTGATGATTGGTATTTTGGTGATGCTCTTCAAAGATTACAAGAAAACACTGATGATTATGCTTTGTGTTCCGCTGCTGTTTGTGGGTGCGGTGTTTGGCGTACTGGTGGCCGGTAAGTCATTTGGGTTTGTCGCCATTTGCGGTGTGCTGGGGCTTATAGGCATGATGATTAAAAACGGCGTTGTGCTGATGGACGAGATAGACCATCTCATCAAACAGGGTGTTGAGCCTGTGCAGGCATTATTAGACAGTTCGGCCATAAGATTCCGCCCGGTGATGATGGCTTCTCTTACCACCATTTTAGGAATGATTCCCTTACTTCCCGACGATATGTTCGGCTCGTTAGCCGCTACCATTATGGGTGGGTTGCTACTCGGGACGCTTGTAACACTGCTGTTTATACCTATATTTTATTCAATCTTTTTCAAAATAAAAATGCAATGAAACATCTTCTCATATTATTGAGTGTCATCGTCGTGGTCGATATTGCTTCGGCTCAACAGTTGACCATTGATGACTGTCGGCGTATGGCCATTGAGCATAACCGTACTCTCAAAACGGCTACTGCCCAGAGCAGTATTGCCAATGATAACTTAAAAATGTATAAAGCCAACTTTCTTCCCAAGTTCTCACTTTCCGGCAATTACCTCTACTCCAGCGGAAGTTCAAGCTATACGATGTCCGGAGGTTACTTGCCCACATTTGTACCCAATCCGGCAACAGGAGCATTAGAACCCAACATATTAATGGCAGGGGCAGGCGGAACCCCAATGGTGGGGCCTGACGGAACCCCTGTTTTCAAGCAGTATGCTTATATGCCCGATACAAAGTTTGACTTTAAAATAGGGTCTGTATTTCAAGCAGGGATTGCTGCACAGCAACCCATCTATATGGGTGGCAAGATTATAACTTCGGTGCGCATGGCTAAGATTGGTCAAACTATGGCCGAGTTGAATGTAAAGAAAACTGAAGCAGAGGTGATTATTCGGGTCGATGAAGCCTTCTTTACCTGCATAAAGATGGAAGAGTTAGTCAAAAGCGCCGTAAAATACAAAGAAGTGGTGGCAGAGTTTTACCGTCAGATGAACGATGCTTATGAGAGCGGAATGAAAAACAGGAATGATATGCTTAAGGTGCAGGTAAGAATGAATGAGGCAGAGTTGCAGGTAAGAAAGGCACAGAATGGCTTGCGTCTTGCAATGATGAATCTCTGTTATCATACCGGGCTGCCCATGCAGACAGATACCTTGAGACTGACCGATAATTTTGAATCAAACCCTGAAGTGAGTAACCGGCAAACAGACATCTCCTCTCGTCCTGAATATATTATGTTACAGCAACAAATTGAACTTAAAAAGAGAAACGTTGCCTTGACAAGAAGTGATTTCTTACCACAGATAGTGGCCATGGCATCCTATAATTACATGAATGGAATACAGTTAAACAAAAGCACTCTTGTTAATACCCCTTCGTTTGTAGGAGCAGTCTCAGTCAACATTCCGCTGTTTCATTGGGGAGAAGGCAGAAGAAAGGTATCTGCCGCACGGCATGAGGTAGAGATTGCCCACCATCAATTTGAAGACTTAACAGACCAGATGGAGTTAGAACTCATACAAGCAACCAACAATTATGAGGAAGCGGTTTTAGAAGTAGCTTTAACCGTAAAATCATTAACTCAGGCAGAAGAAAACATGACAGAAAGCGGCAATCGATATACGGCAGGAATGGAAACTTTGGCAGATTATTTGGAATCTCAAGCCTTATGGCAAAAGGCTCAGAGTGATTTAATCGAAGCAAGAACAGGAGAACGGCTTGCTTATACAAAATACCTCAAAGCCGCAGGAATATCTCAGGTAAATCAATAATTACACAGTCTTATGCAACCTCCGGCAATTATCTTTTGTATTGAAATGTTTACGTCCGATTAGTTTAGCATCTCTAAACCTATAGGTTTGGTATCTCCAAACCTATAAGTTTAAAGATACCAAACCTATAAGTTTAGAGATACCAAACCTATAGGTTTAGAGTATCCAAACTAATGGGTTAGAATATCTGAGACCTATATTTAATGTCATTGAGTGCTTATATGTATAAATCTCTCAGACAAAAGAGACCGGAGAAAATCGGCTTGAAGATATTGTCTTAGAATATAAAGCAGGATTGCATCCACCGGATTGGTTGATAAAGTATAAATAACTTTATATTATATTACGTGTTATCAGAATTGTTTTTTATCTATACTACCTTTGGTCAAAAAATCAACATCTATACTGTTTATCCATTACTTACTTATTTTTAAATTAATAAATTACATATGAAACAAAACATTAAAACAATCGCGGTTCTTTCCGCATTCATCATGTTACACTTTGCAACCTTTGCTCAAACACCGGCAGATAAAATACTTGGGGTTTATAGGGTGGTAAGCGATGTATCTAAAGAGGTCGTAAAAGTAAAGATTACCAAACTCGGAACAACTTATCAGGCACAAATTATCTGGATGGAGAAACCTCTTGATGAGAAAGGACAACCCAAAAGAGACATCCTTAATCCTAACCCGGCGTTACGGTCTGTAGCCGGTGATAAAATTGTACTTGCGTGGGGATTAAAGTATGACAGTGATGACAATGAATGGTCTGACGGTAAAATATATGACCCTGACTCAGGAAAAACCTACAAGGCCGTATTCAAGTTTGACAGTCCTACAAACTTGAAAGTGAGAGGATACATCGGCATGCCGGCATTGGGCAGAACAATGAACTGGAAGAAAATAGAATAATAATTTATATTAATACAATAGAGTATGGCAAATAAAAACATCACTATTCATCACGACACTTGTACAAAATGCGCCAAATGTGCACGCGTGTGTCCGGCAGACGTAATTAATCAGGAAAACAAAGGAGAACCAATCAGCATAAAATATGTTGAAAGTTGTATTGGCTGCGGTCATTGCGTTGACGTATGTCCCACAGGTTCTGTTCACCACAGTCTCTTTCCGCAGGAAAAAATACATGCTATTGATTACTCACAACTGTCCACGCCGGAGCAGGTCATGCTGTTAATCAAATCAAGACGTTCTAACAGAACCATAACCTCTAAAGCCATTCCTCAGACAATGCTGGATATGATTGTCGAGGCGGCTTATTATGCTCCAACAGCATCAAACAATCAACAGGTTTCTGTTACGGTCATTACTAATCCTGAAGTGCTAAGACAAGTCAGTAATCAAACCGTTAACATGTTTGACTCAGCAATAAAGAAGTTAAGTATTCCTCCAATAAAGTTTTTACTTAAACCCTTCCTTAAAGAGTTATATCATTCTATTCCGGCATTTTACAGATATAAGCAGCAACACATGGAAGGAGGTGATCCTATTTTGAGAAAAGCAACCGCTTTATTGGTTTTTCACACCCCTAAAGCCAGCAGTTTCGGATCAGAGAATGCCAACCTGGCTTACCAGAATGCTTCACTGATGGCACAGTCATTAGGAATCAGCCAAATTTATATGGGGTTTGTCATGCGAGCAATCAAGCAGGGAGACAGCAAAGAGTTCTCAAGAATCCTTGGCGTAAGTGAAAAGATTCACGCCATCATGGCACTTGGTATTCCGGCGGTTAAATATGTAAAATATGTAGAGCGTGGTTGACCAAAGTATAGACTGTATTTTTGTAGTTTAGTCTGTATTTGCAATTAATTTTGTATTTTTGCACCGCTTTTGTTGCCAATTGGTAATTTTTCTCTAAATTATGAACAATACACTTTTGTCAAACCTCAATCCTGAACAGCGCCGAGCTTGTGAGAACTATGAAGGTCCATCACTGATATTAGCAGGTGCAGGTTCTGGAAAAACAAGAGTTTTGACATTTCGTATTGCTCACATGATTGCTTGTGGAGTTCCTCCTTACCATATTTTAGCCCTTACATTTACAAACAAAGCAGCACGGGAGATGAAAGAACGTATTGCTCAAAGGGTAGGGGAGAACTCCTCTGTAAAAATTTGGATGGGTACATTCCACTCTATATTCGCCCGTATCTTACGTTATGAAGCCGACAAATTAGGTTTCACTTCAAATTTTACCATTTATGATTCATCCGACAGTAAAGCATTAATTAAAAATATTATAGAATATTTACAGTTAGGAGAAAACTATCTTCCCAAAAACGTATTGGCACGCATTTCTCATGCAAAGAACAACCTTTATTCAGCCCAAGCCTATAGTGCCAATGTTCAATTGATACACCAAGATAGAGAAGCCAAAATGCCTGAATTGCATCAAATTTATAAATTATATGCCCAGCGATGCAGAGTAAATAATGCAATGGACTTTGATGACTTATTGTTGTACACCAATATTCTCTTTAAGCAAAATCCGGAAATTTTGTCGAAATATCAAGACAAATTCAGATATGTTTTGGTTGATGAGTATCAAGATACAAACTATGCTCAATATTTGATTATTAAACGGTTATCAGAGCAACATCAAAATATTTGCGTTGTTGGAGATGATGCACAAAGCATTTATGCTTTTAGAGGTGCTAATGTAGAAAACATATTGCGATTTAATCAAGATTACAAAAATTGCCATGTATTCAAGTTAGAGCAAAATTACCGTTCTACGCAAAATATTGTAGAAGCAGCCAATAGCGTCATCGCCAAGAATAATTCTCAATTACAAAAAAAATGTTTTTCTGAAAATAATATTGGAGAGAAAATTCAGTATTTTCAGGCTTTCAGTGATCAGGAAGAGGTATATCATCTTATTGATGATCTAAAAAAAAGAATGAGAGAAAATAAGTTACAGTATCGCGATATGGCAATATTGTATCGAACTCATGCTTTGACACGTACCTTGGAAAACGGATTACAGCGAAGTGGAATACCCTATAAAATTTATGCAGGTACGGCATTTTATCAACGTAAAGAAGTAAAAGATTTGATGGCGTATATCAAATTAACAGTCAATCCTGCTGACGATGAAGCTTTTTTACGAGTTGTCAACTATCCTTTACGCGGAATAGGAACTACTACAACAGATAAGTTATTAGCCTTGTCCCAACAATACAATTGTAGTATTTGGAATTTGTTGCGAGATAATAGAGAATTAATTTTCAAAGAATTAAAACCTGCGGCTATTGGTAAATTATCTAATTTCATAGAACTGATAGAAAGTTTCAGAGCCGAGAAAAATGAACTCTTACCCCAAGAATTAGTACTTCTTATTGCTAATAAATCGGGCATTATTTTTACATTAAAATCGTCTAAAGAGAAAGAAGAACAAGGGCGATTAGAAAATATTGAACAAGTCATTAACAGTGTTACCGAGTTTTGTGAACTTTATATTGAAGAAAATGGCGAACAACCTACAATAGAACATTATTTGGAAAATGTAGCATTATTAAGTGATAGTGATACTGAGGATGGACAATCTAACAAAGTATCACTCATGACCATTCATGCTTCTAAAGGGTTAGAATTTGATTGGGTTTATATTGTCGGTATGGAACAAGGACTTTTTCCATCGTTGCCCTCTATGTCAAATAAGGTTGAGATGGAAGAAGAAAGACGACTTTTCTACGTGGCATTAACACGCTCAAAACAAGGAATTTGTATATCTTCTTCAAAAAAAAGAATGAAGTGGGGAGAAATTACAGATTGTGCTGAAAGTGTGTTTTTAAATGATATTGCTCCTCAATACATTGAAGGATATTTAAATTATAAGGAAATGTTTAAAACATCTTCAAACAAAGAAAATGATACTGCATATTTCAAAAGACTCTCTAAGTCGGCCACTATAACTACACAACCATTACCTGAAAATTTTCAACCCACACCATCGTCAGAAATTAAAGTAGATGATAAAATATTACATCCAATTTTTGGTAAGGGAAGAATTACATCTTTGGAAAATAATAGCGATAACCGCAAAGCCGTTATACAATTTGATAATAGTCCTGAGCAAAAAGTTTTACTCTTGAAATTCGCCAAATTAATGGTTATCAAAGAATAACTGAAAAATCCCATAATTTACATTATATTAAATAGAACTTTATGCGTAATAGAAAAAGAAACCTTCCCCACTACGAAAATGTTGAAATAATATCCGTTGCTGCCGAAGGAAAAGCGTTGGCAAAAATTGAAGGAGTTGTAGTTTTTGTCCCTTTTGCCGTACCGGGAGATATTGTAAACATACAAATTACCAAAAAGCAAAAACAATTTATGGAAGGTTATGTTACTGAAACTGTCCAATACTCGCAACAACGCGTAACCCCTTTATGTCCTCATTTTGGTATTTGCGGAGGTTGTAAATGGCAACCTCTACCCTATTCTGAACAAATTAAAGAAAAATCATTACAAGCAGAAAATCAAATTGTTAGATTAGGGAAATTAGAAATTAAATCAATACTACCGATCCTTTCAACATCAAAAACAGAATATTACAGAAATAAATTGGAGTTTACTTTTTCCGATAAACGATGGCTCACCAAGGAGGAAATAGAAAATGAACATAACGACCAAACTGTCAAAGGATTAGGATTTCATGTTTCCGGAAAGTTTGATAAAGTCGTTCATTTGGAAAAATGTATTTTACAACCAGACCCATCGAATGAAATTCGCAATTTTATTTATCAAACAGCCTTAGATTTAGGATATCGCTTTTTTCACTTGAGAGAACAAGTAGGATTTCTACGAACTTTAATGATTCGCACCACAACACAAGGTGAAATTATGGTTGTCGTTATTTTTGCGTATGATAACCAAGAAGATATTACACTCTTTCTACAAAAAATTATTGATAAATTTCCTCAAATAACTTCATTACAGTACATTATCAATAGTAAACGCAATGATAGTTTTTATGATTTAGATGTCCATCTTTTCAGTGGCAGAAATTTTATTATTGAAAAAATGGGTAATTTACAATTTCAAATCAGAGCCAAATCTTTTTATCAGGCACACTCGGAGCAAGCCCATGCACTTTATCAAAAAGTACTTGAATTTGCTGATTTAAAGGGAGATGAAGTTGTTTATGATTTATATACAGGGACAGGTACCATCGCTTGTTTTTTGGCACAGCATTGTAAAAAAGTAGTAGGGATTGAGTGCGTAGAAGATGCAATTGCCGATGCTAAAGAAAATGCTTTATTGAATAATATTAACAATATTGACTTTTTTGTCGGAGATATCAAAGAAGTATTATCTAATCGGTTTATACAGCGTAATGGTTGTCCGGAAGTGGTTGTTTTAGATCCTCCGAGAGCTGGAATTCATCCTGATGTGATCGAAAAATTGCAGGTAATGGCCCCTGAAAAAATCATTTATGTAAGTTGTAATCCGGCAACACAGGCTCGTGACTTATCTATGATGAAAGAAAACTATGAAATGACGACTATGCAGCCCGTAGATATGTTTCCACACACTCATCATGTTGAAAATATTGTTCTTTTAAAAAATAAAAAATGAGTGTGAGCAAAATATTGAACAAAAACAAAGAATGGACTTTGTAGTATAAATAACGGATAACTTGAAAAATTATCCGTTATTTATGCTTTTGATGTATCATTAACACTCACCATTTGATTGGCTGCATCAATGGCTTTAAGAATGTGGTCAAAAACATTGTGCCGTCCGATTTTCTCTATAAAACCGGAATTCAATAAGTCATTATATACTGTAGGAGTTACTCCTGATAGAATTAACTGAACACCCTCTTGTTGGGATTTTAGCCATAACATTGTCAGATTTCTTATACCTGTAGAATCAACAAAAGGTACTTTTCTCATTCTTATAATCTTTACTTTCGGTTTTTGTAAAGTACGATTAATTTCAAGTTCACTTAATTTATTGGCAATGCCAAAGAAAAACGGCCCATTGATTTCATAGATGGCAATATCTTTATGAATTGGTAGTTCTTCTGCCTCAGTTACAACTTCCTCATCTTCTGTACCAGCAATATTTTCCTCTATCGTTTTGACATTAAAACTCTCGGCAACCCTTTTCATAAATGAAAGTGTAGCAATAAGAAGTCCGATTTCAATGGCAATGGTTAATCCGAAAAAGAGAGTCAAAAAAAATGTTGTCAACAATACGGTAACATCGTGCTTATTCCCATGTAGCATTGCCTTGAAAGTTCTCCACTCGCTCATATTGTAGGCAACCGTAAACAAAATCCCCGCAAGGCAAGCCATAGGAATTAGCATGGCCAATTTACCAAGAAAAAGAAGAATGAGAAGTAAAACTCCGGCATTAACAATAGACGCAATGGGTGTTTGTCCTCCATTTTTGATGTTTGTAATAGTTCGTGCTACGGCTCCGGTTACAGGTATTCCTCCAAACAATGGAGAGGCAATGTTAGCTATTCCCTGCCCTATTAATTCTGTATTAGAACGGTGCTTTTGTCTGGTCATTCCATCTACTACAACTAAAGATAATAAAGATTCTATAGCAATCAGAACTGCGATGGTAAAAGCTGACGGAACAAGTTCTTGAATAACAGACAACGACATTTGAGGTGTTACTGGTTGAGGTAAATGACTTGTAATGTTAAACTTGTCGCCAATAGTTTGGACTTCAGAAAAAAAAGTAAGCGGATAAAAATTTTGTATGACATAAACCACTATTGTCATTAAGAGTATAGCAATTAAAGATGCCGGCATTTTACGATTAATGCGGGGAAAGCAGATAATAATCAACACTGTTGATAAACCTATAATGACACTTCCAAAATTGATATTTCCGAGTTGTGATATAAAATTTTGCCAATTAGAAAAGAAATCTGTTTTTATTGAAAGAGATGAATAGCCAAAAAAATCTTTGATTTGTGAAGAAAATATGGTCAGTGCTATACCTGATGTAAACCCGACAACAATAGGATATGGGATAAGTTTAATCAGACTTCCTAACTTTAATAATCCCATAATAACCAAGATTATTCCGGCTAAAAGAGTGGCTACTATCAGACCACTGTGTCCATAAGTTTGTACAATACTAAATAAGATAACAATAAAAGCACCTGTAGGACCTCCAATTTGTACCCTACTTCCTCCCAAAAGAGCAATAACAAGTCCGGCAATAATGGCGGTAATAATTCCTTGTTCAGGAGTTACACCTGAGGCTATACCGAAAGCAATAGACATAGGTAATGCAACCAATGCAACAATAACTCCAGCTTGTAAATCTGACCAAAAAAATTTAAGAGTATATCCTTCACGAATAACCGTCAAAAGTACCGGACGAAAACGAGTACGCAAAAACTTTCGGAGATATGTAAACATAATTAACAACTAACGGTTACAACCACCCATTGATTACATTCTTTAAAACTCATAAATTGCAAATGATGTTTATGGCACTCTTCTTTAATAACATCAATATCTTCTACATAGAAACCACTCATCAGTAAAGTTCCTTGAGAATTAAGACATTGGGCATAATATTGAATTTGTTCTAACAATATGTTTCTGTTGATATTCGCAGCAATAACGTCATATTGCTTTCCGCGTAAAAGTTCTTGCCCCCCTTGATAAACTGTAATTTTTTTTGAATCAATATTATTTCGTGCTATATTTTCCAAAGAATTATTGTAAGCCCAAATGTCAATATCTATAGCATCAACGTGTTCTGCACCTGCCATAACTCCAAAAATTGCAAGTATGGAAGTTCCGCAACCCATATCCAACATACTCTTGTTTTGTAAGTTTATACTATAAAGTTGCTGAAGCATTAAATAAGTTGTAGCATGATGCGCCGTGCCGAAAGACATTTGAGGTAAAATTTCAATTTCATAATCAAAATAAGGCTTTTTCTGATGAAAAGGAGCACGAATGTGGATTTTTGTTTCTATTTCTATAGGTTCAAAATTCTTTTCCCATTCTGCGTTCCAATCTTTATCTTCAATAGTTTCTATTTGATAATCGACAAGAAATAATAGTTCTTCAAGTGTTTGAGATAAACTTTCCTGAGAGAAATCATTTTCCTGGATATAGGCTACCAGTCCGTCATCTGTAGTAACAAAACTTTCAAACCCAATATCTGCCAAAAAAGCGGTAAGAATATCATCATTACATTCTTCTTTTTCAAAAAAACAATTTACTCCAATATATGCCATATGACAAAATTCTTTAAAAGGAAGGAAAAAATTCCTATAATAATCAGCAATTTTCTATCAATTAATTGCAAAAGTAAGGGTTAGATGTATGTAATCCAAACAATCAAAGGAAAACAATTCAATTTTACAATTAAACGCGATACTTTTTATTTAAAAACTCTAAGTATAAACATCTTGAGGAATTGTACATTTTGTAATAATGTCGATTTTATTAATTAACTTCGCCCTTAATTTACTGTAATACATATCAAAACTTACAAAATAACAATACTACAAATGTTAACAAGAAATTTGTTCTTATTTTTTTGTACATATTCTTTCAACTCAACAACTCTCTTATTTTGAGTTTTTTATCTTAATCTTTTTATCTTAATTTATAATGACTTCACACAAAGCCGGATTTGTTAATATTATCGGAAATCCCAATGTAGGAAAAAGTACGTTGATGAATGCGATTATTGGAGAAAAATTGTCTATAGTTACACATAAATCACAAACAACACGTCACCGAATTTTAGGAATTTTAAACACAGATGATTATCAGATTGTTTTTTCTGATACACCGGGAATTTTAGAACCCAAATACAAAATGCAGGAAGCAATGATGAAATACATAACGCTTTCTCTTGATGATGCTGATGTAATTTTATATGTAACCGACACTGTTGAACAGTCTGATAAACACGAAAAGTATATTCGGCAACTACAAAAAAAAAATATACCTATTATTATAATTATCAATAAAATAGATTTAACATCATCTGATAACTTGATAAAGTTGATGAATTATTGGCACGATATGCTACCTCAAGCCGAAATCTATCCTACCTCTGCTCTCTATCAGCCTAAAGAACAAGATTTATTGTTACATAAAATTGTTTTTCACCTTCCGATTTCGCCACCTTATTACGATAAAAATACTTTTACAGACAAGAGTTTACGCTTTTTCGCCTCTGAAATTCTTCGAGAAAAAATTTTATTGCATTATGAAAAAGAAATTCCCTATTGTACAGAAGTGGTGATTGAAGAATTTGTCGAAGGTGAAGATTTGTATAGAATTTCCGCCGTTATCAATGTAATGCGTAACAGTCAAAAAAATATTATTATAGGACATCAAGGGTCAATGATTAAAAAAGTTGCTACTGAAGCCAGAAAAGATATGGAGGAGTTTTTTCAACGTAAAGTTTTTTTAACCACTTTTGTGAAGGTGGAGCCAGATTGGCGAAATAATGAATACAAACTAAGACAATTTGGTTATCATTATGACAATAAAGAATAAACTTATTGAAGACCTAACAATACTATCAGAACATATTTTATTGGGGAAAACTTTACTTTACCCAACAGATACTATTTGGGGAATAGGTTGTGATGCCACAAACAGTGTTGCGGTAGATAGAATTTTTAAAATAAAGGAACGTGCCGAATCAAAATCGGTGGTGATATTGATGGAAAATATAGAGATGATAGAATATTTTACAGGAAAACTACCCCAATCAATTGTCGAAGTTATTACAACAACAGAAAGACCCACCACTTTTATTTTAAAAAACCATCACTCTTTTTTACCCACCAAAGTAGTTTCTTCTGAAAACACCGTCGCTATACGTATTCCAAAACATCATTTTTGCTTGGCTTTACTGAATAAAATTCAGCGTCCGTTGGTGTCAAGTTCAGCAAATATTAGCGGTACGTTTTATCCTAAAAAATATGCCGAAATAGAAGAAGTTATCAAAAATCGAGTAGATTATATTGCTTCACAAATTTATGATACAAGTATTGTTACTCAACCTTCTAGAATTGTACGCTTTGAAAATGAGAAAATGATTTTACTAAGACCTTAAAACTAATGATGACTTTTATCACATTTTAACCCATTACAATATGAAACTATTTTTCACCTTCTACTTTTGTTTATTTTTAATCGTCTCGTTTACGTTTGGTGCTACGTCTAAAAAAACTAAAATACAAATTCCTGTCAAAGTTGCATGCGTTGGCAATAGTGTAACTTTTGGCATGGGGGTTGAAAATCGAGAAATCAATTGTTACCCTGCACAACTTCAACAATTGCTGGGCAATGGTTACGAAGTTCTTAATTTTGGACACAGCGGTGCAACCTTACTGTCTAAAGGTCATAAACCTTATATTTTACAGCCCGAATTTCGTGCGGCGATGAATTTTAAACCCGACATGGTCATTATTCATTTGGGATTAAACGACACAGACCCACGTAATTGGGTGAATTATCGTGATGAATTTAGAAGTAATTATGTGGCTTTAATTGACTCTTTTAGAAAAATACAACCTAAAGTGAAAATTTGGATTTGTAAAATGAGTCCAATTTTCTCTGGTCATCGACGTTTTTTATCCGGAACACGTGATTGGTACTGGGAAATTCAAGATGCAATTACTGAAGTCTCAAAAACTACTTCTGTTGGTTATATTGACTTATATTCTCCACTAAGTATTCACCCTGATTGGTTTCCTGACAATATTCATCCAACAAGTAAGGGTGCTAAGCAAATCGCCGCAACTGTTTATCAAAACATTTCAGGAAATTTCGGTGGTTTACAACTTTCTCCGCTATACAGTAACAATATGATGTTGCCTCACCAAGTTTCTTTTACCGTCAGAGGTATTGCCAACAGTGGCGAAAAAATTATATTGTCCATCGGCGAGCAAACCAAAGAAACTATAACGCAACCAAACGGCACGTGGGAAATCATGTTGAATCCTATTATTGATTTTACACAACAATACACTTTATCCATTAAATCTCCAAGCAAAGAATTGAATTTTACGAATGTTATTGTGGGTGATATTTGGATTTGTGCCGGTCAATCCAATATGGATTTTCAGGTTAACCAATCTGCTGAATCTCGTGAAATATTAGAATCGCCTACCTTCGGAAATATCAGATTATTCAATATCAAAATGAATGTCCCTCCACGTCAACCTTTAGATTTTTTATGGTTAGAAAAAATTAATGGTTTTATGTTAGATAGTATTGAGCCATGGGAAGTGGCAAACCAGCACACTGTAGCTAAATTTTCAGCCGTAGGTTATACATTCGGTAAAATGCTATGTGATAGTTTGCAAAAACCTGTTGGCTTAATTGATATATCTTTAGGAGGTTCTACGACTGAAAGTTGGATTTCTCGTAAAATATTGGAGTTTGATAACTTAACGGTTAATTTACTGACAGACTATATCCACAATGATAACACACATGGTTGGGTACGTGAAGTTGCGGGACAACAATTGAAAAATTCTAAAATCAAAAATCAGCGACACTATTTTGACCCGGCCTATCTTTATGAAACTCGAATCTTACCTTTGCAAAATTTTACAATTAAAGGCGTACTTTGGTATCAGGGAGAGTCTAATGCCGACAGAATTACTCTACATGAAAAATTATTACCAATGGTGGTAAAGACTTTTAGAACCTCTTTTTCGGCTTATGATACAAAAAAACTCCCGTTTTATTATGTGCAACTATCAAGTATTCATACTAGACCAACATGGGGTTATTTTAGAGACAGTCAGAGAAAATTATTAACTCATATAGAAAATACAGGCATGGTAGTGTGTAGCGACTTGGGAGACAGTATTGATGTTCATCCTCGTCAAAAAAAGCAAGTCGGAGAAAGGCTCGCACGTTGGGCGTTATCGCAGGTATATGGTAAAAATATTACACCTTCCGGACCTCTATTTGAAAAAGTAATCTTTAAAGAAAATATTGCAGAGATTACCTTTCTCTACAGTAAAGGTTTACAAGGTAGAGACAATCAACCGCTAAAATCATTTGAAATAGCGGGAGAAAATCACATTTTTTATCCGGCAACGGCTGTTATTGAAGACAATAAAGTAATTTTACAATCACACAACGTAACAATTCCTAAATATGTACGTTATGGTTATCAACCTTATACAGATGGCAATCTAATCAATGACGATTTTTTACCTGCATCTACGTTTAGTAATGAATAAAATCAATCTGGCGATCTATCTTGATTTGTAGGAAGTACGAACTATCGAAGAAAGTGTCCAAACTTTCCATTCTAAAGTTTGGTATATTTTATTTTTTTTGTAATTTTGCATAACAAATCAAGAATTTATGACAGATTCATTGGTGAATTTAATTCAATCTTTAAATGGCAAGGCTGAGCAACTCCGATTACAAAAAGTTGAATATATTTCAATCATTACTAATTTAAGAACGCAACTTGAACATTCTAAAAAACAATTAGAAAACGCCAATAGCCAAATTAAAAACTTAAACGACAAATATAATCAGCAAATACTGAAAAACGCATTTGAAAAATCAAGTGAAGATACGACAGAAGCAAAATTACGGATTACTGCTATTATCAAAGAGATAGAAAACTGCATAAAACTTTTAAGCCGATAAGATGGAAAATCAATTAAGTATAACATTACGTATTGGTGAAAGAGTTTACCCAATGAAAATATATCCTCAAGAAGAGGCTTTAATTCGTAATGCAGAAGGGTTGATTAGAGAACGAATAGAACATTTTAAAGCAAAATATCCGGAAAGGGATATGCACGATTGGTTAGTGTTGACGGCACTGCATTTAAGCAGAAATTTTTTGTACCAAGAAGAACAATGCAATATAACGGAACTCACAGAAAAATTATCATTGATTGATCAAAAACTAAATGATATTATAGAAGATAATGAAATAACTTCTTTATCTGTGGATTGACGTTATATTACTTTTGACATACAATTTTAACCGCATAGGTTTCCCTTTCAGTTGCGAAAACTAACATTTTAAACACTTTGGTTCTGAAAGTTTGTAGCATAAAAACAGGCCTCAATCCTTCGGGATATTCTTTTGAATCAGTGGACGTTTGAATGTTACAACAGGTTCCAATATGACTATAGAGTTTTTCGTCAAACTCACGGGACTTATGCGGTTATTTTATTTATTTTTCATTAAACAACACAACAAGTAGATATTGTGTTCTTTCTACTGGTTATTTTTTTGAACTAAAGAACACGCAGATTAAAATTTATATTTATGGAAATAATAATACCCATTGTTATAGGATTATTGGCGGCGGGAGTTGCAGTAACAATTTATCACTTGGCAACTAAAGCGAAAAATAAAAAAGTATTGGAAGCAATGATTGCTGAAGGAGAAATCCTGAAAAAAGAGAAAATCTTACAAGCTAAAGAAAAATTCCAAGAACTTAAGCAACAACATGATAAGATGGTCAGTGAAAGAATGTCTAAAATCTCTTCGTCTGAAAATCGTATTAGTCAGAAAGAAACACATCTTCAACAAAAAATTGAAGAACAAAACAAAAAACATGCTGAGTTGGAAAGCATAAGAACTAATTTACATAACCAAATTGAACGATTAACAAAAAAAGAAGAAGAGGTCAATAAATTAAAACAACAGCAAATCACCCAATTGGAAACAATTGCTAACTTATCTGCCGAAGAAGCTAAGAAAAACTTAATTGTAACGATTAAAGATGAGGCTAAAACTCAAGCCATGTCTTATATCAATGAAATTATGGATGAAGCACGTGTTACTGCTGCTAAGGAAGCAAAGCGCATTGTGCTGATGACCATTCAACGAAATGCTACAGAAGTTGCCGTAGAAAATTCTGTTACGGTATTTAATATTGAGAATGATGAGGTGAAAGGACGTATTATCGGACGTGAAGGGCGTAATATCAGAGCATTGGAAGCCGCAACAGGTGTAGAGATTATTGTTGATGATACACCAGAAGCTATTGTACTGTCATGTTTTGACCCTGTACGTAGAGAAGTAGCCAGATTAGCCTTACATCAATTGGTTACCGACGGACGTATTCACCCTGCACGTATTGAGGAAGTTGTTGCTAAAATTCAACGTCAGGTAGAAGAGGAAGTCGTAGAAACAGGTAAACGAACTTGTATTGACTTAGGAATACACGGACTACATCATGAATTAATGAAATTGGTCGGAAGTATGAAATACCGCTCATCTTACGGACAAAATCTACTGCAACACTCGCGAGAAGTAGCCAATCTTTGTGCTACGATGGCGGCAGAATTGGGACTTAATCAAAGTATTGCTAAAAGAGCAGGCTTACTACATGACATCGGAAAGGTTTCTGCTGAAAATCCCGATTTACCTCACGCAATTTTAGGTATGAACTTGGCTGAGCGCTATAAAGAAAAACCCGAAGTTTGTAACGCTATCGGTTCTCACCATGAAGAGGTAGAAATGAATACTTTAATATCTCCTATAGTGCAGGTGTGTGACGCTATTTCCGGAGCACGTCCGGGAGCAAGGAGAGAAATCGTAGAAGCTTACATCAAACGTTTGAAAGGATTAGAAGATTTGGCTGCATCATATCCCGGTGTTGAAAAAACTTATGCCATACAAGCAGGACGTGAACTACGGGTAATTGTTGCCAGTGAAAAGGTAGCAGATGGAGAGGTAGAAAAACTATCTTCTGACATTGCACAACGTATTCATGAAGAAATGACCTATCCGGGACAAGTAAAAATCACCGTAATTCGTGAGACCAGAGCTGTTAATTACGCAAAATAATTGATGAGTCAGCGTTTCAGAATTGTTAATTTCGGCTGTAAACTCAACTATGCCGAAGCCTCTTCGGTAGCACAAGAACTTATTTCACTCGGTTGGACTGAAGTTACACAGGATAATGAGCCGGCACAATGGTATATTATTAACTCTTGTGCCGTAACTCAACAAGCCGAGAAAAAGTGTCAATACATCATCAGAAAAATCATTCATCAAACTCCTTACGCATCTATTGCCGTTATGGGGTGTTTTGCTTCTCTGCAACCGGAAAATGTTGCTGCCATTGCGGGTGTTATTATTGTGGCAGACAAAGGAGAGATTGTCAAAAAAATCATTCATCATACTTCCTCTGAAAATACGGAGAGTTGTTCTGTTAACGTAGAGTCTGCCAAAACCTCTTTCTATAAAGCTTTTTCTATCGGTGAACGTACCCGTACGTTTTTGAAAATCCAAGACGGTTGCGATTACCAATGCTCATACTGCACGATTCCTTTAGCACGCGGAAAAAGTCGGAACATTTCCATTGCCGAAGTAATAGAGCAAGCCAAATCTACCTTATCTCAAGGTACTAAAGAGTTAGTGCTTACCGGAGTAAATACCGGAGATTTCGGACGAAGTACGGGGGAAAAATTTATTGATTTACTACAATCATTATCCTTGGTTTTAAACGAATGCCGTTGTAGAATTTCCTCTATAGAACCCAACCTTTTAACGGAAGAAATTCTTGCTTTATTACAACAGCACAAATGTTTTATGCCACACTTTCATATTCCGATGCAAAGCGGGAATAATAAAATATTGGGATTGATGAGACGGCGATACAATGTCGAAGATTTCACGGAAAAAATAACCATGATACGCCGTTATTTTCCTGATGCTTTTATCGGTATTGATGTGATTGTCGGATTTCCGACAGAAACAGATGAAGATTTTAGACTAACATACGATTTACTGTCAGCATTACAACCTTCGGCATTACACATTTTCCCCTACTCTGTCAGACCCAATACCGATGCTGCCAAACTTCCGCAAATACACCCTACCCTTATCCAACAACGTGTAAAACAATTACAGGAACTGCACTGTTCGTTCAGCAAGTTGTATTATACACATTTTAAAGATAAAATTGCTCACGTACTTTTTGAAAGAGGAAAAGAAGGAGAGGCTGAAGGATTGACAGAACATTACCTTAAAGTATGTGTAAAAACAAGTCGATTGTTAGAAAATCAAATACACAAAGTGCGCTTAACAATATTAAAAGAAGAGGATAAAAATTATTTTTACCAAGCAGAATTATTATAACTACTATGGAATTTACCGAAGAAATCAAACGTCGACGAACCTTTGCTATTATTGCTCATCCTGACGGCGGAAAAACAACGTTGACAGAAAAACTGTTACTATTTGGCGGCGCAATTCATATTGCGGGAGCCGTAAAATCGAATAAGATTAAGAAAGGTGCAACGTCAGACTTTATGGAAATCGAAAGACAGCGTGGAATTTCGGTCTCTACGTCTGTCATGGCTTTTGAATACGGAGGGTTAAAAATAAACATCTTAGATACGCCCGGACACGAAGACTTTGCCGAAGATACTTACAGAACACTCTCTGCCGTTGACAGTGCCATAGTGGTCATTGACAGTGCCAAAGGGGTAGAAAGTCAGACCCGAAAGTTGATGGAGGTGTGCAGAATGCGTAAAACGCCGGTGATGGTATTTGTAAATAAAATGGACAGAATTGGTAAAGACCCTTTTGAATTGTTAGATGAAATTGAAGAAGAATTAAAGATTAAAGTTACCCCCATGACCTTTCCTATCGGAAACGGGGATAAGTTTAAGGGGGTTTACGACTTTTCTCACAAAAGAATAGCACTGTTTTATCAGTATGATAAACAACGTGCAGAGGGAGATTTATTACAGTTTGATAATTTATCTGACTCCAATATTGACCACCATATCGGAGAACCCTTAGCCGAAAAATTAAGAGAAGATGTAGAACTGATAGAGGCAGTATACCCTACCCTACAACATGAAGATTACTTAGCCGGAAATGTAGCACCGGTTTTCTTTGGCAGTGCTTTGAATACTTTCGGAGTGAGAGAAGTATTAGACACCTTCTGCCAAATGGCTCCTCATCCAAGAGTTACACAAACAGACACCAGAATGGTTGACCCTTTTGAAGAAAAACTAACTGCTTTTGTCTTTAAAATTCATGCCAACATGGATCCAAACCATCGCAACAGATTGGCATTTTTAAAAATTTGTTCGGGAGTATTTGAAAGAAACAAACCCTATTACCATGTTAGACTCAATAAATCTTTCAAATACTCAAGTCCCAATGCTTTTTTAGCCGATAAAAAAGAGGTTGTAGATGTAGCTTATGCGGGTGATATTGTAGGACTACCCGATACCGGAAATTTTAAAATCGGAGATTCTGTTACCGAAGGAGAAAAACTGCAATTCAAAGGTATTCCGAGTTTTTCTCCCGAACAATTCCGCTATATTGAAAATGCAGACCCTATGAAATCAAAACAGTTGGCAAAAGGTATTGACCAATTGATGGACGAAGGGATAGCCCAACTCTTCACCGCTCGGCATAACGGACGTAAAATTATCGGTACAGTCGGAAGTTTACAGTTTGAAGTGATTGAATATAGATTGGAGCATGAGTATGGAGCCAAATGTCGGTGGGAAGCCTTATCGCTCTACAAAGCCTGCTGGATAGAATGTAATAATCCTGCCGTATTACAAGACTTTTTACAGCGCAAGCAAACAAATATTGCCATTGACAAAGATGACCGATTAGTATTCTTGGCAGACTCCTCTTTTGCCCTTGACATGGCACAGGAAAAATTCCCCGAAATCACATTCTATTTTACCTCAGAAAAATAACGATTGACGGTGAGTAATTAATGATTAATGGTGCGTGGGTCAACGGTTAATGGAATATACTCTGCGAAAGAGAAAGAGTAGTCATTACAACCTTGACCCGCAATGAAAACATACCCTCCCTTAATCCTCTACAGAAGACTTTTCATTAACAACCCTCCTTCCATTTTTACAGATAGATATAAAACACTCTGTAAAATATCGACTTTATTAACATCTTATCCTTTCAATAGTTGCAAAATAGAAATTTATATCTATCTTTGCTTAAAAGTTTGTAAAAATACCATTTCGTTCTTTAAATATTTATTGATACAACATCAATAGAGAAGATAATAAGTTTCTGATATTTATTTTCCGCACTGCGAATCAATAAAAAAACATTTAGTTGTCTTTTCAAAAGTTGGAAACAGACCGTCGGGAAGTTCCGACGCCTTCTCGCAAGTTGAAAACACGCCGTCGGGAAGTTCCG
>CAYVGO010000022.1:26972-34271 GCA_964450725.1 uncultured Muribaculaceae bacterium
CCGTCGGGAAGTTCCGTAAGTATGTTTATTATAATGAAATCATGAAATAGTTATATATATTGTTAATCCATTAAAAATTATTCTTATGAACACATTTAAAAAAATTGATCTTCACAAATTACGAAATTACGAATTTTTTCAATTCTTCGTCCAGTTTCTTCGATTGGTTGAAGAGTTTGGTACAGAGGCGTTGAAAATAAAAGCGGTGTTTGAAAAATTTTTACTGCTGTTTGGGCAATTAGACAAGGCGTTAGAGGTTATTTCAAAAAGCGACATTACACCGCAAATTGCTGAGGTTGACCACCGCAGAGATACTACCTACAAAGGATTTGCAGAAGCAGTCAAATCAGCATCGAAACATTTTAAGCCCGAAATGGCAGAGGCTGCACGTAAACTACAGATAGTGATTGACCATTTTGGAGACTTTACCAAATTACCCTACAATGAAGAGACCGGAAAAATCTACAACTTAGTACAAGAACTTCAAAATGAAAAATATTCTCCGTTAGTTTCTATGCTTAACCTTACGGAATGGGTCAATGAATTGGTAGCAATAAATATTGAATTTGATACCTTGATAAAAAATCGCTTTGATGAAAGGTTAGAAAAACAAGAGTTGCGAGTAAAAGCGATACGCAAGGAAGTTGAAGAAAGTTACAAAGAGATTGCGGGCGATATTGAAGCCCTGTGTAGAGTACACAAGACTGAAATATATATTGATTTTATCAATAAACTCAATATACAAATTACTTATTACAATAATATCTTGCTGCAACGCAAAGGCAGAGCCGAGAAACAAAAAGAACAACAGCCGGAAAGTTCTACTGCGAAAATATTCGAGTAACTCTACATGATTGCCGAAAAATTTGCAACTTATCTCCCGTTCATTTTAATCATTTATAAATTACAAAAAACATGAAGAAATTTTTTAATCCATCATTATTACTAAAATCTATTACCTGCCGTATCATGATAATAATGCTATTTGCAGGGATATCTTATTTGCAAAGTTGTAGTGAAGAAGGTAAAAGCATTGCCGTTACAGATATAACATTGAATAAAAACGCTACTACGATTCTTATCAATGGTACTGAAACTCTTATTGCCACTGTTACTCCTGACGATGCTACCAATAAAACCGTAGCATGGAGTAGCAGCAATGTTGCCATAGCGACCGTTGACAATTCAGGTAAAGTTACTGCTGTAGCGGCAGGTACAGCGATTATAACAGCGACAGCCGATGGTAAAACGGCAACTTGTACAGTAACAGTAACTGCTACTGCGATTGCTGTAACAAGTGTAACGCTGAATAAAACTGCTACCACTATTCTTATCAATAATACGGAAATACTTACTGTAACTATTGCTCCGGCCAATGCAACAAATCAAGTCGTAGCATGGAGTAGCAGCAATGCTGCCGTAGCGACTGTTGACAATTCAGGTAAAGTTACTGCCAAAGCCGCAGGCACAGCCACCATTACCGCCACTGTTGATGGTAAAACAGCAACTTGTAATGTAACTGTATCTGCCACTGCTATTGCTGTAATCGGCGTAACGCTGAATAGAACAGAAACGACTATCATTATCAATAATACGGAAACACTCACGGCAACTATTGCACCTGCTAATGCAACGAATCAAATCATAGCATGGAGCAGTAACAATGCTGCCGTAGCGACTGTTGACAATTCAGGTAAAGTTACCGCTGTAACGGCAGGTACAGCGATTATAACAGCGACAGCCGATGGTAAGACAGCAACTTGTGAGGTAACCGTAAGGGCTCTGACTGTTGATGATTTTTGGATTAGAGAAGATGCAACAAGTGCAACCTTATTACAATATAACGGCTCGGCTGCCATTGTAGAGTTTCCATCAATTTACAATGGCAAACCCATCACGGTGATTGGTCGTGGAGATATGGCGGTTGTTTCTAATGCGGTAACCAAAGTAATATTGCCGAGTAGCGTAACCACGATTGCCGCCGCAGCGTTTAAAGATAAAAAGGTGGCAGAGATTAATCTGGAACATGTTACGTCGATAGGTAATTCAGCATTTGAATATTCTCCTCTTACTAATGTTACTTTATCAGCAACTCTGACAACGCTTGGTGAGCGTGCTTTTTTGGGTACAAAGATTACAAGTGTTACTATTCCTAATACCATTACGGTAATCAATGACGCTGCATTTGCAAACAGTGAACTTACTAATATTATATTGCCCAATACTCTTGAGACTATCAAAGCATCAGCTTTTAGTAATTGCTATCAACTGAAAAGCATTACCTTGCCCGGCACGCTGGTGGCTGTTGAGACCGGAGCTTTTTCAGATACAGGACTTACAGACATTACTTTTCCAAACAGTGTTACTACAATCGGACAAAATGTTTTCAGCCAGTGTACTTCTCTTCTAACGGCTACTATCGGTACGGGTATTCAATCTATCGGAGCCACAGCATTTTATAAATGTGACAAATTGGCAACGGTTACTATCAATGCCACAACAGTACCGAATTTGGGTGTGGCTGTATTTGAAGGTGCACAATCATTTCAAATCAAAGTGCCGGCTGGAAGTGTGAATGCTTACAAGGCTGCCAACAATTGGAGTACTTACAGCAGTAATATTGTAAGTCAGTAAAGTTAGAAGTATATTGATTTGCAGTGTCCAAAAAGTCTCACTAAAACAAGGGTGAGACTTTTTTTTGGAGTTTTGTCAGATAGAATGTACCTTTGGCGGATTGTGTTAATTGCGGATAAATATTAAAAACTCATGCTTAAGAAACGTATTATTCCGTGTCTGGATATTCAGAACGGACGGACAGTGAAAGGGGTAAACTTTGTCAACATTAAAGATGCGGGAGACCCTGTGGTATTAGGAAAGAAGTATGCCGACGAAGGAGCAGACGAACTTGTTTTTTTAGACATTACGGCAACAGTAGAGAACCGCAAGACTTTAGTCGAATTGGTCAAAGAGATTGCCCGACATATCAATATTCCTTTTACTGTCGGCGGGGGTATTTCCACCTTGGAAGATGCCGCACTGCTCATTCGCTCGGGAGCAGACAAAGTGAGTATCAACTCTTCATGCGTCAGAAATCCTCAACTTGTCAATGACATTGCGGCGAACTTCGGGTCACAGTGCGTGGTGGTTGCCATAGATACAAAATATCACCCCGAAGAGAAGACTTGGTATGTTTATGTCAAAGGAGGACGTGAGGCTACTCGGCTGGAAACTATTGGATGGGCAAAAGAGGTATATGACCGTGGTGCGGGCGAAATTTTATTGACATCAATGAATAACGATGGAACAAAACAAGGTTTTGCTTTAGATATTACGGAAAGTGTGGCACAAGCCGTTTCTATTCCTGTGATTGCTTCGGGTGGCGCGGGAACCAAAGAACATTTTCTCGAACTTTTTAATACTACTCACGCATCGGCAGCATTGGCAGCAGGTATTTTTCACTACAATGAGTTATCTGTCGGAGACTTAAAAAGGTACTTACAACAACAAGCCATCGCTATCAGAAATGTAAGTTTATAAACTAAATTTTTCAGTTTCAGGTTTTATACTCAACAATAATGGGTTTGCAAAAAATATATTGAATACATTATCTGAGATTCATGTAAAGACGTTGCGCGTAACGTCTCATAGGTAAAACGTTTGGTGAATACTTGTCGTCAAGACATTGCACACAACATCTCTACATGGGCATCCATCAGTATTATAATCCATTCTATTCTCTCATGCAACAATTAGTTTCTATCCCCAATTTCAGTGAAGGACAAGACGCAACTGTGATTCAGAAAATTGCAGAAAGTATTCGGTCTGTCAATAATGTAACACTGCATAGAATTGATACGGGGTTTGATACCCACAGAACCGTGATGACTTTTAGCGGTAATGCCGAAAATGTTGTCGAGGCTGCTTTTTCTGCCGTACGTGAAGCCGCAACATGGATAGATATGTCTAAACATAAAGGTATTCACCCAAGAATAGGGGCGACAGACGTATTACCTTTAGTACCGCTATCGGGAATTTCGATGGAAGAAACCATAGTTTTGGCACGACAATTAGCCGAAAGAATTGCCGACGAACTATCTATTCCAACCTATTGTTACGAATTTGCGGCATTTACTGATACCCGCAGAAATTTAGCCGTATGCCGCTCGGGAGAATATGAAGGAATAACCCGGAAGTTTATGCAACCGGACGGAAAACCTGACTTCGGCATGGCTTTATGGAATGACACAGTCAAAAAAAGTGGCGTTACCATTGTCGGGGCACGTAATTTTTTGATAGCCGTCAACTTTAATCTCAATACAACATCTCAAGTAATAGCCCATGAAATAGCGAAAGATGTAAGAGAAAGCGGAAGAATGGTCAACGGCATCAGACAAAAGGGAAGTCTAAAAGGTTGCAAGGCGATAGGTTGGTATGTCAAAGAATATGGTATTGCACAAGTATCAATGAATATTACTGATATTGCGACAACTCCGCTGCATATAGCCTTTGAAGCAGTCAAAAATGCAGCACAGCAACGAGGAGTAGAAGTTACGGGGACGGAAATTATAGGAATGATTCCGAAATCTGTACTGACAGCAGCCGGAAAATATTTTAATGATACTGAAACGAATGAAACGGACTTACAAAACATTGCCGCCAATGGTTTAAACCTTAATGAACTCGAAAAGTTTGACTTGTCTCAACGGCTTTTGTAAGATTAGTCAACAATAGTGTAGATTGTTTATTCACAATCTTTCATGGATAGTTAATCATTATTTTTCTTTACCTTTGCAGCCGTAAAAATTAACCATTAAATCAGATAATTACCTCTATGACATTACCTTCAACTCCCTATTATCACTATGACTTATCACTATTACAAAAAACCGTAAATGAAGCAGTACGTGCAGCCAAGCAATATGGTATTGAACTGCATTATGCTCTCAAAGCCAATAACAACCCTACCCTACTCGACATCATTAAAAACGGCGGCATGGGTGCTGATTGCGTAAGCATTGGAGAGGTAACTGCCGCCATAGAAGCAGGATTTTCTCCCCAAACCATTGTATTTGCTGGTGTAGGTAAACGTGATGATGAGATTATAAAAGCCTTGGAGTACAATATTGCGGCTTTTAACTGCGAATCAATACAAGAGTTGGAAGTGATTGACCAACTTGCTCGTAACGGTCACCAAACAGCACGTGTTATGTTGCGTATCAATCCTAACGTTAATGCAGATACTCACCATCATATCACCACCGGATTAAATGAAAACAAGTTTGGTATTCACACGTGGGAATTGCCGTTAATTATTGAAAAGTTACCGACATGGAAAAATATTCAACTGACAGGTATTCACTTCCATATCGGCTCACAGATTACTAAACTTGAGCCGTTTGTAGAACTTTGTCATAAAGCAAATGAAATCGGAAAATTCTTTAGAAATAACAACATAAGTTTAGAACACATTGACTTGGGGGGAGGATTAGGTATTGATTATTATCACCCTGAACTCAATCCTGTACCGGACTTTGAAAGTTACTTGACAGCAATTCATCGTACTTTGGAAGTAGAACCACACCAAACCGTACATTGTGAACCCGGTCGATCTATTGTGGCACAATGTGGAAAATTGATTACAAAAGTGTTATACGTAAAGCATTTGAAAGAAAAAAAGATTGTGATTGTAGATGCGGGTATGACAGATTTAATTCGTCCTGCTTTGTATGATGCTCACCATGAAATTCGGAATTTATCATCTACAGATGCTGCCACTGAAATTTATGACGTCGTGGGACCAATTTGCGAATCAAGCGATAAATTCAGAACCGGAGTCACATTACCGGTAACACAACGCGGAGACTTATTGGCAATACTTTCTGCCGGAGCCTATGGAGAGGTCATGTCTTCAAATTACAACCTACGTCAGAAACCATCAACAGCCTTTTCAGAATGATTATAGAAATTGATAACTTTCTCATTGCAGAAACATTATTTACCGAAAACTTTTGTTGTGATTTAGAAAAGTGTAAAGGTATTTGCTGCATAGAAGGAGATGCCGGAGCACCAATAACAACAGCAGAAGCATGTTCTTTTGAAGAAGAGTATAAACATTATCAATATATTTTATCTGAGCAAAATCGGCAATGTATTGATAAACAAGGATTCAAAGAATTAGATGGGAATGAATGGGTAACACCCCTTGTAGGTAACAAAGATTGTGTTTACTCTTACTACGACAATCATAACATTTGTAAGTGTGGAGTAGAAGCAGCATTTTTAGAAGGAAAAACAACGTTTCGTAAACCTGCTTCATGTTATCTTTACCCTATACGCACTACCACTTTTTCTAACGGCATGACGGCGCTCAACTATGAGCGCTGGTCTATTTGTAATGATGCAGTAACATTGGGAAATCTAAAAGCAATACCGGTATTCCGATTTTTACAATCTGCCATCACCGATATTTTTGGTAAGGCGCTGTATGATAAAATGGAGGAATATTATTTAACTGTTAACGATTAACGGTTACAGAAATACTCTCTACAAATTACTACTCATCTAACTGTTAATGCAATGAATTATCAAAAAATATTAGCAGACAATCAAAGCGAAAAGGTTATTAAATACTGTCCTTATTGTGGAAGTTCACACTTTGAGTGTCATGATTCAAAATCTTTTGAATGTAAAACTTGCGGAAAAAAATTATATATCAACGCCGCCGCCGCAACCATAGGAATTATATGCAATCACAAAAATGAACTGTTAGTCACTGTTCGTAAAAAAGATCCGCTAAAAGGATACTATGACTTACCCGGCGGGTTTGTAGATTTACATGAAACGGCAGAACAAGGAGTAATTAGAGAAATTAAAGAAGAACTCAATATAGACGTAACCACTCTCTCCTACTTTGCCAGCGACATCAATCAATATTATTATAAAGGATTGGTCTATCATACCCTTGATCTTGCTTTTATTTGTCATATCAAAGATTTTTCTCCCCTGCAAGCTGCCGACGATGTTGCCGCAGCAGAATGGATCAATATCCAAGCAATTGATATAACTCAGTTTGCTTTCCCTTCCACACAACGCATTATCCAACGATTTACTGCTAACAGGCAATAAATTACTACAAATCTGCGACAGAGTTATAAAACGCCGTCATATACACTAACAGTATAGTATCAGAGATACGGATAGTATAGTATCAGAGATACGGATAGCATAGTATCAGAGATACGGATAGTATAGTATCAGAGATACGGATAGTATAGTATCAGAGATACGGATAGCATAGTA
>CAYVGO010000023.1:0-33018 GCA_964450725.1 uncultured Muribaculaceae bacterium
ACCACTTCTGCATTTTCATTTTTTGCAGTTTTATATAATTCTTCAAACATATTTAATTCGCAGTAATCATCATGGTCTGTAAAACCAATATACTCACCAGTTGCTATTTTTAACCCTTCATTGCGAGAAAAACCAATATGTAAGTTTTCTTTATTTTTTACAATTTTAATCCTGCTATCTTTACGGGCGTAATCGTCTGCCACTTGATCACTACCATCTGTCGGACAATCTAACACCAAAATAATCTCAATTTCGTCCAAAGTTTGATTAATCAAAGAGTCTAAACATTTATAGAGATATTTCCCTGCATTATGAATAGGAACAATAATGCTTACTTTTGGTTCGACGTTTTTATTATTCATTAGAAATTTTTATTTTTTTTAATACATCTTGAATAGTTCGTTCCTAATGGAGCAATTTTTCCTATAATATTACAACAAGAGAGATTCAATTATATTTTCATATAATCTATAAAAGATTAACCGATGAAAGAAACAGGTCTTCGACTTTATAATTCAGATACTCTCATACTACACAGATGTAGTTTTATTACCACTGATGCAAGTTTTATTAATGCTCGGAAAATTCTCCACATTCCATTGTCCGGGTGCAGTTTCTTCTCCCTGTCGTGCAGCAACGTAAGTAAACGGACAACCAGACTTTAAACAATCGACCCGTGTCAATTTTCCAACTTCACCCATTCCAAAAGCAATTAATTGTTGTGGGGAAAATGCAGTTTGGTAAAACTTCTGCAACACTTCGCAATCGGACAGTTGATTAACTGTAGTAATGATTTTCAAAATATCGGGTTTCCATTCCAACATCTCTTTTTCAATCTGTTGAAGTTCTTTAAGGCTTGGTGTAAGTTCGTAATTGTGATATGATAGAATCACTTTACGTCCATAATATTTAGCAACCTCAAAAAGCATTTTTTTATATTGATTATCTGCTTCAATTTCAATATCTACATAATCTGCTCCATATTGTAATGCGGTTACCAAATAAGCAGAACGAATCAACATGTTATTTTCATTTTCTCTGCATGTAACTATGGTTTTTGTTGCTTTATTTTGGAAAGTTTCGACTAATTCTTGATATGACAATTGGGTTATATCCAAGCGAATTTCCACAAATGGAAATTGCTGCATATCTTTCCATAAATCGTTACTATTTTTTGCTTGTAATGAGACAACGTAGTTCATCATTTGTAATTTATAAACAAGTTGTTATTAAATTTTTTCTAATTCGTTTTTTATAAAATCTTCTAATTGCTTAGGATCGGGCAATTCTAATAAATACTTAGACACAAAAAGTTGATTATCCATTTTTGCAGTCGCATATTTTACTAATGTTTCTTTTTTATCGGCACAAAGAATAATCCCTATCGGCAAATTATCTCCCATGCCCATCTCTTCCATTTCATAATAGTTCAAATATAACGACATTTGTCCTGAGTCTGCATGTGAAAATATCCCTACCTTCAAATCAATTAGCACATGACATTTTAATATTCTGTGATAAAAAACCAAGTCAATGTAGTAATGTGTATTATCAAACGAAATTCTTTTTTGCCGTGCTTCAAAACAAAATCCTCTGCCCAATTCGATTAAAAATTTTTGTAAGTGCGTAATAATTGATTCTTCTAAATCGGTTTCACTGTATTCATTTTTTTCTTGTAGCCCTAAGAATTCTAAGTTTAAAGGATTTCTAATTATTTCTAAAGGATTTGTTGGTGGTAAGTTTTTAATCTTTTTTATTAGAGATTCTTTATTGGTTGACAATTGGGTTCTTTCACAGAGTAAAGTATCAATAGCATTTTCCAACTGTCGTACCGACCAGCAATTTTTCACGGCTTCTATTTCATAAAACATTCGTTTTAAAGGGTCAGTTATCCGTAATAATTCTAAAAAATGTGAAAAGCATAATTTAGAAAACAACACTTCCGGTGGCAACGAAAAACCAAGTTCACTATTTACTAAAACTACATCTGTAGATTTTGCGGTTGCTGACCGCAAAATCTGGTTCTCATTATTGTTATTGTCTAATTTTATGGACAGTGTCCGTAAAATTTTATCACTTTTATTATCAATGGTTTGTAATTTTGTAGACAGTGTCCGCAAAATTGGAATCTGTTCTCGCACACTATCTTGAAGTGATGAAATAATAACATCTAAAAAATAAGGATAGGTGTTATAGAAACTTCGACAAGTATAAAGTTGACTACTTGTTAATCCTTTGATATGTTTGACGCGTTTGGCTAACTCTTGCATTAAACTTGTACCATAGTCAGCCCTATCAGCTCCTTTGAGTTCATACTCGGCAATATAATAACCAATTAACCAATTTCGGAAGGTTAGTCCGCGATTGATGACGGTTACTGCCTGTTGTTGTAATATTTGATGAGTAGAATCAATATTGTCAACAAGTCCAATTAAATCAAACATGGAAATACTTGATTTCTTCATCTAAATTCTTTGTAATTTCTTTCACTCATCAGAGATTTGTTTTCCTCTTTCAATTTCACTATCTTGGTGTTATTCTTGCAAAACGCTTGGCAACCCGTAGAATTTGGATGACATTAATCCATGATACTACTTTATACAATATATTGAAATACAAGAAAACATATCCTACAATGGTCAAAACCCATAAAAATACAATATTAAATACAACCGTATCTATTTTCCAGTCTCCCAAACGTTTGTATGGAGCATAAAAATGAGCCTGTCCGTTAGTGTAAATTGGTTCTTTATAAATCGGGTCTTTGTATTGTACTAACATATTGTTATACTCTTTAATTTTATCAATTTCATTTTTTGCCAAAACTAAATTACTTAACGCTTCATTCGTATTTTTTTGTCGAAAAGTTTGCAAAGCCTTTTCTCCTCCCATTTTTTGTGCCAAAATGACCAAGTTATTACTTCTTATATCACGCAACGTCTTAGTTCTCTCCAAAAGTTCTTCTCTCAAAGAATCTAATTTTGCCCGAATAAAGGGAATATTGTGTTGCCTTTCTACTTGTTGAGCAATCTCATGAATTTCTTTATTTTTACAACAAAACGAAGACTTTGTCAATGTTCGAAAACTTTTACGAATGAGAAGCCATTCGGCTTTATACTCCGGAGAAGCAGAAACTGTATTTTCCAGTCTGGCCAATTTATTATCAAGAATAGGTAAAAAATATGTTGTCCAATAACTAAATTGGCTGATTTTCATATTATCCTCAAAAAATGGTTTTTCATAATTGTTATATCTATACTGTGCAACACTTAATGCTTCAAACGACCATCTTGAAATTGCGGCATTACCAACAAGGGGAACTCGATTAACACCATCTATTGATGGATGTAACTTATCATAAGAAACGACCATCCCGCTGAGTAAAATTTGAGGAACAAGAATCACTGGTATTAAGATATAAATAGCTGCCTCAGATTTTAATGCAGCAGAAATATTTAATCCCAACATATTGGCACATACAGCCGAACTGAAAAGAATTGACCAGAAAATCCAAAAACCGGTTTCTATTTCCAAAATCGTATTACCAATCCATGTAAAGGCAAAACTCTGAATGGCGGACACAAGCAATAAAAACAATACTTTTGACAACAAGTAAGCATTACGGCTCAAATTTAAAAATTTCTCACGTTGCCTTACCTTACGGTCTCTCACTATTTGTTCTGCACTTGAAGATAGTCCGCAAAATAAAACGGCAATAACACACATCAATAAGTAAGACGGAATGTTAGCATTTTCACTATAAAGATACTGTGACGGGTTCTCCGGAGTTCCGGCAACAAACTTGGTGAAATATCCTAAAATACAAGCCAATATGGGTGCCGTAAGCATAGTTACCAGCAAATATTGTGTATCGGCTATTTTGGATTTGACGGTACGTTGCAAAAAAATAATCAATTGCTTGATTCGAGAGGGGATTTGAAAGTTATTTTTAGGTATAGGATTAAATATCGAGGGAGTTTTATAGATTAAAGGCTTAATATTTTTATTATATAAATTATACCACTCTCGTGCAGACCGTTTACGAACACGTGTCAATTTCCCGTATTCATTCACAATGCGAGACTCCACAACCTTCAAAATAACATCTGTGTTGATTGCTCCGCAATGTGAGCATTCATCTTCCGACAAATTAGGTAAATTTCCTTCGTGTTTAAAGTATCGAATGGCATCCATAGGATTGCCCTGAAAAATTACTTTTCCCCCTTGATCAACTATCAAAATTCGATTAAATAATTTAAAGATATCGCTTGACGGTTGATGGATATTTACAATAATTAATCTTCCTTCAATGGATTGCCGCTTAAGCATGAACATGATTTTTTCGGAGTCTATCGAAGATAAGCCGGATGTAGGTTCATCAATAAACAAAATGTAGGGACTACGCATCACCTCCATCGCAATATTCAATCGCTTTCGTTGTCCTCCGCTGATAAATTTGTTGAGCGGGTTACCTACTTTTAAATTCTGAGCCTCTACCAAATCAAATTTTTCTATAGTGTCGGCAACCAATTCCTCTATTTGCTGTTTTGAATAATCTTTAAAGCAAAGTCTTGCTCCATATTTCAAATTTTCTTTTACGGTCAACTCTTCTACCAGCAAATCATCTTGAGGAACATAGCCTATAACACCCTTCAACTCTTCTTTGTCTTCTTCTAAATCTAAACCGTTGATGGTAATTTTCCCTCCTTTTCTTGATTTCAATGACCCGTTAAGCAAATTCAGCAATGTCGATTTTCCTACCCCACTTCCACCCATAATAGCAACCAATTCTCCTGTTTTTGCGTGAAAATCAAAAGGGGCTATTCCATCTTTGGAACCTACAAAACGATAACTGATATTAGTCGCAATATATTCCAATTGCGGAAATTCTTCATCATAGTTAAAAGTATTGATAACTTTATTATAATAAATCGGGTCTATCAGCGCTCCACGAATGACAGTTCCTAATCCAAATAAATAAGATGTATTTTCTTCAATCGCACGGCCGTTCAAAAATATATTTCCATCTTCGATACCAAAATACTTCATCAAATAAGTATTTGTACTTTCAATTCTAAAAACGTAAACCCTTCCTTTAATTTTATTATTTTGTAAATACTTACAAGGAGTGTTTTCTAATGTGTTATGCGCTGCGACCAATAACAAGTTTTCCGTATGAGGCAGTTTTTCTTCTTTTTCTACAATAAACTGTACTCCATAGCGAAGTTCTTCTTTGTCGAGTTTAAACTCTTCGGCAAGTTCTAAAAGTGTGGGAAGAAACTCTTCTTTACGTTCACTTATATTACCGGCAAATTCACTCAATTGTAACAGCAACCACATTTTTTGATGGTCTTCAAACTGCACATTGACGCCGCTTGTCAGTTTATTAAGATGTCTATTGAATTGTTGCTTTTTTAATGAACCCTCCAACAATTCATAATAATCATCATATCGGTGAACAATTTGTTCGATTTGTTCATCTTGATAATCTTTAGTTTCCAAAAATCCGATAAATGTACTACGACCTCGATATTCTTTCATCTTCAAAGACAAAACAATATAGGCAAATAATTGCGTTAAAGCCGTCAATAAGTTTTCATTCATACATAAATAATTTTGAATGGTTATGTATTAGAATATATTTGTAAGTTTGGGTTAATCAACATACTGTTTTTTTTCCTCTTCCGGTACAGCAATTTGTTGGAAAATATCGGCAATATTTACTTTCAAATTGAACTCCCAATTTTCTTTTAATATTATTTTTTCGTTTTTATCATTGGTTTGTAGTGTTGCTACCTCTTCCGGCTGAAGACAATACCAATAATTACCCGTATCCCACTGCCCGTTTTTATTCAAATCTTTAATTACCTTTAATGTGTGTTCGGCGGGCTTTAAGTAAGAAAAAATAATGGAATCATTCCTTGTAACTACTTGCTCTCTGACTTGATTTTTACCTTCAAAAAGTTGAAATATGTATTGTTGCTGATCTATATTTTCAACATGCAATATCATAGTGGCTGTCTTTTCCGGATTGACCGTTGTAAACTCACCTTTAATTGTATCATTGGCTTGTTTATAACAATCTACAAATGTTTCCGGCAATATTTCATATTGATAAGTAGTGTTGGGTTCTAAAGGAAAATCAACGGTATAATGTCGTATTTTCAAACTGTCTTGAATAAACCTGAAAGGTACTGTCGTAAATGTGGTATCTTTTGTTCGTGGATTGATTTTTATTTTCTGACAACGTATTCCTTCTTCTCGCAATGTGATTAAAGGTGCTGAAAAACTTGTTGTAATAACGGTAAACGGGTTAATGTTGGAAGTATTCAACATCGGTTTCAATGTCCAATGTACCGGCTTTAAAATCACTGTATCTATTTTTTCTTCTTCCTTTTCTACCAATTTATCAATCAAACCCGTCAATCCTCCTGCCGATTTTTTCTTAGGTTTTTCTTCTTTCACCTCTTCTTTTTTTGGCTTGTCACTGTAAGTCAATCGTAAGTTTTCTGATTTTGGCGATAACAATCCCAATGAATCTGTACGTAAATAACTGAAACGCACATACAGTGTATCCGGCACTCGCAAAGTAGTATCCATCACCCAATAATGTAATGTGTCTGACTGCAAAGATTTCTCAATCGTTATTGATGAAAGCGGAATGCTATCAATCGAAAAACTGTCAATTTGCGGAGTCGCAGCACTAAAAATTAACGAAAATTTATTACGCTCCGTACGTTCACTATTGAGCAACAATTGTTTTTCAGATTTTTCTCGGAAAACACGAATAAGAAATTGCGGTCTTTTTTTCGACATTTCTGTACTGTCCAAAACATAACCATAAGGTCTCAAAATTTTCACTCCATGTCGATGGTCTTGATGATTGTCAGATGAAGAGTCTTTTTCAACTTTAGACGTATCAGATTTTATATGGACACTATCCGGTAAAAGTTGAGGAAAAGTATCTATTGGGGGCTGAGAAGCCAATTGATTATTATGAAAAGTATCTGCAGTCATTGCAGAGGTATGCACATCACATAGCGTATCTACAATATAGTGATTGTGAGTACTGTCTTTACATGTTTCAGGATAGCAAAACCAATGCTTAGGCGGCTCAAGTTCTAATGGTGATAATGTTTCTTCTAAAAAACCTATTAATTCTGTTCCTGTTGTATATTTCCAGTCATTATCTTTATCTTCTATCACAACAATTTTATAGTGAACATCGCGCAAGTATTCTGCTGTAAAAAAGCCGTCTTCTTCCACAAAAAAAACATTATCGGGCAGTGATTTAAAAATAATACTATCATCATCGGATCTATAAAAAAGTACAATCAAGTTTTTCATCGGCTCTCCCGTAAAAGCATCTATGGCTTTACCCTCCATCCGTAACGTATCTAAAAGTGAATCGGTTGAAAAAGCATATCGATAACTTTTATAAACATTTCCTTCGTTATTATCTGCCAAGCCATCACCAAAATGCAACATATAGGTAGTAGATTTGCGTAAAGTGTCATTAAACTTAATATCTACGTTTTTTCCGTTCAAAACAATCGTAGGTTTAGGTCGCATGGGTGGAGAAATATAAAACTGCTTATTAATGTCTTTGAGTTGCATGTATTCATTAAAAGTCAAGACTATCTTTTTTCCTGAAAAATCAGTACTACCCCATTGTGGCTTGGTTCTTACCAATATAGGAGGAATAGTATCTTTATCACCACCTTGCGGACTACTGATTCTTGCACAACTGCTACCTATATAAAATATGAAAACAGCACTGCTGAAAACCCACAAAAACAACTGCAGAAAAAATTTCATTGATGATTACTATATTTATAAAAGCCTTGTCCGGTACTTATTCCATAATGTTTGGCTCTGTAAAGTTTCATCAATAACGGTGATGGTTTATACTTTTTGTCTCCATATTCATCATACAGATTCTGCATCAGCGTTACCAATTTTTCAATACCTATTTTATCTGCAGAAGCAAATAATTTATTGCTCATTCCAAATCCTTTATTAACAATGGTGTCAATATCTTCAATATTCCCTGTTCCTTCCATCATCATTTGGCAAGCCTCATTAAGCATCACCATAAACAATCGCAAACTAATCATACCCGCACTTTCTCCAACTTCAATAGGGATATGGTTGATAAGTTTAGCAAACTGCTTCACTTTTTCCAAAACCCATTGCTCGGTAAAAACTCCTTTGGTAATTTCCAAAATACCGCAATCTGATTGGAGTACTAAAAAATGTACACAAATACAGCGTTCTTTGTATTGTAAATCTGCCGCAAGCTCGCTGATGATAATCGTTGAAGCATTTGAAGCAATGATGGCATTGGGAGATAATATCCGTTCCAAGTGTCGAAAAGTTTCTTTACGTAACTCCGTATCTCTTATCCCTGCACGGTCATATCTTACAGCCTCAACAACAAACTCACAATCTGCCAAAGTATTAATATCTACAGAACCGTGTATTCTGCTTAGTACTACTTTTTTCTCACCTTCTGTTAATCCCCAACTCCCTATTTTAGTATTCAATTCTTCTGTAATACGGTCATAAGCATTGCTAACTCTTTCCTGATTAATTTCACAAAAATAAACTTCTATTCCTGCCGTAGCACACACTCTGGCTATATTAGAACCTTCTTTTCCACAACCGACAATTCCTATTTTTGAAAATAATGTATGTTCGGCTGAAACCTTTTTACGTAAGGCAAAACGGTCAATTTTATCATAGTGAATATTGCTCATAGAACTCACTTTTGGGGTTATAGAAGTTACAAATATAAGGGTTCTTTTTTGAAATCTCAAAACAGAAAAGGCATGCACAATGTAACCAAACTTTGATGCACAAACGAAAGCTTTGTAGCATGGGGAAAAATCATATACTTTACTGCAAAAATTTAATAATACAAAATAAGATATAACTACTATAAGATAAAAGTTAATTGCTCAAAGCGAAATATAACTACTATAAGATAAAAGTTAATTGCTCGAAGCGAGATATAACTACTACAAGATAAAAGTTAATTGCTCGAAGCGAGACATAACTACTACAAGATTAAAGTTAATTGCTCGAAGCGAGATATAACTACTACAAGATAAAAGTTAATTGCTCGAAGCGAGACATAACTACTACAAGATTAAAGTTAATTGCTCGAAGCGAGACATAACTACTATAAGATTAAAGTTAATTGCTCGAAGCGAGATATAACGCTTAGAAGGTAAATGTTAATTGTACAGAATAAAGTATCTCTTTTTTTTAATAAAAATTGATGTTTTTTTTGGATTACAAGTATCTCCTTCTTATTTTTGTAGTCTCTATTCTAAATACTTAATTATTAATATTTATTTTATGGTATACGAATTTATAGACCTTACCAAAATTTTTATATACAAAGCCTTGCCTGAAAATATGAAAGCAAGAGTACTAAAACTTCCCACTCATATGCAATCCATATTGCCTCCCTCTACAGGTTTTCCGACCATAGACCTTCAGCAAAAGGAAGAAACTATACTATCTGTCAACTGGCTGGAAATGCCGGAACGACATCTTACGCAATGCGCGTTTATTGATGCCTTCACGGCACTGGTGCATCAACATGGCTACAAAAGAGTGGATTTTTATGCTTGGAAATTGAACTTGGAAAATCGCAGCGACTTGAGTGCAACAATCAAAGCCCTTGCCGGTATCCCTGCAAAAGAATTCATTATTCAATATACATTGCAAATGGCAAGAGATTTAAGGCATCGTACGAATTTGAATAAAAAAGAAATCGGAGAAGTGTTACGTTTTCCTTCACGCTACTCTTTTCTGCAATTCATAAAGAAGTATGACAAGTAATATTGAAACAAACCTGAGAGTTAGAACAAGAAATTGAACATTCCATTAGAGAATGTATTTTTTTTCAGGTGAAATAAGAGAATAGATAAAAAAATAGTACCTTTGCGAAATTTCATTTTACTAACATTATAAAATTTAAAGCCATCCATGCAAAGTAAAGCAGCACTAAGATTTTTGATTATTATACTAATCATCGCTTGTATTTATGAGTTATCATTTACTGTAGCTACAACGTTCGTAGAGCGTGATGCTGAGAAATATGCTACAGCCGATAGTAGTTTATATGCCGGAAAAAGTCAATTTTATAGAGATTCGGTAATATCAATCAAAACTAAGCAGTACTTGGATTCTATGAATTCCGTAGTTGTGTATAACTTGGGAGTAGCAAAATTCACATATAAAGAATGTAAATCCAAAGAAATTAATTTAGGACTTGACCTCAGAGGAGGTATGAACCTTACAATGGAAGTATCTGTTGCAGACATGGTGAAAGTTCTAAGTAACAACAGTACCGATACCTTTTTTACACGAGCCCTACAACTTGCTCAACAAAGAGAATTAACCAGCCGTGAAAATTTCATACAACTTTTTGGTCAAGCATTTACTGAAATTGCACCCAATGATAAATTAAGCAGAATTTTTGCTTACGGGTTAAAAGATAAATTAACCTCCGGAACGGCGGCTTCAAATCAAGAAGTATTAGCAGTACTACAAACAGAAGTATCAGGTACGGTAAAAAATGCCTATAATGTACTTCGTAACCGTATTGACCGCTTTGGAGTAACCCAACCTAACATTCAACGCATGGGCGAAAGTGGTCGTATTTTAGTTGAATTACCCGGAGTAAAAGATCCGGACAGGGTTAGAAAATTGTTACAAGGTACTGCCAATCTTGAATTCTGGGAAACTTACACTTTTAATGAACTACAAAGCGGATTATCTGCTGCTGCCAACACTATTATGGAGTTGGAAGAAAATCTGCAAGCCGATAATAACACCGCCCAAAGCGTAACAACTACTCCCACAGTCTCTACCGATACTACAAAAAAAGACGGCTTATTATCTGAAGTTACTCAAGACAGTACGAACTTAGAAACAACTGTTAATAATCCGTTGTTACAAAAATTGATCACTGTAACTATCGGAGACGATGGCAAAGTATATGGAATACAACCTCACAGTCCGGAATTGGGAATTGCTGAGCCTAAGGATATGGCAACGATTGAAGCGTGGTTATCTTTACCACAAGTAAGATCTGAGTTCCCATCTGATTGTCGTTTTGTATGGTCTATAAAATCTAAAACCGCACAGTTAGAACCCAATGGTACGACCAAAGAATATTATGAACTTATTGCATTAAAGGGCAAAAAAGCAGTATTAGACGGTGGAGTGATAGAGACCGCTCGTAGAGAATTTAATCCCCAAAACAAAGGTCAGGCAAGTGTTTCTATGATTATGAATCCTACCGGATCAAGCAAATGGGGACAAATTACATTTGATAATATCGGAAAATCTATTGCTATTGTTTTAGACGATTATGTTTACTCTTACCCAACAGTACAAAATGAAATTAAAGGAGGAGTATCTTCAATTACAGGTAATTTTTCAATTGAAGAAGCAGATGACTTAGCAAACGTATTAAAGTCTGGTAAATTACCTGCTCCCGTACGTATTGTTCAGTCTACCATTGTAGGTCCAACATTAGGACAAGAGTCTATTGACTCAGGTTTATTTTCGTTTATCATAGCCTTTGGATTAGTATTGCTATACATGTTCTTTTTCTATAATCGCGCAGGATTGGTTGCAAATATCGCATTATTAATCAATATCTTTATTTTAATCGGCGTACTCTGTTCTCTGGGAGCCGTATTAACATTACCCGGAATTGCCGGTATTGTATTAACGATGGGTATGGCAGTAGATGCTAATGTGATTATTTATGAACGTATCAAAGAAGAGATACTGGCAGGCAAAGGAGTCAAATTAGCAGTATCTGATGGTTATAAAAATGCTTATTCTGCAATTATCGACGGTAATGCTACAACTTTAATTACAGGTATTTGTTTATTCTTATTCGGTTCCGGTCCTATCCAAGGCTTTGCTACTACATTAATCATCGGTATTTTAACCTCTCTTTTCTGTAGCATCTTAGTTTCAAGATTAATCTTTACCACACTATTAGATCGTAACAAAGTGATTAATTTTGACCGAAAATTAACCCGTCATTTTTTGGACAACTTAAAATTTAACTACATCAAAAGTCGCAAAATAGCTTATATTTTCTCTATAACACTTACGGTGGTTATTATTGTATCTTTATTTGTGCGCGGTGTTAGTTGGGGAATTGATTTTTCAGGTGGTAGAGTATATGATATTCGATTCGACCAACCTGTAAGTGTCAATGATGTACGTTCGGCGATACGTGAAAAGTTGGCAACCGAGAAAGGTGCTTCTGTAGAAGTAAAACAATTTGGAACTGGAGGTCAGCAAGTAAGAATAGTTACTGACTATTTACTAAATTCTACAGATCCTGATGCAGAAACTATAGTACAAGATGTTATTTATGAAGCTGTTTTACCGCTTTATGCCCACCCTTTAACTAAATCGGAATTTGAATCAACGGATAAAGTGATTTACGGTATTATTTCGGCTCAAGAAGTAGGTCCTGCTATAGCCGAAGATATAAAATATGGAGCAACTATGGCAATATTTTTTGCACTGTTAGCCATCTTTATTTACATAGCCATTCGATTTAAAAAATTCCAATGGGCTTTAGGAGGAGTTATATCATTAGCACATGATGCTATGGTTACTATCGGTATTTTTTCTTTATTTCATGGATTAGCTCCATGGAGTATGGACATTGACCAATCTTTTATTGCCGCAATTCTAACAATTATAGGTTACTCTATCAATGACACCGTAATTATATTTGACAGAATACGTGAAAACATGAAAGAACACAGTAAAACACCATTAGATCAAAACATTAACAATAGTATCAACAGTGTAATGTCTCGTACAGTCAATACAGTCTGTACAACATTAATTGTGTTATTAGCCATATTTATTTTTGGCGGAGAAGTTATTCGAGGATTTAGTTTTGCTCTTATTGTCGGTATTTTAGTTGGAACATATTCATCTATATTTATTGCTACTCCTATTGCTTATGACGTTTTACAAATGAAACAAAAAAAACTACAAAAATAGAGCCTATATGAAGTCAATTTCAATACTACCGGTTGTTTTCTTGGTGTTATCTCTTAACTTATACGCTATAGAGCAGGAAAATGTTACAGATTATGCCGGTGTTCAACATAGTGAGGAAGAAGAAGAACTTCCGTTAGATTTGACTGAAGTGAGAGCCGATAATGACAGTGCCTTTTTTCAATATCCGGAAATAACTCTTTCCAATGGTATTGTCATTCCGGCTGCGAGATTGTATAATGAAGTATGGCGTAATGATTTGGTAAATCCCTACAATATAAGATTAGTAGATACCAAAGATACTTTAACCTTAGATATGAGTGGCTATGTCCATCCGATTTTAAATAGAGTAACTTCTCCTTTCGGATTACGCAGAGGTCGCTATCATTACGGTACAGACGTAAAACTTCAAACCGGAGACTCTATCAAATGTTCATTTGACGGAATGGTAAGGATAGCATTACGGGGAAAAGGTTATGGAAAATTTGTTGTTGTAAGACATTACAACGGACTGGAAACTACTTATGCTCATTTAAGTAAAATTTCTGTCAATGTCAATGACACAATTAAAGCCGGAGAATTAATTGGACTTGGCGGTAATACGGGACGCTCTACCGGTCCTCATTTACACTATGAAATGCGTTATTTGGGGACACCGATTAATCCGGAAGAGGTAATTGACTTTAGTACAGGTCAAGCCAAGTTACTGACTACCTATATTACGGCGGCTAATTTTGAATATATTAAAGATGCTGAAAAAATAAGACATTGGACAGTCCGTAAAGGAGATACATTAGGTAGAATTTCTCAAAAAACAGGAGTATCCATTGCCAAAATTTGTCAACTAAATGGTATAAAACGTAGTACTTTACTAAGAATAGGACGAAAAATCAGATACAATTAATCCCTGTTCTTATCAAAATAAAAGGGATTGAATTGTGATATTCAGTCCCTTTTTTAGTCTGTTAATAATCCATGAAGAAACAATTCAAAAAATCACAGGATATTGATTTACAGAGCATAGCCCAATACTATGACAAAGAATTACCGATGTCTATAGAATTGGAAAAAGCGGTATTGGGTGCTGCCATTTTGGAAAAAAATATCATTATTGACTTATTGGATATTTTAAAGCCTGAAAGTTTTGCCATTGAAGCCCACCAAGAGATATTTTCTACCTTACAGCATCTTTCTCAACAACTCAAACCGATAGACATTTTAACGGTAACAGAAGAACTCACTCGCCGTCAAAAGTTAGACTTCGTTGGAGGTTCCTCTTATTTAGCACATTTAACATTACAAGTAGGTTCGGGGGCACATGCGGGAGAGCATGCCAAAGTAATTGTAGATAAATTTATCCAGCGAGAGTTAGTCCGCATTACCGGAAAAGTACAAAAAACAGCTTTGGAAGGTACCACTGATGTCGCCGAACTATTAGATACAGCACAGCAAGACCTTTTTGTATTAGCCGAAGGTACTATCAAAAAAGAGGCACAGCCAATGAGTACTGTGGTAGATAAGGTAATGAAACTCATTGAAGAGGCCGGAGCAAGAGATGATGGATTAAGTGGAGTGGCCTCAGGATTTAAAACCTTAGATACACTGACTTTAGGTTGGCAACCCGGAGATTTGATTATTGTAGCTGCACGTCCGAGTATGGGTAAAACAGCATTCGTGTTAAGTATGGCCAGAAATATGACTGTGCATCATAAGATTCCTTTAGCCTTTTTTTCCTTAGAGATGGGTGCAGAACAGTTAGTATCACGCTTATTTGTCAGTGAATCTAACATTGATTCTAAGAAATTGAAGACCGGAAAGTTAACCAAAGATGAATACAAACATTTAAATCAATGTATTCAAACACTGGCACAAGCACCAATGTTTATAGACGATACACCGGCACTTTCTATCTTTGAATTTCGCTCTAAAGCACGAAGATTGCGATCTACTCATAAAATCGAATGTATTGTGATTGACTATCTTCAATTAATGGTCGGACCTCCGGAAACACGAGGAATGAGGGAACAGGAAGTAAGTAGTATTTCTCGATCGTTGAAAGCCATTGCAAAAGAAATTGGAGTGCCGATTTTAGCATTATCACAGTTAAACCGTTCCGTAGAAACACGTGGTGGAACAAAACGTCCACAGTTAAGTGATCTTCGAGAATCCGGCGCTATAGAGCAAGATGCAGATTTGGTTACCTTTATTCATCGACCCGAATACTACGGATTGACAGAAGATGAAGAAGGAAATCCTACACAAGGTGTCGCTGAAATTATTGTAGCCAAACATCGTAATGGGGCTACCGATACTGTAAGGCTAAGATTCCGTAAAGAGCAAGCTCGTTTCTGTGACTTGGAAGATGATTATACTCACAACGAAATACCACAGATTGTTACTTATTCTTCTAAGTTAAATAGTTCTCAAAACAGCCAATTACCTCCAAATGATGACTTCGGAATCACACCCGGAGGCATTTCCGGTAATCCTGACTTCTAAATAACCAATCTAAAATTATTGATATGAAAACACTACTGATTACTTTAGCATTATCTACTTTTACTTTTTTCACACTCTTTGCCGATCGTAACCCACAATTCTCAACTGCCGGGTTTTACGCTGTAGAGGGTGCTCCAAGAACCGTACACAACTTTAATGTCGGATGGCGATTCTATAAAGGAGATATTGATAACGCTGCGGCAATAAACTTTAATGATAAAACTTGGAACGTAGTATCTTTGCCGCACACGGTAGAACTTGTACCCTCACATGGTAGCGGGAACACTAATTATCAAGGAGTGGCTTGGTACAGAAAACAATTTACATTACCCAATCAGTCCGATAAAATCTACAAATTACACTTTGAGGCAGCAATGGGTAAAAGTAAGTATTATGTCAACGGTCAATTAGTAAAAGAGCACTTTGGCGGCTTTCTACCAATTACTATTGATTTGACTGCTGCAGGAGTAAAGCCCGGAGAGAGTGCGCTCATCAGTGTAATGATTGATAACAGCGACGACCCTATCTATCCTCCCGGAAAACCTCAATACATACTGGACTTCTGCTATTTTGGCGGACTCTACAGAGATTGCTGGCTTATCGGCACATCTCCTATCTATATCACTAATGCTAATGAAGTGAATACTGTTGCCGGCGGAGGAATATTTGTAACATATGACAAGGTCAGTGAAAAATCTGCCATGGTCAATATCAAAACTCAAGTACAAAACTCAACAAAGCAAAAAGAGAGTATTACCATAGAGCAGGACATTATTGACATGCAAGGAAAACTCATTTCCAAATCAAGCCGTAAGTTGACTGTACCACAGAACAATGCAGCAACACTCAATAACACTATCACGGTGAAAAACCCTCTATTGTGGCATCCAGATACCCCTAATTTATATATGGTAAAGACATCTATATTTGTAGGTAAAAAGTTGGTAGATGCTCAAATGAACAGAATCGGAATACGTTCTGTTGAATTCAAAGGTGCTGACGGTTTATATATTAACGGAGTAGCCTTTGATGATAAACTTATGGGAGCCAATCGCCACCAAGACTATGGCTTTATCGGTAATGCTCTATCCAACAATTTACACTACCGTGATGCTTTATTATTACGCAATGCAGGTTTGAGAATCATTCGCTCTGCACATTATCCTCAAGACCCTGCTTTTATGGACGCTTGTGATGAGTTGGGGTTATTCGTGATTGTGGCTACACCCGGCTGGCAATTCTGGAATAACGACCCTATCTTTGAGCAACGTGTATATACTGACATTCGCAATATGGTACGCAGAGACAGGAATCATCCCTCTGTTTTACTCTGGGAACCGATATTAAATGAAACCCAGTTTCCTGAATCCTTTGCACACAATGCTTACAAAACTGTTCATGAAGAGTACCCCGCTCCCGGATGTTATGTTGCTTGCGACGAACACAGTAAAGGCAGCGAAATGTATGACGTACTCTATTTAGCCCCCAAGAGTGATGAGTATTACCGCAAATTAGGAAAATCAGGATTTACACGGGAGTTTGGAGATTGTGTTGACGATTGGAACTCTCATAACTCTTACTCTCGGGCTGCCATAGACTGGGGCGAAGGTGCACAACTAAGACAAGCTCAACATTATGCCAAAAAGAATTACGAATGCTCACTGGGTTTAGACCAGTTTTACAAATCTGCACGAGGGCATGTCGGTGGTACGCTGTGGCACTCGTTTGACCATCAGCGTGGCTACCATCCTGACCCTTTTTATGGCGGATTGACCGACGTATTCCGTCAGCCAAAGTACTCTTACTTTATGTTCATGTCTCAACGTAATCCTAAACAGCAACTACCACTTGCTGAGTCGGGACCTGTGATTTATATCGCTAATGAACTAACTCCTTTCTCCGGTGATGATATTGTGGTGTACAGCAATGCCGACCAAGTAAGATTAATCTTGTGGGAACAAGACACGCTATTGATGGATAAATTACAGGGGCAAGGAATCTTACATCACCCCTTTATCTTTAAAGATGCTTATTCCTTCATTAAGGTAAGAGCTCTACACAGAGGACGTAAACCTGAAAAAGCATCTGTTGTGGCAGAAGGGCTGATAGATGGTAAAGTTATAGTGTCAACCAAGAAAATGCCTTCTAAACGTTCTACCAACATCAAGTTAGTATTAGACAATCAGGGTATTCCGATTCAAGCTAATGGTGGAGATGTTGTAACAGTGATTGCTAACATTACAGACCCACAGGGTAACATCAAGCGGTTATCTAAAGAGCGTATTGTTTTTGAAGTGCTGGGGGAAGGAGAACTATTGAGTGACGAACGTATTGACAACAACCCCCGCAATACACTTTGGGGAATGGCACCGGCACTGATTCGTACAACCACCAAGCCCGGACAGGTTACCGTCATTGCGAAAACACTCTATCCCGGACTGGCAGCTATTCAATCTGACACCTTAACCTTTACTACTGTGCCTTCCGCCTTTCCGCTGTTATATACAGAAGAACCTACTCCCATACCTCAATACAGAATAGGTGTTGGAAATACAAGAACATTGACTGCGGAGGAAGAAGAGCATTTAAGACAGGTTGAACGTGAGCAGAGTTTCTTTGAAGCGACAGAGAAAAAACCGAAGCATTGAGGAAATGCTAAAGAACGCTATGAGAGTTTAAACTCTCGCGAACTAGAATCAATCAGCATGATGTCCAAGAAAGTGAAGCAATTCTGTTTCACTTTCTTTTTATTTCTATTCGGTAAATCGAATTTCGAAAACACGGGCAGTATCTTTATCTACGCTAAAACGATGGTCAACACGGTGTCCTACAAGCCAACAAATCTCGTCTCCCGACAGGATTACCCATGTGTTCTCTTTCTTAATCATATCAACCTTAGTGTCAATCAGAAAATCACTGACCTTTTTAAAGCCGGTCATATTGAAGGGAATGAACCTGTCGCCGTTATGCCACCGTCTGAGTTTAAGGGGAAAGTGCAGTTTGTCGAAATCAAGGGTTGCTGTATTGGGGTTTCTTGATATGGTAGAATGCGATAGCATCTTAACTTGTAAATCAATGGGATAAGTATACTTCTGCGGCTCTTCCGTAAGTTCAATGACTGTATTGGCTTCTATCTCTTCTATGGGTGTAAGAATTAAATTCTCTCGATCTTTCAACAGTTTATGGGTCAGTGAGAAAAACGATTTACTACCGCTTTTTTGAAAAGAAGCAACAATGTCGGGAATCTGGCGTGAGTGAAACTTGTAGTTTTGTAACCAATAATAGAGTAAATAATCTACTCCTTGTCCAAACGATTGCAGAGATTGTATGGGTACTATCATTTTTTTACCGACAGTAGTAAGCATTTTCTCAAACAGTTCAGAGGCTTTCCTGTCGGCAAAGGAGCGTACCGAATTAAAATGAGTAATATTACTGTTCATTGTTTCCAAAAAAGAATTGTTTCTGTCGGTTAATGACGGAATGATGTGTAACCTTATGTAGTTACGAAGATAATAATCAGAAAAGTTACTGTTGTCTTCTCTGAAAGGGATTTGGTGTTGCTGTACATAACTCCGTATTGCTTTTTGCGTAACACATAAAAACGGTCGTGCAAGACGCTCTGTCTTGGGTGGAATACCGCATAATCCGTCAATACCTGTTCCTCGTAACTGGTTGATCATAATGGTTTCCACATTATCGTTAAGATGATGTGCTGTTACTACTTTGCTGATATGATGTTGGTGGTAGAGTTCTTCAAACCACCGATAACGGAGTTCTCGGGCTGCCGATTGTACTGACAATTTTTGCTCTTTAAGATAGGCTTGAGTATCAAAGGCGTGTACATGACATTCAATATCATGCTTATTACAATACTTTGTAACGACTAATTGGTCTAAATCTGACTCACCTTTACGTAACTTAAAGTTACAGTGTGCTACAATGACTTTGTAACCGCTATTATGTAAAAAATGCAGGAGTGCCATAGAGTCTGCACCTCCGCTTACGGCTACAAGCAGTATATCTGTAGTCGAGAATAAACGGTGAGTGATGATGTACTCGTTTATTTTATCGGTAAATGATGACATGGAAAGAAAAGGACAATGGATGATAGATTGATAAGATATTGTTTTCTCAAAGATTGATGGAACGTTTGGTGAGATGACCTCTCACCGGGTGGTGAGACGTTCTCTCACCGAGTGGTGAGAAGTCGTCTCACCGAGCGGTGAGAGATGGTCTCACAAGTCGGGTCAACTAATGGTGAGCATACGGTCAAAGGTAGTACTGCGGGGCTCCTTAAGGTTTTTACCTGAACTGTATTGTGTACAAACCTCAATTTGATATTGCCCGGCGGGTAATTCGGGAACTACAATGACTAACTCCTTGGGCATGTTAGTGACTATATCGGTAGCATCCAGTTTGGTACGCGTGCCGTCGCTTGCCGATATAAAGTAAATACCCACATCGGGGCTTTCTCCGGCAATCTTAAGACGGCTTCCTTTTACTTTAAGGTTACGGTTAACGGTCATGTACTCATTGAGGCTGCCGCTCTTTACATCAATCACTTCTGCAATGTAAAGCCCTGCTTCTGCCAATCCTAATATATCTACATTGACAGTAGCAGCCTCTTTGCGTAATTCGGCTCCTTGCTGAAACTCAAATACTACTCTGTGCTTCTCCGGATTAAAGAGTTCTGTAGGACTATTAAATACTCCTTTGATGTGCGGAGAAACGTAAAAAGTACCGGTGTTAATACTAAAACCGTCGCAAAGAAGAAACATCATCTCCTTGAAAAAGAGTTTTATGCTATGTTCCATAGCAATAGGGTTAATCTCGGCTCCACCTCTTGTAGTTGCGCTCTGGCAAACCTCCTGGATGGAGAGAGAGCGTTGACTGCTTACCCGTGCAACATAATCATTTGGGTCTTCAGTAAGAACATTTTCATGTAACTGTGCTTTAATGTTGTGTACGATTTTACTCATAATATTGTAAAATTAAGGTTAAACATGACAGCAAAGGTAGCAAACATTCTGTATAAAACAAACAATAACGAAAAAATATCATTGCTGTATGTTAATGATTAACTATTGTTAGTTAATCATTCATCTTCTGAGATTATCCACTGTGATGTATATTTATTATAAATCCATAAACCGCAGACGAATAACAGCAGACTGTTCATTATTGTTACAAGGGATAAAGCAGATTAAATTACAATATCTTATTGATGAATGAGGGTTATACGCTCGTAATAATAGAAATAGATAAACTTTACTTCTACTCTCTTTGGCTCCATAAATTAAGGGGACAATACATTGTATTGATTTTTTTTACTACCTTTGCGGCAGATTTTTGAACAGCCCGGATGGTGAAATTGGTAGACACGCTACTTTGAGGGGGTAGTGCCGGTTACGGTGTGCAAGTTCGAGTCTTGTTCCGGGCACATCTAAAACAGCGAGAAGTATATCTCTTCCGCTGTTTTTCCTTTTATCTCTTTGGTGATGGCGGCGCTGACCTTTTCTGTAACTTCTTTTTCTGACATGGCTGACTCTGTTACCGTTACATTCCTCTCTACTCTTTTCTTATTCTTATCTATCCACGTCAATCGCACGGCTACTGATTGCGTATTGTAGTTGTTCTGACGTGCAAGGTCATTCTTTACCGTCAGTATTTCTACTGTCGTGATGCTGTTGTTCTTCGTCCCTTCTTCTACCTCTTTCTTTGCCAGTTGTTGCTTTACTTGCTCTGATACAAGGGTGCTCAGCATTTGGTTGTCTGTGTAATAATGCACTCTTGGCAGCGTACGAACGACCTGGAATTGAGTGGTCGGCAGTTGGTATCTGCGGGCAAAGGTCGCCATATCTTCTGATAGTTGCGCTTCCTGAATCATGATGGCCATATCCGGAGAGGCGGTGATGGTAGATACTTTGGCTTGTGAAGGAAGGCTTCTGAAATTAAAAGTACATTTACCTCCTTGCGTAACTCCGTTGACTGCGGGCAGAATTAATCCGTCTGCCTGAAACTTCAAGGGTAAATTGTTGAGCGGCGTTCCGACATTAGACAAAGCGGTAAAGCCTGAAAATTCGGGGGAAAGGTTGAAGCCCGTAGTTACTTCTACCCTACTCTCAATGGGTTGCAGAGCGATGGACTGTAATGTTTCGCGCAGCTGCTTGTCTGCCTCTGTCAAAGGGTTCATGACAGTCTGGTTACAGGTGGTTTGTATATTCTCTTTCCAGTAATATGACAGGGTCGCAATAGCCTTAAGATAGAACACTATTGCGTTACGGTAATCACTTTGCTTACGGTAATCCTGTGCTTGTATCATCTGCGTACACGACCTTTGAGCAGCCCCTTCAATCTTACGTTGCTTTTGTGCCTGATAGTCGGCAATGTTGAGTTTATAACGGGCAAAGACTGCAAACTCATCTTCATAACTGTCGGCAAGTTCTACTCCCTCCAAGTCTATCTGTGATGTCAGTTTGACGGTCTGTTGAAAGTCTTGTCGCATGGCGGTCGATATTGATGTCGTAGCAAGCATGGTCTGAGCATCGACCTGCACAGAGATGGTATTGGCAATCTGTGTCAGCGCATCTTTCTTACACTTGTCTTTGTGGTCAACTTCTCCTATGCTGTTAAGGCGTTTGGTGCTTTGTCCCACTCCCCAGAAATAACCGTTGTCAATACTTTTGTCATTCTTTATCCAACTCGGACGCAAGGCTTCCGCAGCCGCTTTACGTTCTAATTCTTTCTTGAGTTTGTAACTGCTGCACCCGCCCAGCAGGATAAGTAAAGAGAGGGCAGAGAGCAGTAAATGTTTGGAGGTCATAAGATGAACAGATAAATAGGGTTAATCTTTTAAGGTCATTTGTGAGAGTTCTTTTTCTATCTCCCGTAAGTGTTGTCGTGTCAGTACGACGACTTCATCTTCCGGCTTTTGAAATACACTGCGAGCATTGGCTAATGACTGTATTTCCCGGTTCTGTCGATGGCTGTCGGCAAATACGCTATCACGCTTGTTGCCGCTTCCCCAGTATCCGGCTTTCAGGGATTTTATTTTACCGTCATATTCTATGTACTTTACATGGTCGAGAACAGTTTCTGTATAGTTTTTATTGCTATATATCTGTCCGCTCTTAGCCGTCATGAGCCTGAGATTGACTAACGTAGAAACCTCTTGCGGCGCTTTGGTAATAACAATAGTATAACGTACTCTGCGTGGTTCATTGACATAGTACTTTTTACCCTCCCTATCCTTTTTCTCTACCTTTACTATCTCAAATCCCTCTTTATGCTCCCGCTCTAAAACACCCCTTTTTACAGTCCATGCAACAGGACTTATCACGGCTATCGTATGAATTTTTCCCACATCAAATAAAGCCGGTGTACTTTTCGTAAAGTTGACAAGGTCATAGTGGTTACAACCTAATGATTGTAGCCATTCGCGTTTTTCAATATAGGAGTAGGGAATGAGGAACGGAGAATTTTTATTATGTAAGACGTAGTCATATAAGGCATCGCAAAAACTGCGATTATTAACATCGGCAGGCGTAAAAAGGAAGATTGCTTGTCCTTTCTCAAAAGCCATATTCGCTAATGCTGCGGCATTCTTGTAACCGGTAATTCTTTTGAATACCGCGTAAGCACTTCTATAACGTTCTTGCTCATATAAGGCTTGTGCTGATTGGTACTGAGGTTCGTTGATTGCAATTACCGCACCCTCTAACGCTATCTCATTTTTAGGTTCCAAGTCTAAGACATATCGAAAGATTTTCAAAGCAGCGTCATAATCCTTACGTTCCAAGGCTGTATTTCCCTCTATAATCTTTTGCTCTACCACCGCATTCTTACTGTCTGAATAGTACTTCTCCATCTTCACCGGAATATCTACCTTCACGCCCAAGTTCTCTGCCCTAAGTCGTAATTTGTCCACAATCTTGTAGTTTTGAATCACAGCATCATACATTCTCGTTTGATAGGCTTCGCTCACCCTTTCGCTTTGCGTCTCAAAGTATAATGTCATAGTGTTGCGCAGAGTTACCTGTACATCCAGATTACTCTTTTTCTTGGCTAACGCTTTCAGCAATGTTTCTGTCGCTTCACCGTACATTCCCAACTCAATTTGTTGTTTCCCTAACTCCAGCAGTTTTTTTTGAGTCTCGCAGCCTAAGCAAAATATAACGAACAAAAGCACACTACAAGTATAGATGTGGAATGATTTCATGTGTTGGTAATTTTAATGATAGCCTTACGAAAGAGAAATATAAATAAAATACTCTTGCATGATAATAACACACAAGAGTATTTTTTACAACCAAAATATTGAACTACATATTGTACTATGAAAGTGCTGCTAATGCTTTATCATAGTTAGGTTCTTGTGTTATTTCAGGAACAAGTTCGGTATAAACAACCTTACCTGTTTCATCAATTACCACAACCGCACGAGCATAAAGTCCTGATAACGGACCATCGGTCATCAAAATACCGTAGTCTGAGCAAAACTTTGACGAACGAAAGCCGGATGCTGAAACCATGTTATTAATACCTTCCGCTCCACAAAAACGACCCATTGCGAAGGGTAAGTCTTTTGATACAGAGAGTGCTACAACATTCTGTAACTTCCCTACTTCAACGTTGAACTTACGAACAGATGCAGCACAAACTCCGGTATCAAGACTTGGAAAAATGTTAAGCAGCACTTTCTTACCTTTTAAATCGGCCAAGTTTACTGTACTTAAATCACTTTTCACTAACTCAAAGTTCGGAGCAAGAGTACCAACTTTAGGTAACTCTCCACAAGTGTTCACTTTGTTTCCTTTAAATGTAATTGTTGACATAATTTATATATTTAATTGATTAATATGCTAAGATATATACTCGGCAAAGGTAAATATTTTTTCATTACATACCAAATTCCTACGATTCAAGAAAATTAAGCCGTGAGGATTTGGTGTTTTGAAAAAAAAGCCATACCTTTGCCGCCGAATCTAAGGTGATTTAGCTCAGTCGGTAGAGCAAAGGACTGAAAATCCTTGTGTCCCCGGTTCGATTCCGGGAGTCACCACTTCAAAAAAAACTCTGATAATTTAAAGTTATTGGAGTTTTTTTTGTTATTTCTTGTCCTTATGCTTTCTTAGTACAAAGTTAGTCCCTAAATATTTACGCCGCACTTCTTCATCTTCTGCCAACTCTTCTGCAGTACCGTGCTTTAGAATAGAACCGTTATATAACAAGTAAGCACGGTCTGTAATGGATAATGTTTCATGAACGTTGTGGTCGGTGATAATAATTCCGATATTCTTTTCTTTTAACTGATAAACAATTTGCTGTATATCTTCAACCGCAATGGGATCAACACCCGCAAAAGGCTCATCAAGCAGTACAAATTTCGGTTTTACTGCAAGTGCTCTTGCAATTTCTGTTCTGCGTCTTTCACCTCCCGATAACTGTATTCCTAAACTTTTTCTTACTTTTTGCAAATGAAACTCCTGGATTAGTTCTTCCATAATTTCTCGCTGTTGTGATTTAGGAAAATTAGTCATTTCCAATACAGCCCGAATGTTATTTTCTACACTCAATCTTCTGAAAACTGAGGCCTCTTGAGCCAAATATCCTACCCCTAATTTTGCACGCTTATATACCGGAAACTTCGTAATTTCTGTATCTTCTAAAAAAATTGATCCTCCATTAGGCTTTATCAAGCCTGCAATCATATAAAACGTTGTTGTTTTACCTGCACCATTAGGACCTAATAGTCCTACGATTTCGCCTTGTGAGACTTCGACGGAAACTTCTTTAACTACGGTTCTGCTGCCGTATTGCTTCACTAAATTAATTGCTCTTAATTCCATAATTACAACCACCATTTAGATTGGAATGGCTCTCCGGCATTGAATTTGTGATAACAATCAATAATGACATTCACAACTTCTTCAATATGATGATATGATGTATTAATAACAAGGTCAAAATTATTATAATCATTGATGTTTAATCCATATTGAGTTTTAAAGCGTTCAACTTCACTTTTTCGTCGTTCTAAAATATTGGATTTAGTAACCTCTTTGCTTTGATAAGTTTCACTTACTCGTTGTACGTCATTAAAAATACGTTCTGTTGCAACCTCCAAATCTACTGCTAAATATACTTTAAACGAATGTGGAACAAAGTACCACCCTAAACGTGAGTCAAATATTTTCGGCAGATCTGATAATCCTTCTTTTCTCTGCCTATCATCACACTCCTTGTCAAAGTTAGGATTTTTTTCCACATACCGATTAAATTCAGTTGTCGTCATGTTATGCTCTGCGGCTAATTTCCGTTGCACTGTTCCTACGGATACAATTGGATAATCTAACTTTTTTTGCAACAAAGTGCATACAGAACTTTTACCGCTTCCTAAATCTCCGGTGATTGAAATTTTGTTGTTCATTCGTCTTTATTTTCTATAAATTTTCTAAAAAACACCATGTATCTTGATAACGTTTTATCTTTTAAAAAGATATCGAAATTACTTTTTGAAATAGTAAACACCGTGTAAGCCGGAGTTTTAATATCTTCATACAAATTACGATTATTAGCAGCCTTACGATAATAACTATTGGCTTCTTTTTTGTTGGTAAACGTTTTTACATAAACAATTTGTAAATCATCTGACACAATTTCACTATCTACTTGTAAAATATCATCATTTAAATCTGCATGAAAAACTAAAATATTGAACTTTAATTGATTGATATCGGCTCCTTTACCTACAACCACAGCAAAATAATAACTTTCATTTCTATCACTGTATTGATTCTGTAGATCTGTAGTATCCTGAAGATTGATTGGGGGTAAAAATGGAGCATTTTTTTGTTCGTCAATTAATGCCAATTCTCTACTTTTTAGGGACTTATATCTTTCATCTGCCTCATTTCCAATCTCCGTATCTTTATATTTCTTAGACACTTGTTCTAAGGCTGACAACATGCCACTCAACCCTTCTACTCCTCCAACCGCCATTGCTCGTAATAATTCAAAATTCTTTTTTATGGGCAAATCTGTATATTTTTCTATGGCATTATCTGCTGAAGATACCACGTCTGCATATTTTTGTTGATGATACAAGGTCATACAACGGTCATATTGCTGTTGTGCTTCTTTTTCAACTTGTTGTGAACCAGAAAGAAAATTAGGATCTACACAATACTTAGTCAAAAGATGTTCCGGATAATGGTTAATTAAAAAGTTTTTGTGCTTGTTTGCATTTTCAGGTTGACTCGTCCATGTGTACATTTGATAGAGATAAAAGTTTACTTCTACTATTTTATCAAATTGTGGAAAATCTTTATCAATTCTCAAAAATTGTTTTATGGCTGCAGGATAATCATTCATATTAGACATATAAATTTCTCCGGCGTTGAATAATGCGTTACATAAAGTTTGTTCACTCTCTTTTTTTGCTTCCGGCGTTGTAGGCAATGTTTGTAAAAGTTCTCCAATAATATCAGTTTGACTTTTTTCAGGAGTGGTACTTTTAGAATTTTGCACATTGCTGCTACTTCCTCCACTTTGCGTCCGCCAATTATCTTGCAATGCTCTTTCTCCCCACTGTTCTTTAAAAGTTTTATAGCCTTGTTGCCGAATAGTGGGATTATAAAAATACCATTTGCTTGTGGTGCTCAACGTTGAAGATGTCGTACTACTATTTTCTTTTTGACTTTTTACAACACTTTCAGCCCATGCTTTTTGTTCTTGGATAGACAATTTACTAACTCTCAACAAACTGTCCTGTAATAAAATTGTCTTTAATTGTTGAGCAAGTTTATCTAAATTTTTAGCCTTAAGAGAAACTTGAGCATATAATGTATCTGACGGAGGTAAATATTTTGTGGTTGTATCGTAATAGGCTTGCGCTAAAAGATATTCACCTTTTTGAAACTCATAAATTTCCGCCAACTTTAAATAAGATTTGGCTTGAATGTCGGAATTCTTTTTTTCTGTTCCTACCGATAGTTTATAATAATCTATCGCTTTATCGTATTGCTTGTTTTCCTCCTCAATTTTTCCTAAACCGTAATAAATACGATTATAGTAATCAATATTTTTATCGTCATTAAGTAACTTCTGTAAATCTTTTTGTAGGTTTTTACCACTCTTTGCTTCAAGTAATAATTTTTGTAGCGTTGCAAAAAATCGCAAATCATAATTCACCCCATTTTTAATTACATCGTTATATTGTTCTATAGCATTCTTGTCATAATGCAAAGATTCATAGAGTTGTCCTAAAATAAATCTGCATCTTGTCCTTTCATTTTTATCTTTTATTTGTGGAATTATTGATTGCAGAACCGTTGATGCACGTAAGTATTGCTGATTGTAAATAGCCAACTCTGTGATAATCTTTTTCAAGAATACTTGTTGTTGCGGAGTTAAGTTTTTATCATTTTCCAAAGGGTCAATAATGCCTTGAGCTTTTACAGGCTCTTCTTCTTTTAAATGAATAACGGCTAACCACAATTTTGCATCTACAGCCACCGGTTCTTTTGGAAAGTCAAGAGTGATTTTTTCAAAAGCCAAAATCGCCATCTCATATTCCTGCTTGAAAGTATGAGCAATACCCATCGACAAGTAAGCGTCTTTGACATAACGAACAAACTCTTTTTGTGCAAAAAATGCCTGCTCTTCTTTCGTCAATTTACGACCTTTCGGAAGTTCAGGTTTTGCTCTTATAGAATGTTTGATGATTGTTTTTTGGCATTTTTCAATGGTTTTGTTCCAATTTTCCTCGGCAATAGCACTGTAACCATTCTCGGAAAAATTAAAGACAGGCAATATTTTACTAAAATTATCTACAAATGTTTTGTCTGTCTGTTTAATCCCTTCCTTTAAGTATTGATTGGCATTAAAATAAACATTGAAATAAGACGTTGTTGTATGATAACCTCGGCTCATTTGCGTATTTTTTTGCGTTGAGCATGCGTAAACATACAGTATTACACTAAGAATTAATATTTTTTTTATTGTCTTGACTTTATCCATCCCACTGCTACTAATTTATCATATCTATCTGTGGCTGACTTATAATAAGTATAAACTCCATATTGATTCTCACTTTCTTGAGAACACTTGTCAATACCGTTCCAAACAATTTTCCCATCGTCGCTTATCAATACATAAGTATAGTTATAAAGTCCTTGTTTTAAAAGTAATGCAATTTCATACGTACCTCTCAATTCATTATATGGCAACGCGTACTCATTGCGTAAAGACCAACCTGTCAATTCGCCAAAAATATATACCGTACCATTAAAGGGTTCTAAAGTTTGTAACGTAAAATGTACATTGGCATAATCACCTTCTTCTTGACTACTGTTATCGTAATCGGTTTGCTGTATAACATATTTTCCATTAATGTCCGGATAATATATGTATTGTTGATAAGGCTTATCTTCTTCTACAAATACTTGCCATTGCTTATCTCTATGCAAGATTTGACGTACACGCTGTGTTTTATGACGTAGATTTCGGATGTCAAACGTTCTATACTCTCCACCGACAGGATAACGATTATTTCCTAACCGCTTGTAATCAACACCGTCGGAGGTAATAAATACAGGTACGGGAGAGGCATTATCCAATCGACAATTGTTTTGCTCTACTTTAATCTTAATCTCTTGTTGAGGATTAATGACTTTGAGTTGATTGTAAGCCAATGACATGCTTAACTCCTGATAACATTCGCCATAAGAAGAAATGGGTGTTTTTTCTACTCCGATTTTCAGTTGTGCCAAAGGTTCATATACCGAAAATGAGAGTTGGCAAAGCATGTTTTCAAAGTCATAGTCATATCGGTCGTAAACTTGTATTAAATAGTTTCCTGATATTTTGACCGATATTTCGGAATTAGGAAACTGAAATTCGTAGTGCTTGTAAAACGTCAGGGTATTAAAAGACTCTCCGGTAAGTTCAATATATCCTTCATCACTCCCTTCAATATAAAAACTATTGGGTAAATTGTCGGGAACCCAGTCTGCATCACAGTGAATTACTTTGTATTTAAATAATCTTTGTGTCTCCATCAAATCATCGAAAGTAATCTGTAACATTTCTCCGCTACCCAACTTTATTGTAGGATCAGACAATTCGGCTCCCGAACGGCGGATTTGTACACTCTTTAAATGTGTATCAAAAACCTTATCGGGTCGGCAAATGAAGTTTCCAAAGCCTGTATTTACCGTAACTAAAAATATTATTAACCAAAAATACTTCAAAACGCTATAGATCTTTTTTTATGTGTTCGTAATGATAAAGAGCACTTCGACAAAGTAAGCCGGTTTCTTCATCTAAAATTTTCTCGTACCAACGAGAAGAATAAACCTTATCAATAGCCGCAAGCAGCGAAACTTGATAATCCTTCATTGTCAAAACAACTAACTGTTCCGTCAGAGATTCCAATAAAAATAACTGATGAGCATTCATATTTTGTGTAATAGTTTTATCGCACATTCCGTACCGAAAAAGTATTGATTATTCATTTGCTTGAAGGTTAATTCTTCTACTAATACCGTTAATGGGATTATTCCTTTCACATACCTCTCCAATTGAAAGGCTACGCCGTCATTGGCTACAAGTCCCACGACAATATCAAAATTATCTTCTAAATTTCGGTTCACTCTCCTGTTCTCCAGTATGAATAATGCCCATTCCTCTGAAGGATGTGGAAAGAGTTTTATTTTTAAATTACAATCACTCAGTAAGCGTTCATCAAAAAAATAACTCATAACAGTCGGTTGTCCGACATCCATGATTTTTACCTTTCTTTTTGCCATCAATTCAGCCTGACTATAAAGGTCTGTTAAATAGAATCCTTGACCAAAATCTTTATAAGGCTGACATAATGACAAGTTTATACTATGAATCTCTACATTTGACCCATGATATAACTTCATGACAAATCTCCTCCATTTCTCTTACAAATAACTGTCAAATCATCAAGAGTATCATTCATAGAAAGTTGATGTTCTACCTCATAACACTCATCCAAGAATGCAAGACCTTGATACTGCTTTAAGTAACTGTAAGACTGCTTCACAGATAATCTATGTCTTTCTGCAAACGCATTAATGCAATGAAGAATATAGGTCAACTTTAAATTCATATAATCCCTACAACTTATTACTTGCTATTTCTGCCAACTGACTACGTTCGCCCTTCACTAAGTTGACATGAGCAAACAACGATTCTCCTTGCATTTTCTCACATAAATGGGTTAGTCCGTTTGAGTGAACATCTAAATACGGAGAATCTATTTGATAAACATCACCCGTAAATATCATTTTTGTATTCTCGCCGGCTCTTGTAATGATGGTTTTAACTTCATGCGGAGTTAAATTCTGAGCCTCATCAATAATAAAGAATGTATTAGATAAACTGCGACCTCTGATGTATGCCAATGGAGTGATATTCAGACGCTCTTCTCTCTCCATGTCCAAAATATGTTGTAACTCTTTGGAGGTAGGTTTTACGGCATTCTTAATAACGGTCAGGTTATCAAACAGCGGTAGCATGTAGGGCGATAATTTGTCTTTGATATTACCGGGTAAGAATCCCATATCCTGATTTTGCAGCGGTATCACAGGGCGCGACAATAATATATCGTCATAATCATTTTCCTGATACAAAGCGGCAGCAAGTGCTAACAGCGTTTTACCGGTACCCGAACCTCCGGTCAATGCGGCAAGTTTTATCGAAGGGTCTAACAGTATGTCTAAAGCAAACGTCTGCTCTACATTACGCGGTTCTATTCCGTAAATACGTTGCTTTTGTGACAAGTGTAATGATTGATCTGATGTTTTATAACGTGTCAGTGCCGACGAGCGAGTGCCTTGTAACTTGAAGAACTGATTAGCACGTGGCTCCATAGCGGGTTTGGGGAACTTTAAACTGCCGCTTTTATTATACAGAGCGGCGATTTGTTCGTCGGTTATATCTGTAAGCGTTACGATGTTTTTCGATAAAAGATCTACATCTTTCACGCGGCCTGACAAATAGTCTTGCGCATCAACAGAAAACGCTTTTGCCTTCAATCGAAGGTTTACGTCTTTTGTAACCAATGCCGTAACCTTATCGGGATGTTGATGTTTAATAAAGTAGGCTGTTGCTAATATTCGGTGGTCAGGAATCATCTCTCCCAAGGTGTCTTGAATCTCTTGCGGAAAGGGTTTATACAATGCTACCGAAAGTCGCCCTAAACCTTTACCTAAAGGAACTCCTTCCTTAAACATTTGATTGCCTGACAATCTGTCTATAATACGTACAAACTCACGGGCGTTGTAGTTGATTTGCTCATTTCCTTTCTTGAACTTATCCAACTCCTCTAAAACGGTGATCGGAATAACGATATTATTGTCTTGGAAATTGTAGATACACTGATAGTCATAAAGGATAACATTGGTATCTAAAACAAAGATTTTAGGATGCTTCATAACGTAATGGTATTAATTAGATGTAACAAAGGTAATACTTTTTTCTTAAGTACGAATGGCTGACCGAAATGTGATATTAAGACTTCTACATCACCGATAGTGTGTAACTCCGATGAAGCGTAAATTCAAAATCTACCTCTTGATAGTGTGCAGTTCTAAAAAAAGTACTACCTTTGCCGCCGCATTGGAGTTATCGGTATGTGCAATATCGGTGATGAAAAAGGGAATCAGGTGTAAGTCCTGAACAGACCCGCTGCTGTAATTCTTAATGTAAAGCACAATCGCATTACAAACTTAAACAAATCTTATTCCACTGTCATGAGACGGGAAGGAATGTTGTAAGGAAGATAAGTCAGAAGACCTGCCGATGTAATTATTCATTTAAAACCTTCGTGGGGATGAGGTTTTACAGTGCCGGATTATGTTATTTTCGTTTACTCTATTCAATGGCTTTACAGTCCGTCGATGGTTGTTATACAGCATTATCGTCGGGATGCCTTACGTTCTGTCTGCTGCCGATACTCAGGACAGCGTAAAGATGTATGACATACAGCAAGCCGGCATTACTCATAACATCAAAACGCAGACCGTAAACTCGTCAAGCCCTCTGCAAATCACTACAAATACAGACTTTAAACGCTACGGGCTTTTTGAGGTCGCTGATGCTGTCAAACTGTTTTCCGGCGTGGCGGTAAAAGATTACGGTGGTATTGGCGGATTAAAGACTGTCTCTGTAAGAAACATGGGAGTACAGCATACGGTGGTGGCTTACGATGGCGTAGCCATTAACGACTTACAGAGCGGACAAACGGACATCGGACGATTTACCCTCAATCATGTAGAGCAACTGTCGTTAACTATCGGAATGTCTGACGACATATTTCTCCCTGCCCGCATGGCGGCATCTGCGGCCGTACTGTCGATTAACACCCGCAGGAGAGAGATGACAACAACTCACCATGGCGGATATATTCAATGTAAAGCAGGGTCGTTT
>CAYVGO010000024.1:0-8271 GCA_964450725.1 uncultured Muribaculaceae bacterium
CTATTCCAATCTCCATTTTCAGGGTTATAGAAATCAACCAAAATCGGATTTTTTGAGAGTGTTGCTAAGGTCAAAGGCGTAATAAAATCTTTGGCATGTTGAGTCATGACAATTTTAACTTCTGCACCGCTCTTGACTAAAAAACGAACAAACATTGCCGCCTTATACGCAGCAATGCTTCCTGTAATTCCTAAAATAAAACGTTTACCTGACAACATACAGGTAGAAAATTAGTTGTTTTCCTTTTTGGTTCTTTTACTTGTAGTAGATGGTGAAGGAGTTACTGCAACCTCTGAAGGATTTGCAGCCGAACCGCTTTGACGATAGTAAATTTTACTGTCTAAAAACTCTTGCACCGCTATAAGAGTAGGCTTTGACAACCGCTCATAGAATCGAGAAATTTCAATTTGCTCTTTATTCTCAAAAACTTCCTCCAAAGTATCGGTGTAATGTAAAAAGTCTTCCAACTTACGAGACAGTTCCTGCTTCATTTCAGCAGAAATCTGGTTAGAACGTTTGGCTATAATCATGAGACTTTCATAAAGATTCCCTGTAGGATTTTCAATATCATCCAAATTACGGGTAACTGTACTTAGTGGTGCTTTACTTTTTTTGAAGTCCATCATAGTGAAAAATTATTTTTAGTGCGTGCAAAGGTAATCTTTTTTATCTAAATACACAATCTTATTCTTACGCCATAGAAAGTGATTTCCCTTTAAAGAGTTGACTATTAAGGTACAAGGCAACACTTTCAAAGAAGCAAAAAACAGAAATACTGTCAAATAATTTTTTATATTAAGAAAAACTACTACCTTTGCACCCTCAAAATTATTTACTTTGATAAACATTATTTATTGTGGACACATTAAGTTATAAAACAATATCGGCAAATAAAAATACCGTAAACAAAGAGTGGGTTGTTATTGATGCTACAGATTTAGTAGTAGGTCGTCTTGCCAGTACGGTAGCCTACATGTTACGAGGAAAAAACAAACCCAACTTTACTCCTCATGTGGATTGTGGTGATAATGTCATTATTATTAATGCCGAAAAAATTAAATTTACCGGTAAAAAAATGGCACAAAAAGAGTACGTTCGTCACACTGGGTATCCAGGAGGACAGCGGTTTACAACTCCCAAAGAATTATTGCAACGTAAACCTACCGCAATTGTTGAAAAAGCAGTGAAAGGAATGTTGCCTAAAAATAAATTAGGAGCAGAAATGTTTCGTAATTTATATGTTTACATTGGTGATGTACATCCTCACGTTGCTCAACAGCCCAAAGTTGTAAAAGTTGACGAAATCCGTTAATTAAAAGTTATTTATTCTATAATAAATCAGTTACATGCAGAATACAATTCATACTATAGGACGAAGAAAAGCAGCAATCGCCCGAATATATTTGAAAGAAGGAGATGGAAAAATTCTTGTGAATAACAAGGAATTAAATCAATACTTTCCCTTAGGAACCCTTCAATACGTAGTAAATCAGCCTTTCGCCATTACTTCTACAATCGGAAGATATGATGTAAAAGTAAATCTGAATGGCGGTGGAATTACCGGCCAAGCAGAAGCATTGCGATTAGCTATTTCCAGAGCATTATGCCAAATTGATGAGACAACTTACAGACCTTTATTAAAATCAGAAGGTTTATTGACCAGAGATTCACGTGAGGTTGAACGTAAGAAACCCGGTCGTCCCGGCGCTCGTCGCAGATTCCAATTCAGCAAACGTTAATATTTTTATATTGTTGCACAGCAACGGTTTTATAAATACAAGAGACATTTTTCTACTTTTGTATTGCTGTTGCTGCGAAAAAATAGTATAGACCTTTATGCTACTATACTATTGAAGAAGAGATTTTTATTTAAAAACTAAATTAAAATGACAAAAGTTACATTTGAACAATTATTAGATGCCGGAGTACATTTCGGTCACCTAAAAAGAAAGTGGAATCCAAAAATGGCTCCGTATATTTTTATGGAGAAAAACGGTATTCACATTATAGACTTACATAAAACTGCCATAAAGTTAGAAGAGGCAGCCTCCGTATGTAAGCAATTAGCCAAATCAGGACGTAAAATTCTTTTTGTTGCTACAAAAAAGCAAGCAAAAGAAGTGGTAGCAGAAAAAGTGAGTGCATTAAATATGCCTTACGTTACTGAACGTTGGCCAGGTGGTATGTTAACCAACTTCCCTACTATTCGCAAATCAGTGAAGAAAATGTCTTCCATAGACAAAATGTCAACAGATGGTACATTTGCCACATTATCCAAAAGAGAAAAACTGCAAATAACACGTCAACGTGCAAAATTGGAGAAAAACTTGGGTAGTATTGCTGATTTAACGCGATTACCTTCTGCAATTTTCGTTATTGACGTACAAAAAGAGGCTAATGCTGTTGCTGAAGCGAACCGATTAGGAATACCGGTTATTGCAATGGTAGACACTTGTTGTAATCCTGCAAATATTGACTTTGTTATTCCTGCTAATGACGATGCTACAAAATCAATATCTTTGGTTTTAGACGTTATCGGAGGGGCGATTATGGAAGGTTACGAAGAGCGTAAGAATGAGAAAGCAAGAGAAGAAAAAGAAGTAGGAGAACAAGGTGATTCTGTAGCAAAGCAAGATAAAAAAGATGCACGTCCTCGTACTCGTAAAGCCAAAGTTGTAAAAGAAGAATAATCATTAAGCATAATAGAGATATGGCAGAAATAAAAGCGTCTGATGTACAAAAGTTACGTCAAATGACAGGAGCAGGAATGATGGATTGTAAAAACGCATTGTCTGAGGCAGGTGGAGATTTTGACAGAGCACAAGAAATCATCAGAGAAAAAGGAAAATTAGTAGCCGCAAAGCGTGCCGATAGAGAGACTAAAGAAGGTACTGTTGAAGCACATGTTACCCAAGACGGTAAAACCGGGGTTTTACTTTGTATTGGTTGTGAAACAGACTTTGTTGCAAAAAATGACGAGTTTAAGAAGTTTGCTCAAAAAGTAAATGATGTTGCATTATCTAAATTACCTGAAAATCTACAAGCATTAATGACATTGTCTGTTGAGGGAAATACCGTAGAAGGCTTATTGACAGAGCAGACTGGAAAAACAGGTGAAAAGCATCAAATTCCATTTTATGGAAAATTACAAGGGGAAATGCTTGCGGGTTATAACCACGGAAATGGAAAAGTAGCGACATTGGTGGCTTTTAGTAAAGTGATTGATGCTACAGCAGCGAGAAATATTGCGATGCAGATAGCAGCAATGAATCCGGTGTCAATCAGCAGTGAAGATTGTCCGGCAGAACTACGTGAGAATGAATTGAAAATCGGAAGAGAGCAAGCGAAATTAGACGGAAAACCTGAAAATATGATAGAAAAGATTGCGGAAGGTAAGTTACAAAAGTTCTTTAAAGAAAGTACCTTGTTATCGCAAACTTATATTAAGGCCGAAAAGAATGAGACCGTTGCAGATTATTTAAAATCTGTTGACGCATCAGTAAAAGTTACAGCGTTCTATCGTTTTTCTTTGAATGACTAAAGTAATAGGACATAAGAATTTAAAATTTTAATGGGAAAGGGGTGGCTATTAGTGCCACCTTTTTTATTCTTTTAAGTAATGAGTTATGAGTAACGAACGTTATCAACAACGCGGAGTATCGGCAAGTAAAGAAGATGTACATCATGCTATAGCCAAGATGGACAAAGGTCTTTGTCCGAAGGCGTTTTGTAAGATTGTTCCTGATATACTTTCAGGTAATGCTGATTACGGAATTGTTATGCATGCTGACGGAGCTGGTACAAAGTCGTCGTTAGCCTACACTTATTGGAAAGAAACGGGTGATTTATCTGTCTGGAAAGATGTGGCACAAGATGCTGTTGTAATGAATACTGACGACTTATTGTGTGTGGGAATTACAGATAACATCTTGTTATCTTCCACCATAGGACGTAATAAAAGGTTGATTCCGGGAGAGGTAGTAAAAGCGGTGATTGAAGGAACGGAAGCTTTTTGTGAAGAGATGCGTAAGTTGGGAGTCAACATTACTCTAACCGGAGGGGAGACTGCCGATGTGGGAGACTTGGTAAGAACCATTATTATTGACAGTACTGTTACTGCTCGTGTGAAACTCGCAGACGTGATTGACAATGCTAAGATTCAAGCAGGAGATGTGATTGTAGGTTTAGCCTCTTACGGACAAGCAACTTATGAGAATAAATATAACAGCGGAATGGGAAGTAATGGTTTGACCTCTGCCAGACATGATGTTTTTTGTAAAGATATCGCTGACCATTATCCTGAAAGTTATGACAACGGGATTAACAAACTCTTGGCTTATTCGGGAAGTTACCAATTGACAGATAAGGTTGAAAATACTACGGTCGGAAAGTTGGTTTTATCTCCCACACGTACGTATGCTCCTGTGATTAAACAAGTACTTACAGAAATAAGACCTTACGTACATGGCATGATTCACTGTTCCGGAGGGGGTCAAACCAAGGTACTACATTTTTTAGATAACCTGCACGTTGTAAAGGACAATTTACTACCTGTCCCTCCTCTATTCAAGATTATTCAACAAGAGTCTAAGACCGATTGGCAGGAAATGTACAAGGTTTTCAATATGGGACACCGTATGGAACTCTACCTTCCGGAGGCTTATGCCTCTCAAGTAATCAACATTGCTCAGCACTTCGGCATTGATGCTCAGGTGGTGGGTCATGTAGAACCTTCCTTAACTAAAAAACTGACCATTCTAAGCCAGTACGGTCAGTTTATATACTAATCTTTTCAAATCCTATCCATCAAAGTCTACTGTTTGTAGAGCATTGCGGTGGTTGTTTTGAGTGTTGGAGAAGAGATTTGCAAGAAGTACAACCCACTTTTAAGCCCAACGGGAGTAATCTGTGTAGTGGCAGTGATATTCTTTTGTTGCCAGACTACAGTACCTTGTGTGTTGAAGATAGAAACTTCTGCATTGTCGAACATAGCAGTACTTTGAATCACAAAACTTTGGGAAAACGGATTAGGATAAATACGAATGTCTGAGGTTGGCTGTTGAGTAATGCCTGTAGATAGTTCAAACATCGACGGCAGGTTGGCAATAAGTTTTACGGGTAATGCCTTATTGTAAAGACGTACTTCGTCCACAATCCCACTAAAAGCGTAATTACTCTCCAAAGGCTCTTTGCGCCCTATAGTCAATGCCTTCTGAGTAGTATTGATTTTACCTGTCAATGGTTTATAACCGACCAATACTCCGTTTCTGTATAACTCTAAGGAATGTCCTGTGTATTGCGCCGTGTAATGTACAAAAGTACCGACGGTTAGCGGTGTAGGGTCGTCAACATCAACTACATTGTCTGTAGTCTTCAAAGTCCAGCGTACTTTTTTTTCGGGAGTAACAGAGAGTTTATAGCGTTCTTCCCAGCTACCGTGCGAAATGAGAAACTGTTCGTAATTGGGCAACACATCAGGTGCTATCCATAGACTTATAGCAACAGCCTCCGTAAAATTAAGGTCTTGATGATGTTCGGTGTAAATATAACTTGAAGAAGAGGGTAAGCGGTAAGCCATGCCCGACATACCACGTTTATCGTCAGCCTTAGTAATATCTACACCCTTTGCATGATATGACGATGAGACTTTGTTATCTGTATTACCGTCAAAAGGGTAATAAATCAGTGGTTCTGTCCCTTTCCCTTCGTCTGTGCTATCTTTGACTAATAACTGCAAGGTTTGTGTTACGGTAGCCAATGAATTGGTGAGGGTAAGGGTAATGTCATAAATACCTGATAAGTACGGTAGTGTCCAATTGGGTGTCAGTGTCTGTTCGTCCGTCAATGTTCCCCCCGATACATTCCACAAGACCGTACTTTGAAACAAATCTACATCGGCAGTCATGTTTAACTTACTTCCTAAAGCATATACTTTAATGTCTTTGGGTTCGATAGAACGTATTACCGGTGTCTTCATGCCTTCGGGTACTACAGTAATGTCTAACGGGGGACTTATAACGGTAGTTGCGTTATCGGTTACTTGCATTGTAATAGAATATACTCCGCTTGGTTGCGGAGCAGTCCATGACCACTCCAAAGCCGTTACACCCTCGACCTTAGTTCCGTTGACCAACCATTCTATTAACTTACTCTCTGTTGCATTTTCAAGTAATCCGTAAACCTGCACCGAAGTCCCGCTTTCCACTGCTGTTTTATCTGAAGAGAGAGACTTTATTCTTACCGGACTGTCATATTGATAACCATAGTGATAATCAACCACTGCTCCACCAGTTACCTTTCTTATTCTTCCGGAAGTCTCTATTACTGCGTCTGTAGGATACATGACCAATAGCCGAGCCTTATCAGACGGGATAGTAAAACTTGTACTTCCTGTTACGTTCGATAAAATGACTGTTTCAGTAACAGCGTCATACAAATCTACAGGCACTGCTCCTACTTCTATATTGACCGTTTGTTCTATCTCGGTAGGATTATAATATAAGTACTGAGGGTATTGGTTATTGCCGTTAAAGTCGGTAACATTCAAGTCAATTTGAAGTATTCCCTCTACGTTCGTCTCAGCCAGCAGAGCCGCTAAGTAGCCTACACTTGAACCGCTGTAAAGCGACAAGTCTGTCGAAGCCCACCCTCCTTTGACCGCATCACCCATAGCAAAAGGCACTTTACCGTTCCATGTTTGTTTCAAAGACTCAAAAGGAATACACGCCTGCGTATCATATTGTTTAGACCATTCGGCAGAAGCAGGTTGTTGATGGTCTTGCGGCAATACATCAGGGTAAAAGAGTCGGCTTGCGTTAGCAAGGTTCAATACCCACTTGGCTATGGCACGTGCATAGCGTTTATCATACTTTACGACAGGTACTAATGCCGCTGCATGCTGAAATCCGTTCATGGAAAAAGCGTAGTCATTTCCTTTATCATTGGCTTCTCCAATAAGTCCCGACACATCATACTCTCCCCATTTTCCTACAATAGTCCCCCACCCTCTCAACGTACCTCTGCCCGAAGAAAACGTCCAATCTAAGAACTTCTGTAAGTCATAGTTTGTACCCTCTGTAGCATTCATACGTGCAGCCGCCGCTATTCCGTAAGGGAGTTGTATTTCATAAGAGGGATTCTTTGTCCATCCCTGAAGGAAATCCATGGCCAACTCAGCACCCTTTAAATACTTTACCTCTTGGGTCTTTAAGTATGTTTGATAAAGTATCCATGCGATAGACCCTGCGGCTTCCGGTTCGGGTACACTGGTAGTATTCGGTTTACCTGTCAGAAGATTGTAAGCACGGTAGTTCATGGTAGGAGCCGTCCAAGGGTAATCTTTTCCACCCAATCCCTTCACTACTTCTAATTGACGGTCTGCCAACATCGTCAGTTGAGAACCAAAGTCTGCGTCTATGTTGGGGTAGAGTGTATAAAGTTGTATAAAGAATAGGTTCGGCATCACCTCATACCACCAATCATTACCTGTTGACGATGAAAAGTTGTTAAGGTATACCCTTTGGTTGTTTTTGAGGTTAAAGTAGTTTTTCACCCTTTTGACCCAATTCTCCTGAAGGTGGTTGCTTTTATTGACGCCTACCAAAGAGGCTCCCACTATTGCAGGCATGACATTAATAGCCTCCGACACGTTGAGGTGATTCTTTTGTCCTACGTAAGTATCTACAAAGACATGCCCTACATCAGGATAATTCAATCCCTCTTCTTGTGAGACCCTTGAAAGCGGAAGGTGAAGTCCCTCTTTGGTGGTGTTGAATATAAAATTATCATAATCTATTGCAGTCTGTTTCCACTGACGCATAAGATAAGGCTGCGGAAACTTAGGCATTCGCTCTATTCTTTCAATGCTTCTTTGCTGTGCCTTCAATGCTGTAATATAACACAGCACTATAATGATGATGATTGCTTTTTTCATAAGTTTTATTGATTAAGAGTAAGTATACTGAACAGGAAATAGTTTGGTGAAATCTTTCGGCAACCACGTAGAGACGTTGTGTGCAATGTTTTATCTAAGAAAGGACTCGCGTTGGTTTATTGTTCATACATTGCACGCAATATCTCTACTTGAATACCTGACACATCTATATTATCAAAGTTATATCTCTATTACAGATTCTCTTTAACTGCACCCTGCTGAAACGTTATAAGGTTAGACATACTCTGCTTTAATAGTTTGGTGATGCTAAACCTATAAGTTTGGTATCATCAAACTTATAGGTTTGGAGTGACAGTACCTATAGGTACTGCCATCGA